>NZ_JCASIH010000004.1:0-309308 GCF_059685935.1 Telluria sp. ZT3P39
CAGTTTGGACGCTACGAAAGAGAGGGCTAACACAGCCATGCATGCACCGCTTTTTTGACAGGGAAGCTAGCAGCAACCCGGCCCGCCTACAAGGAAAATATGTGGGGAAGGGTCAGGGTCAGGTCTGACATTCGGACACGAGCCCAGCCTTATTCCAGTTGAGTCCGTGTCCGAATGTCAGACCTGACCCCGGTGTTGCGTCGTTTTAACTCCTGACAAACAACAACTTCAGGGTGTTGCGTCGGTGTTGCGATAAAAAAAGCGGCCGATTGGCCGCTTTCTTCATCGGCGATATAAGCCTAGACCTGCGACGCCACCAGGTCCGCGCTTTCCGGATCATTCACCCGCAGCGCTTCCACGAACACCTGCAGCGAAGAACCGCAGGCGAACACCAGCACGTCGCCCGCGCGGCACAGGCTCAGGCCGTGGCGGATTGCCTCCCCCACCTCGATCACCCGGTGCAGCGTATCGCTGATGCCGGCCGCTTCCTCGGCGCCTGCCAGGATCAGATCGACCGCTTCGCCGACTTCGCGGCCGCGGCTTTGCGACTCGTACACCACCAGCTCGTCGAAACGCTCGCCGCAGACGCGCCCGACTTCCATCAGGTCGTCGTCGCGGCGGTCGCCCGGCGCCGTCACGATGCCCACCAGCTGCCCAGGCAGCATGGCGCGCGCCATCTCCGCCATGGCGCGGTAGGCGGCCGGGTTGTGGGCGTAGTCGACGATCACGGTCACGCCGCGGATGTCGAACATATTCGTGCGCAGCGGATTGGTGCGGCCATTCGACACAAACGTTGAGAGACCCGTCGCGATCTGCAGGTTGGTAAAGCCGGATGCCATCAGGGCCGCGGCAGCCGCCAGGCTGTTGGCGATATTGAAGCGCGCACGGCCGCCAAAGGCCACCGGCATGCTCTCGACCCGCAGCAATTCCTGGTGCAGGTTGGCGTCGGCCACGACCACTGCGTTGTCCTGCAGGTAGACGCCGCGCCCGCCCTCTTCCAGGTGCGCGAGTAGCGTTGGATTCTCCGGGTCCATCGAGAAGTAGATGACCTCGGTCTCGGGCTTGACGCGGCGCGCCATCGCCACGCACAGCCGGTCTTCGGCATTGAGCACCGCCGCCTTCGAGCTGGATGCGGCAATCACCGCCTTGACCTGGGCCAGGTCTTCGACCGTGTCCACGCCGTCCAGGCCGAGGTGGTCGGCGGCGATGTTGAGCACCACGCCGACGTCGCAGCGATCGAAGGCCAGGCCGCGCTTGAGGATGCCGCCGCGCGCCGTTTCCAGCACCGCGAATTCCACTTCGGGCGAACCGAGCACGGTACGGGCCGACCAGTAGCCGGTGCAGTCTCCCTTGGCGACCTGCTTGCCGTCGATGAAGACGCCCTCGGTGGTGGTCACGCCCGCCACCTTGCCGGCCATGCGCACGGTGTGGCCGATCAGGAGCGTCGTGGTGGTCTTGCCGTTGGTACCGGTCACCGCGATGGTCGGGATGCGCCCGTCCGAGTCGCCCATCAGGCCCTGCACGATGGCGTCGCCCGCATCGCGCGGCGTGCCGGCGCTCGGGTACTGGTGCATGCGGATGCCGGGCGCGGCATTGATCTCGATGACGGCGCCGCGCTGGACGTCCAGCGGCAGCGCGATGTCCTGGCAGACGATGTCGATGCCGGCCACGTCCAGGCCGATCTTGGCGGCGGCGCGCACGCACAGCAGGCGGGTCGATTCCGGCAGCAAGTCGGTCACGTCCTCGGCGGTGCCGCCGGTGGACAGGTTGGCGTTGCCGCGCAATTCGGCCGCGACACCCACCGGCAGCACGCTGTCGACATCGAAGCCCTGCTTGCCCAGCATGTCCGCCGCGTGTTCATCCAGCGCGATTTTCGTGAGGATGTTGGTATGGCCGGCGCCGCGCGCCGGGTGCGCGTTCTCGCGCTCGACCAGCTCGCGGATGGTCGCGGTGCCGTCGCCGACCACGTGGGCCGGGCGGCGGCAGGAGGCCGCCGCGACCTGGCCGTTGGCCACCAGCACGCGGTAGTCGCGGCCTTCGACGAAGCGTTCGACGATGATGCGGCGGCCATACTGGCGCGCGAAATGATAGGCGCGCGCGACGCCCTCCGGGTCGCGCACGTCGACGGTCACGCCCTTGCCCTGGTTGCCGTCGAGCGGCTTGAGGGTGACGGGCGCCTTCATGCGCGCGGCCACGCGCTGGGCGTCTTCGACGCTCGTGACGACCGAACCCTCCGGCACCGGCACGCCGGCTTCCTTGAGCAGCGACTTGGTCAGCTGCTTGTCGCTGGCGATCTTCACCGCGATGAAGCTGGTGTCGCCGGTGGTCGTGGCCTGCAGGCGCTTCTGCTTCACGCCCCAGCCCAGCAGGAACAGATTGGCTTCTTCGGTGATGCGCTGGGTCGGGATGCCGCGCTCGTGGGCGGCGGCGAGCACCGCCGCGGTGCTGGTGCCGATCGCATAGCGCGCCGCGATCTCGCGCAGCTCTTCCAGACGCGGGGCCAGGTCGAAGTCTTCCTCGTTGCCCAGCGCCTCGACCAGGTCGACAGCCAGCTGGAAGGCCGGCTGGGTCAGGCGTTCCTGCTCATAGGCGCAGACGATGCGGAACTGGCCGGGCCGGCCGATCACGGGACGGGTACGGCCATAGCTGGCGGGCGTGCCGGCCTGTGTTTGCAGGTCGAGCGTGACCTGCTCGATCACGCGGCCCAGATAGGTGCCTTCGCGCAGGCGCTGGGCGAAGCCGCCGCGCTGCCCGGTCGGCAGCTGGCCGTGCAGGGACGGCAGCGCCGCCAACAGGGCCTCGTTGAAGCCGGGGATGTCTTTCGAGGAGACGCCGTACAGGTCTTCCAGGTCGATGATGCTGAGCAGGCAGGGTGAATCGGCGTGGACGTTCGGTCCGCGCAAGAAGCGTTGTTCCAGGATTTGCACGAATAGATCCTTGTAATAATTATGGGTGCGGGCCGCAAGCAAGCTGCGGCCCGCAGGCAATCGTCAACTCGCCCGGCGCTCACGCATCGAACAGCTGGGTGTACATGCGGGTGGCCATCAGCCCCGCCGCCGTATGGTGTACTTCGGGCGACATCAGGCCGACCAGCAGGGCCATCGCGTCCTGCTTGCCGCTAGCGCCCGCGACCTGTTCTTCCAGCAGGCGCAGTTCGTTGCCGGCGTCTTCCAGTCGCGGGTGGCGGCGGATCAGGCCGCGCTCCGGGAAGGCGGCGCTGCGATCCTGCTGCTGGCCCAGGTTGTCCAGGGTGCGCTGGCGCGCGCGCCAGGTCATGGCGCGCTGGCCTTCGGCACGCTTTCCGTCCGGCGCGGTGGTGATCCAGTCGCGCAGCACCTGCAGCTCGTAGGCGCTGAAGACGCCGAACATCTCGGCCTTCTCGCCGCTGACCAGGCCCCAGAAGCGGCTGTGCTCGACCTCTTCTCCGCGCTTGATCCAGCCGGCCTTTTCCAGGGCCGCCAGGAAGTCCGGGACCTGGGCCGGCGTGGCCAGCCAGTCGTTCACGGAGCGGCCCGCGACACGGCAGTAGTCCGAGTGCATGTTCTTGCCCACGCGGCTCTTGGCCGCGAGGATCTCGACCAGTTCGCCCTGCAAGTCGAATTCGGCGATGACCGAATTGCTGCTGGCGCCCAGGTCGTTCAGGCGGTAGCCGTCGAGCACGCGGCGATAGAAGGCATCGCGGTCGCCCACGCGCGGCATCAGATCGACGAGCGCCTGTACCGCCTTCTGGGCGTGGCCGCTGGCGGCGTTGTCCACCGTGACGTGCAGGGTGAAGTAATACGGGTCGATGCCGAATTCGTTCAGCTCGTACGAGGTGATGAGCAGGTGCAGCGGCAGCTGCTCGTAGCCGAGGTTGTAGCCGATGACTTCGGGCAGGAAGTGGTCGGCGTGGTGGCCGAGCGCGAGCTGCAGCGCGCCCTGCACGAAATGGTCGTCGTCGAGCGCTTCCCATCCGTCGCAGCCGTGGGTAGCCAGCAGCTTGCGGTAGAGCGTGACGTGGTTCTTGTCGGGCACGCCCTCGCCCAGCTCTTCGATATAGGTCTTGATCAGGCCGTGGTAGGCCGGGTTGTCCCAGTGCTTGAGCAGGCCATACAGCCAGGCGCCGTCGACCAGCTTGGTCGGGGCCACGGCCTTGATGAAATACAGCGCATGCGAGCGGCAGGAAAAACAGCGGCGCGGCGCGCCGTTCTTGCGCGCGGCCAGGTAGTCGCGATACTGCTGGCCGACGGCGTCGGTGCGTTCCTCGACCCAGGCCGGCAGTTCAGCGAGCGTCGGCGGCAGGTCGGCAGGCAAGTCCTGCACGGCCGCCACCTGCTCCAGCACGTAGGCGCGCGCCTCGTCTTGATTGGCGCGCGGATGATCGTAGAGCGAGAAATACAGGTCCCTCGCACGCTCCCGGATCGCGGGAGCGGCATGGGCGGCGACGGGCGTAGCGTCTAACAGCATCGAATTCATGTCTCTCGGATATTAATGTTGGTCTGGGAAGACAATCCCCCATTATCCAGACTGAACTGTTTCGCGAGAATCGGTAGGCGCGCTGCGAGGATGTAAGAGAGGGATTACAAAACTGACAATGGAAGAGCTGGGAGAATTTTGCCAGATGGTCAATTTTCCGGCTTAAGGCCGGGCTCCGAGCGCCAGGTCGGCCACCAGCGCGCCCCCGGACAGCCTGACCGGGACCGCGCCCGCGCCGAGCATGCGCGCGACCGCACGGTCGCCATCGCCCGGCTTGACCTCGACCGCGCGCATCGCTTCGAGCACCAGCAGTACCTCGAAACCGGCCTCGATCCCGTCCAGCACCGTATTGAGCACGCAATAATCGGTGGCCAGTCCGCACACGCTCACCCGCGTAACGCCCTCGGCCCGCATGCTGCGCGCCAGGCCGGTGCCGTTGAAGGCCGAATAGGCATCGTGGGCCTGGGTATCGGCCTTGGAGACGATGACGGCGTTTCCGGGCAGGCGCAATTCGCTGGAGAAGCGCGCCCCTTCGCTGCCGGCCACGCAATGCGGCGGCCAGGGACCGCCCTGGGCGGCAAACGAGCAATGGTCGCCCGGATGCCAGTCGCGCGAGGCATACACCGGCAGGGCGCGGGACTGGTACAGCGCGATGAGTGCATTGATTGGGGCGAGCACCCGGTCGCCTTGCGGCACGCCGAGGCTGCCGCCGGGCAGGAAATCGTTCTGCATGTCGATGACCAGCAGGGCGTCGCTTTTGCCGAGCACGATGGCGCTCATGTGCATCTCCGATATGGCGGGCCCGGGAGGGGCCTGGCGTCGCAGAAAAGCTTAGCACGTAAGCTAGGCTGCCCGGCGCGGAAACGACAACGCCCGGCCAGCAATGCGGGCCGGGCGCCGGGTGTGGCCGCGGGAAGCGGCTACGGGATTACTGGTTCGTGACGTTCAGCAGCGAACGGCTGCGGGCGTAGCCGAAATAGACCGCCAGGCCGATCAGGAGCCAGATGACGAAGGCCACCCAGGTATGCCAGCTCAGGAAGGACATCAGCGCGACGCAGAACACGATCGCCAGGGCCGGGATCACCGGCACGCCAGGGCAGCGGAAGGCGCGCGGCAGGTCCGGGCGGGTCTTGCGCAGGATGATCACCGCGACCGAGACCAGCGAGAACGCGGCCAGGGTGCCGATGTTGACCAGTTCGGCCAGCACGTCGAGCGGCACGACCGCGGCGATCAGGCCGAAGACGATGCCGACCATCCAGGTGGCGAAGAACGGGGTGCCGTATTTCGGGTGCACTTCCGACAGCTTCTTCGGCAGCAGGCCGTCGCGCGACATGGCGAACAGGATGCGGGTCTGGCCATAGGCCATCACCAGCATCACGGTGCTCATGCCCAGGATGGCGGCCAGGTCGACGAAGCCGGCGACCCAGTCCTGGCCCGCGTATTGCAGGGCCAGCGAGACCGGGTGGTCGACGCCCTTGAAGTTCATGAAGGGCACGATGCCGGTCATGATCGAGGCCACGATCACGTACAGCACGGTGCAGACCGCCAGCGAACCGATGATGCCGATCGGGAGATCGCGCTTCGGGTTCTTCACTTCTTCGGCGGCCGAGGTCACGGCGTCGAAGCCGATGAAGGCGAAGAACACCAGGGCGGCGGCGCTCATCACGCTGCCGAAGCCGAAGGGCATGAAGGGCTGCCAGTTTTCCGGCTTGACGTAGTTGACGCCGACAACGATGAACAGGATCACGACGCCGGTCTTGATCAGCACCATGACGTTGTTGATGCGGGCCGATTCGCGCACGCCCAGCGACAGCATCCAGGTCAGCAGGATCATGATCAGGAAGGCCGGCAGGTTGAACAGGGTCTCCACGCCCGGCTGTGCACCCGGCGCGGCGCGCAGGGCTTCAGGCAGGACCACGCCGATGCCCTTGAGCAGCGACTGGAAATAGCCGGACCAGCCGACCGCGACGGTCGAGGTGGCCAGGCCGTATTCGAGCAGCAGGTCCCAGCCGATCATCCAGGCGACGATTTCGCCCAGGGTGAAATAGCTATAGGTGTAGATCGAGCCGGCCACCGGCACGCTCGACGCAAATTCGGCATAGCACAGGGCGGCAAAACCGCAGGCCAGCGCGGCGATGATGAAGGAGAGCGTCAGGGCCGGCCCTGCAGTCACGGCGCCGGTGCCGGTGAGCACGAAGATGCCGGTGCCGACGATGGCCCCGATGCCCATGAGGACGAGGTCGAGCGGGCCGAGCACCTTTTTGAGGCCGCCCGGTTTCTGGGCTGTCGCCAACATCGTGTCGAGATTCTTGGTTCTGAAAAGACTCACTGCTTGTTCTCCAATCAAAAAAATAGTGTGGCTCCACGGCGTTAATGATGTCGCCCGGGCGGTTCTCGCCCTTGCGCTCCGTGCATGGTGGTGGTAACCGCCATGCCGGCCCTGGAACCGACTTCGCCTTGCCTGCGGGGTTGCATTTCGCAGGCGTAACATTATCACCAGATTGTTGTTTTGAATCAAAGTAAAAGCATGAAACTCGTCATTTCGCTTGTTCAGACACAAAATAAATATTGCGTAGCGCAAACATGCGCACCTTCAGACCGTGCTTGATTTCCGTAAATCAACAGAACATAATCGCCTCACCTTCATTTGGCCCCGGCCGAGCAGACCATGACGACCCCGCTGCCGTCCCGCATGGCGATGAGCACCTGGCGCAGCGCTGCGCCTGCGCTGCTGCTGGTGCTGGCGTCGGCATGCGGGGCCGCCGCGGCCGATGGCGCCCCGGGAGGCGCAGCGCAGGCGCGGCTGCGCGAACTGGCCCAGCTGGCCGAGAAAAGCAATCCGAAGGCACGCGCCCTGCTGGTCCGGGAAACGGCAGGCCTGCGCGCCGACCTGCCGTATGCGATCCGCATCGCATATCTGCGCCTGCTGCGCCGCACCCATGCCGACGCCGGCAAGCTGCGTGATGCCTATGCGGTGGACGAACAGCTCATCGGCCTGGCGCAGGCCGAGAACGATGCGGCGCAGACCGCGCTGGCCAGCCTCGGACGCGTGCACAAGCTCCTCAACGACAACGACCCGGCCGCCGCCATGGCCCTGCTCGAAAGCCTGAACGTCCAGTACCAGGGCTTGAACAACGTCGAATTCACGGCCAGCGCCGACGTCGCTTACGGCGCGATCTACAACGTCATGGGCCAGCACGACCGCGCCTTCAGCCACTATTTGCACGGGCTCGAACTGGTGCAGCGCCATCCCGGGCTGTGGGCCCCGCGCGAATCCGACCTGGTGCTGGCGCTGGCGCGCCTGTACGTGAATACCGGCGACGCGGCCAAGGCGCTCGACACCACCCGCGCCTACCGCGAGGCGAGCGGCGCCATGCCGGTGCGGGTGGAAGCCTCGATGCATTTCATGGACGGCCGCGCCTACGTCTCGCTCTACCAGCTGCGCCAGGCCCACGTGTCGTTCGGGCGCGCGCTGGCGCTGGCGCGCCGCAATGAACTGAACTGGCTCGAGGCGAACATCCTGGGCAACGTCGCCGATGCCTGGCTCAAGGAACACCGCTACCCGCAAGCCGAACGCAGTGCGCGCGCCGCCGTTGCCGTGGCCGAAAGCGTGGACGACCAGAGCGCCATCCAGATGGCCTATGCCAACCTCGGTTTCGCCCTGTTCGGCCAGGGCCGGATGCCTGAAGGCAGCGCCTACATCGACCGGATCACGCGCGAACTGCGCAAGGCCGGCGCCTTGCCGGGCGTGGCCAACCTGCTGGCCGAAAAAGGCGCGGCCCTGGAAAAGGCCGGGCTGTACAAACAGGCCTTGCAGACCGTGCGCGAGCGGGAAAGCGTCATCGAAGAGCTGGCGGTGGAGCGGCGCGACAAGGCATTCGCGGCGCTGCAGGAGCAGTTCAAGGCCAAGCAGCGCGCCGCGCAGATCGCCGTCCTGCGCCAGGAAAACGCGGTGAAGGATGCCGAGATCCGTAACCGCACCCTGCGCCAGGCCGTCACCTCGCTCGGCGCCGCGCTGGCGCTGGTGCTGTCGGGCTTCGTCTTCATGCTGTACCGGAAATCGCAGCGCACCGGACGCCGCCTGGCCGAGCTCAATGCCGAACTGGCGCACAGCTCGGCGCACGATCCGCTCACTGGCCTGTACAACCGGCGCTCCTTCGCCGATCGCATGCGCGAGCGCGAGGCCGCGCAGGCCGGGTCGATCGACTGCTTCATCCTGCTCGACATCGACGACTTCAAGCGCATCAACGACCAGCACGGCCATGCCGCCGGCGACCTGGTGCTGGTCGAAGTGGGCCGGCGCCTGAACGAAGCGGTGCGCGAATCGGACATGGTGCTGCGCTGGGGCGGCGAGGAATTCCTGGTGTATTCGCAGGGCGTGAACGCGCTTCAATATCCGCTGCTGGTGCAGCGCATCCTGAACGCGATCAATGCCGCCCCGGTGATACTGGACGACGGCAGCGCGCTCGCCGTCAGCGCCACGGCGGGCGCGGTCGCGCTGCCGGGCGCGCCCGACCCTGGCTTCGGCTGGGAGCAGGCCATCGCGCTGGCCGACCGCGCGCTCTACAAGGGCAAGGAAGCGGGCCGCAACCGCGGCTTCATCGTGGAAAGCGCCCTGCCCGGCCAGGCGCCGGGCGCCGAGCGCGAGCTGCGCCTGCAACTGGTGATGCCCGACCTGTCCTGGCAGCCGGCGCTGTAAGCGCCACGCCCGGGGCGGTTTCGCGCAGCCTCAGGCCCGCATCAGGGCGCGCCGCCCGGCCAGCGCCGCCACTGCCTGCACCAGCAACGCCGGGCGCAGCGGCTTGGCCAGGAATTCGTCGAAACCCGCTTCCAGCGCGCGCTGCTGGTCCTCGCGGCGCGAGAAGGCCGTCAGGGCGATCGCGGGAATCGCGGCCGCCTGGCGGTCGCGCAGCGCGCGCACCTGGCGGATCAGCTGGAAGCCGTCCATCAGCGGCATGCCGATATCGCTGATCAGGAGGTCGGGCGCCTCGCGCTCGAGCGCCAGCAGCGCATCCTGCGCATTGGACGCCGACAGGACGGTGGCGCCGGTGCCGAGCAGCACCTGCTGCACCAGTTCCAGCGAATCGGGTTCGTCTTCCACCACCAGCACGGTCACGCCGGCCAGCGCGGCGCCAGGATGCGCCAGGACCTCGGCGGGTACGTCCACGGACGGCGCCGGCACGCCGGGGGTACGCGCCGTGATGGCCTGCCGGATCGGCAAGTGCAGCGTGAAAGTCGAGCCGAGGCCTGTCCCGGGGCTGGAGACGGTGATGGCGCCGCCCTGCAGTTCGACCAGCTGGCGCGCAATGGCCAGGCCCAGTCCCAGGCCGCCGTGGCGGCGCGAAGACGAGGCATCGGCCTGGCGGAAGCGGTCGAACACATAGGGCAGGAAAGCCGGATCGATCCCGACGCCACTATCGGTGACGTCGATCGCCACCTGCTCGCCGTCGCGGCGCACGCTCACCGCCACCCGGCCGCCCGGATCGGTGAACTTGATCGCATTCGACACCAGGTTCGACATGACCTGCTGCATGCGGCCGGGATCGCCCGTCACCGGACCGGCGCCGTAGTCGACGTCGGCCGAGAGCTGGATTTGTTTCAGGATCGCCGCCGGGCGCGCGGTTTCGATGGCGGCGTCGACGAATTCGCCCGGGCTGACCGGCAGCGCCTCGACCCGCACCTTGCCGGTGATCAGGCGGCTCATGTCCAGCATGTCCTCGATCAGTTGCGACTGGGCGCGCGCATTGCGTTCGATGGTTTCCAGCCCGCGCCGCAGCATGGCCTCGTCGCGCGCGCCCTGCAGCAGCAGCTGGGACCAGCCCAGCATCGCATTGAGCGGCGTGCGCAGTTCGTGCGAGAGCGTGGCCAGGAATTCGTCCTTCAGCTGGCTCAGGTGCTCGGCTTCGACCCGCGCTTTTTGTTCGCGCAGGTAGAGCGACTGGCGCGCGGCCGCTGTTTCCAGCGAAGCGGCAAGGCTGCGGTTGCGCGACGCCAGCCGGGCGTCGAAGATCGCCGCCAGCAGCGCGATGCTCAGGACCGCGAAGCTGGCCACCGCGACCAGGATCGCCAGGTGGTCCTGCTCGACGCCATCGCTTGCTGCGCGGCAGATGCTGGCGGCGTCGAAGTGGGCGGCGGCCATGCCGGTGTAATGCATCCCGGCGATGGCCCCGCCCATCACCATGGCGGAGCCCAGCTGCAGCAGGCGCGGACGGCGCAGGTGCTCGCTCAGGCGAAAGCCGATCCAGAGCGCGCCGGCGGAGGCCCCGATCGCAATCGCGACCGAAGCCAGGAACAGCCAGGGATCGTAGGTGATCGGCGGGTCCATGCGCATGCCCGCCATGCCGGTGTAGTGCATGGCATTGATGCCCAGTCCGATCAGCACCGCGCCCCAGGCCAGGTGGCGCCCGCCGAGCCGGCGGTGGCGCAGCTGCCACAGGGCCAGGCCGGATACGACCACCGGCAGCAGCCAGGACACGAAGGTAATGAGGGGATCGTAACCGACCGGCATCGGCAGGCGGAAAGCCAGCATGCCGATGAAATGCATGGCCCAGATGCCGCTGCCCATGGCGAAGGCGCCGCCGGCGATCCAGGCATGCGGGCCGTGACCGTCCGATTGCCTGACCCGGACCGCCAGGCTGAGGGCCGTGTAGGACGCGAACATCGCGACCAGGATCGAGAGCAGCACCAGCGTTGGTTCGTAATGGCCGTTGAGCATGGAAGATGGGAGCGCGTTTTACGGCGAGTGTACACCAGCCTTGCCGTGCCCGGCGCTGGCCACGCATGCGACACCTCGGCCGCGGCGGCGGCGCCGCCAGGGCTTACAGCGCGTCGCCGTCGGCCACCACGCGGTCGCGGCCGCCGCGCTTGGCGGCATACAGCGCCTTGTCGGCCGCCTCGATCAGGGTCGCGGCGTCATTCAGGCGCTCCGGGTCGAAGGTGGCCACGCCGATGCTCAGGGTCACGTGCGGGCGCAGCGCGTTCGGTGCATGCGGCAGCGCCAGCGAAGCGACGTGGGCGCGTATCGCCTCCGCATGCACGCGCGCCTGCTGGGGGGGGGTGTCGGGCAGGATCGCCGCGAATTCCTCGCCCCCGTAGCGCGCGGCGACGTCGCCGGCCCGCTTGAGCATCCCGGCCAGGGCCTGGGCCACGCTGGTCAGGCAGGCGTCGCCTTCCTGGTGGCCGAAGTGGTCGTTGTAGGCCTTGAACGAATCGATGTCCATCAACAGCAGCGAGAGCGCCCCGCCGCTGCGCTGGGCGCGGCGCAGCTCGCGGTCGAGGGCGACGTCGAAGTGGCGGCGGTTGGCGATGCCGGTCAGGCCATCGACATAAGAGCGCGCGCGCAGCGATTCGGCATGGTCGAGCAGGCGCCGCTCGCGATCATTGGCGCCGCTGACGTCGCGGATCTCGACCAGGCAATAGCGCTCGCCGTCCTCGCTGAAGGGCGTCACGGTGACGGCCTGGTCGATGCGCTCGCCATCGAAACTGCCCGCCTCGCGCAGCGGGAACGGCGCGCGTCCGGTCGACGCGGGAACCGTGGTCGCCACCTCTTCGGTCAGCGCGGCCAGCACCGCTGCCTCCACGCGCGAGCCGCGCAGCTCCGGGAAGACCTCGAACAGCGCCCGGTCCCGCACCCGCGCTACCGAATAGCCGGAGCGCGGCACCATCCAGCTGTTCCACAGCACGATCTCCTGGGCGGCATCGAGCACCACCAGGCCGGAGTTGGCGAGGTTGACGGCGCGGGCGGCGAAGGGGCTGGCAAATTCGGTCTTTGGGTTCATTGCTGAAATAGAACTAGTGTCGAAAAGAAACTTAACGATCATACCCGAGATTGGGACTGGCGGGTCAGCTTAGACAGTGGGATTTCATGAGCGCGAACCTGTCGGCGCGGCGAGATCCGCCACGATGCCGCACCCGACAATCGATCAGATCATCGTTGGACCGCGCCGGAACTCGGCAGTTCAATTTCTACAGCTTGCGGTGACAGCGCCAAGATCTTGGCGCTGTGCCCGTTACGTGTGGAAGATGCCCAGCGCCGCTCTCAGCAGTCCCTCCGGTGAACCAATGCGTTCGCCGTCGAGCGCCCAGCGCCAGCCCAGGTAATTGGGCAAATAGCGCGAGGCGACACCGTAAAAACGCGCCAACCACTGCCGGAAACGCTGGTGGTAGGCGTTGACGTTCTGCACGTGGACGGCGCCGCGCATCCGCTCGCCAAGTCGCAGGTTCACGAAAGCGTGCGCAATGCCCGCTTCGCGCGCGAAGGCCCGGTAGGCGGGATGCCCGTCGGTCACCAGGAGCACATCCCGGTGGAGCCGCGGCGCGAGGTGCCGGTGCAGCTGCCGGCTCGTGACGGCGGCGCGACCGGTGACGAAGTCGAGCGTCTGCCCGGTGCGGTCGCGCGCGACCAGGATGCAGACGTGCTCATGGGTGATGCCGCGTGTGGCGGCGACGCCGCCGCGCCGGCGGGCAGGCCGGTCGAGCTTGCGCGAACCTTTTTGCGATTCCAGCAAAAGCATTTCGTCGGCTTCGGCGATGCCGGCCAGCTGCGCGGGCCGGTCGTGCCTGGTCAAGGAAAGAAAACGATGGCGCCAGCGAAAGCTCGTGTTGCGATGCACGCCGACGGCCTTGGCAGATGCACGTAAGCTCTTGGTGTCGAGCATGTTCGAGAGGTAATCGAGCCACTTGGCGCGATGGCGCAGGCGCGACAGCGGCGTGCCGCTCAATGCGCTGAAGGTCTTGCGGCAAGCGCGGCAGCGGTAGCGCTGGATGCCTCGGTTTAGCCCATGCCGATACGGCCGTTCGGCATGGCAGGACGGGCAGCAGGGACTGGGTCTGGCTTGCGCGATCGCCGCGCAGACGCGTTCGAAGCCAATTGCCGGGCGCAAGGCGTCCAGCAGCTGCGCGTGCTGGCCCCGCGTCAACGAGGGTAATTTCTTCAGCCACCTGTTGAAACCTGCTCGGTTCATGCCGCACCCGACAATCGATCAGATCATCGTTGGACCGCGCCGGAACTCGGCAGTTCAATTTCTACAGCTTGCGGTGACAGCGCCAAGATCTTTATTAGAGTAATTACTCGGCCGTGACATTTCGAGAGCCTTGGGCCTACCCTTTCCGATTACGATCCAGTCTTACCGCGTTGTCCCGGCAAAGTCCCGGACCGCAAGCGAAAACATGATGGATCAACGGAAGGATGCGGCAATGGCTGGCAAGATGATGGAAGAAGAATATGGGATGGAAGTCCCGGCTGCACCGGCGCAAGCCGCGCCCTGGCCGGCCGCGCCGCACGACCTGCGCCGCCTGCGGATCCGCAAGCGCGAAAGCCAGGAAAAGTTCTGGAACCGCTTCGGCGTCACCCAGTCCAGCGGCAGCCGCTTCGAGACGGGCGTCCTGATCCCGCCGCCGGTGGCGATCCTGCTGCGCCTGTACGCCAACGGCACGCTCACCGACGACGACCTGCACGGCTGATCCAGGGCCGAACCGCGGCGGCCCCTGCGCCGCCTCACCCCGCTTTCTGTTTTTCCGAAGTAATCTTTCGGTATTATTCGCTTTTACCGGACGAGCTCCTTGCTTTATCCTTCAGCATCGGCAACTGCGCCCAGGCGCCCGCCCTGCACCTCTTGATAAAGCACTTCGGAACCATGAAACGCATTGCATTTCCCAGCGCAGCCAGGCTCGCGCACCCGCCCGTCCCCGGTATTCCGGCCCGCCTGCAGCCCGCAGGCGCCAACCCGGGCAGCCGCCGCCCGCTCCGGGGAGGCTGAACCGTGGACCAGGGACCCGGATCCACATTTCGCTACGGCTCGCTCGTCATACCGGTGCTGTTCGCCATCGCCCTGGGGCTGCTGCTGCAGCATTTCCTGGGCTCGCTCGCCTGGGCCGGCCTGCTGGCCGTGATTACCTGGCCGCTGCGCGAGCGCCTGGTGGCGCGCGGCTTCCCGCCGCTGGCCACCGCCGCCATGCTGCTGGCGCTGCTGCTGGTCGGCTTCTTCGGGCCGTCGCTGCTGCTCATCAAAGCGCTCGGCCACGAACTGGTCGGCGTGCAGCGCCTGCTGGCGCGCCTGAACGAAGTCGGGGTCGAAGCGCCCGGCTGGCTGGCGCAGCTTCCGCTGGTGTCCGAGCGCGTGATCGCCTGGTGGAACGAACACCTGGCGATTCCCGGTGGCCTCAAGGCCCTGATCCAGACCACGCTCGGCGACGTCCTGCCCCACCTGTCCGGCGCGGCGCGCTTCTGGGGCTCGACCATCCTGGCCAATGCGCTGTATCTGTTCCTGACCCTGCTGACCCTGTTCATCCTCTACCTGCACGGCCCGGCCGTGGTGCGCTATGTCGACGGCGCCGGCGTGCGCCTGCTGCCCGGCCATTACGGCAACCTGCGCCGCATCCTGCCGCTGTCGGTGCGCGGCACGGCGCTGGGCCTGTGCTCGATCGCGGTACTGGAAGGCGTCGTGCTCGGTGTCGCGTATGCCATCGCGGGCGCGCCGGCGCCGGCCCTGCTCGGCGTAATCACCGGCTACCTGGCCCTGATCCCGGGCGGGGCGCCGCTCTCCTTCACCATGGTCTCGCTGCTCCTGCTCGGCCAGGGCCATCCCGGCGCGGCCCTCGGCCTGTTCACCTGGGGCGCGGTCGAGCTGTTCATGGTCGACAAATTCATCCGCCCCAAGCTGATCGGACACCGCGTCAACCTGCCTTTCCTGGCCGTGCTGTTCGGTCTGCTGGGCGGCGTGTCGACCCTGGGCGTGATCGGCCTGTTCGTCGGCCCCTTCATGATGGCGGTGCTGTATGGTTGGCTGCGGGCGGAGCACAGCCGTGCCTAGCCTGGCTTCTCCGGGCCCGCCGCCTGTTACGGGCAGGCCTGGAACGACAAAAGGGCTTGCCACCTCACGGTGCAAGCCCTTTTTGTCGACAACCAATCTGGTGGGAAGTGCAAGTTTCGAACTTGCGACCCCTGCAGTGTGAATGCAGTGCTCTACCCCTGAGCTAACCTCCCGGTGGCCCATATTATGCCGCAACTGTTGAGAAATTTCAATATCTAAA
Organism: Telluria sp. ZT3P39; assembly: GCF_059685935.1. NCBI lineage: Bacteria > Pseudomonadati > Pseudomonadota > Betaproteobacteria > Burkholderiales > Oxalobacteraceae > Telluria > Telluria sp. ZT3P39. The sequence goes on from NZ_JCASIH010000004.1 coordinate 15,487, forward strand.
CCAGCATTCCCTGCGCGGGCCGGTTCCACGGAGCGCTCCGGCGCCGATCACATGGCCGCATGGGCGCCTCATGGCCGCCCGGAATCCGCCCGACATTCGCATTGCTAACCGCCGGTTTTGTAATAGATAATGCCCCTGTATTCAATTCGATCTGCTCGGGGTGCGAATCAATGTGGTTAACGCAAAGTACGACGGCAATCCTGCCATTTTCACCCGTTTCGCATAAACCTGCCGTACGCCGCATTGAACGCCGGCCGGCGCTGGTTCAAACTCGCCGCCTACCAGGCGCAAACGGTAAATACCGTTTCTTTCCCAATCAATTCGAACGCGATACTGCAGGTGTCGCCTGCCATGAATTGCGGACACAGGTTTTCCTGGACAACGAATACGGCGCGGCGCTTGCCGAAGTCGATGGAACGGATTTCCAGGGCGTCGAAATCGATATACCTGTTAATCGTGCTGAATACCGCCTTGAAAAAACTCTCTTTCGCCGAGAATATCAAGGTAAGCAATATGTCGCTGCCGATCTCCGTGGAAATCGCATCAAGATAGGCAAGCTCTGCCGTGGAGACGACCGTCTGGCGCAAGGCGTCGAGCGCCGCGCCGCCGCTCACGTCTTCGATGTCGATACCGATACCCCTGCACTGGGCCGCATGCGCCACCACGGCCGCCGCCAGCATGCGGCTATGGGTAATGCTGCCGACATAATGCGGTGGCCAGAGCGGTTCGCGCATCGCTCCGGCCGGTATTTGCCGGGATCCCGCATTGGCATGGGCCAGCGCTGCACGGGCGCAAAGCCGCCCGTGGAAATATTCGGCCTGGCGCTTGGTGACGGCGCGTGCAATCGCCTCGGGACGATCGATGCCCGCCGTGCGGAACGCGGCCGGATCGAATGCAGCGGCGTCATGAACGCTCAAGAAGATCGTCGGTGCGTATCCCTCGAACACGGCCTCCCATTTGACGGCTTCGACCCGGAAAGGCGCGGTCGCGGCGCAGGCGATCGCCATCGGCAGATTCTCGCGCAGCCACTCCTGCATGCTCATTCGGGTTATGCCTTTTTAATGTAAGACCGTATTGGACCATTTGATTATACTGCGGCTGCGCACAGGCTATTTCGTCCTGCTTTAATTATCTCCTGCCCGTCCTGCCATTCTTTTATCCCAAGGATCGATTCCCATGCTGTGTATTGAAAACGTCTGCAAGACTTATCCATCCGGAGTCCGGGCGGTCGACGATATTTCGCTGTCGCTGGGCGCCGGCCTGGTCGGGCTGATCGGACACAATGGCGCCGGCAAGACTTCCCTGATCAGCATGATCGCAACGCTGATGCTGCCGAGCAGCGGACGCATTCTCTTCAATGGCACCGACATCGCCACCGATCCCGACGCGATCCGGCGCCGCCTCGGTTTCCTGCCGCAGAATTTCAATGTGCAGGACAAGCTGCGGGCGTGCGATTTCCTGCGCTACATGGCGGCGCTCAAGGGCGTGCGCGATCCGGCACGGGTGCGCGAATGCCTCGAGCTGGTCAACCTGCAGGAGTTCGGCGAGCGCCGCGTCGGCGAATTTTCCGGCGGCATGCGGCGCCGGCTCGGGATCGCCCAGGCCTTGCTGAACGACCCCGACATCCTGCTGGTCGACGAGCCCACGACCGGGCTCGATTTGGAGGAACGGCGCCGCTTCCGCGCCTTGATGGCCGAGCTCGGGTCCAGCAAGCTGGTGCTGCTGTCGACCCATATCGTGTCGGACGTCGAGAACATCGCCTCCGACATCGTCATGATCAGCGGCGGCCGCTTGACCACGCACGCCGGTCCGCAGCAGATCATGGCGCGCGCGCGCGGCCACATCTGGTCGGCCTTCGTCGACCTCGACCACTACCACCGGCTGCGCGAGACGGTCACGATCCTGCGCGCGCATCAGCAGGCAGACGGCATGCAGTTGCGGATGGCGCATCCGCAGGCGCCCTGCCCCGGCGCGGTGCCGGCCGAACCCGGGCTGGAAGACGCGCTGATGGCGCAGTACCCACTCCCGGTGGAGCAGGCGGCATGAACGGCGCCTTCCTCACGATGGTCGGCCACGAACTGCGGCGCCACCTGGGGCGCTGGCAGTTCGTGCTGGTGCTGGCGGCAACCGTCGTCGTCACCAGGATGTTCTGGGTCGATCCGCAGAGTGGCGCCTCCATGCTGACGGTCAACCGCACCCGGGTCGAGTATGACAGCGCGGTGATGGCCTTGATGTTCGGCGCGATGGTGCCGGTGTTTGCCGGCCTGGCCGGCTTCTACCTGCTGCGTGGCCGCGCACAGCAGGAAATGCTCGATGGCAGCGGCGCCATGCTTGCCAGCACCCCGGTCAGCAACGCACGCCTGCTGCTGGCGCGCTGGGCCGGCGGTGTCACCGTGCTGGCGCTGCTGATGCTCGTTTCGCTGGGCACCGTACTGGTGCTGCACCTGGCAATGGTGCCGGCGCCGATCGAGCTGCCGACCTACCTGCTGGTCTGGGCCCTGCTCGGACTACCCTGCATCATGTTTGCCGCGAGCATGGCCGTGTTGTGCGATGCCTGGGCGCCGCTGACCGGCCGCGCCGGCGAAATCGCCTATTTCGCGCTGTGGGCGGGATGCGCGGGCGCGATGGGACCGTTCTGGCGCCAGGCCGGGGCCCAGCTCCATCCTTTGCTGCTGGTTGATTTTTCGGGACACTACACCGTCATGGCCGAGCTGGCGAACCTGTTCGGCACCGGTGCGATCGGCACCGAGCGGTCTTCGTTCGAGCCGGCCCAGGGCGTGCTGGCGATGCCGCAGGCCATCCTGAGCCCGCAGCTTGTCGGCGCCCGCCTGCTGGCCGGCCTGCTGGCCTTGCTGCCGCTGTGGCCCGCCATCCGGCTGTTCCATCGCTATTCCCCCGAGCGCCGGGAAGCGCCGCGCCAGGGCGTCCTTGCCCGCCTGGGTGCAGGCGCGCGCAGGATGCTCGCGCCGCTGAACGACCGTCTCGCCCGCTTCGCCGCCGTCGCGGCTCCCCTGTTGGACGCAGCCGGGCGCCTGCCGGGCCTGCCTGGTGCGCTGCTCGCGGAACTGGGCATGACGCTCACGACGCGTCCGCTGACGATCGTCATGCTCGTGGTGGCAATTGGCGTGACGCTGCCGGCGACCGCGTCGTCGCTGGCCGCGGTCCTGCCGCTGTGCCTGATGGCCTGGGCGTTTGTCTGCAGCGACATCGCCACCCGCGACCATCAGGCCGGCTGGTACCACGCCAGCCTGGCCCTGCCCGGCGGGCGGGGGCGCCGCTATGCGCGCCAACTGCTTGCCGCGCTGGTGCTCGGTTTCGCATTCTGCTCGGTGGTGCTGGTGCGCTGGGCGGTCGACTATCCGCTCGGGGCCGCCGCCCTGGCCAGCGGCCTGCTGCTGTTCGCGGCGCTCGCTACTGCCCTCGGCCACGCCGTGCGGCTGCCGCGGCCCTTCCTGTTCCTGTTCATGCTGGCGCTCGGGCTGTCGAACGAGCTCAGGGAAGTGGCGCAGCTCGACACCTTCGGCATCCGCCATCGGGTCACGCCAGGCATCGTCGGCGGCCAGATGCTGCTGGCCGCCCTGCTGGTCGCCACCGGCGTCCTGGCCGAGCGGCACCGCCGCCTGCGGGGCGGCGGCGCCTGAGCCGGTTCAGTCGAACCGGTGGCTGCTGGTCAGCTGGGTGGTATCGCCGTCGCGGAATGCCTGGGCGATATACCCTGCCGGCCGAACCGGTGCGCCGGCCAGTTCGAAGCCGTAGCTGAAGTCGCGCGCCCGGATCGAGAAGGGTGTGCCGGCTTTCACCGCCAGCACCAGGTGCAGCGGCTGCTTGCCCATCCCGAACGCGTTGGTCAGCCATGGGCGGTCGCCCAGGCTGGCGTAGCGCTGACCCTGCACTTCGGCCAGCTGGACCGGTGCGCCGTCGACGAACACCATCATGCGCGGCGCGGCGCGCTGCGAGCGCACCTCGACCGTCACCCGGCGCAGGTCGCCGGCCAGGCTGTCGCCCAGCACCGTGATCGCCGGAGCCGGCTGCGTCACCCGTCCCGCCGGCGCCGCCCAGCGTGGGCGCCCCATCGGGCCGAACACGTTCTTGAGCGCCAGCTTCTCGGGTTTGGCCGGGAACAGGCTGCGCGCCCACGGGGCAAGCTGGTCGTTCTCGGACACCCAATAGGCCTGCTGCTCCGCCCCGTCCTGGACCAGGAACAGGTTATCCGGCTGCGGCCGGCTGCTGTCGAAACCCGAGTTCGCCGACGCGATGCCCAGCAGGACCACGGCCGCCATCAGGGGCAGGAAGGGCAACACCCAGCGCCGTTTGAGCGCCTGCAGCAGCGGCGTGAGCGCGCCCAGCATCAGCATCAGCAACAGGATCGTCGCGGCCACCATTTGCGGGCTCAGGCCGTAGTACATCAGGGACACGAGCGGCGCGAACATGCAGACCGCGGGCAGCGCGGCCAGTGCCAGCGCAAGCAGCCGCTGCAGCGGCGGCCATTCGCGCTTGCGCAGCACCAGGCCGCCCAGCACCACCGCCAGCAGCGGCCACACCAGCAGGAAGCTGGCGCCCGGAGCCAGGATACTCACGGCGACCAGCACCAGCGCCAGCGCCGAGAATGCTCCCAGGCTCATCTCGGCCGGGCGGAAACTGCGCTGCAGGCGGCCCAGAACCAGCACATACAGCCCCAACCCGAGGCAGGTGAAGACGCCCAGGTACCAGCCGCCGTTATACGTATTGCCATGCAATTGCAACTGGTAGGCCGGATGAAGCAGGCACAGCGCAAACCACAGCAACTGGCAGGCAAGCGCGACCAGCACGCTGGCGACCACGAAGGCCAGTGCGGCCCACGCCACGCGCGCACCGCGCGCCTGGCCGGCGCGCAGCGTCAGCACCACCAGCGCGCCCAGCGCCAGCAGCGCGACCAGGCTCAGCGGCAGGACCAGGCCCCCCGGGTAGCTCACCAGTCCCAGCGCCGGCAGGTTGAAGTAGACGCGGTCGGCGGCGCGGATCTCCGCCAGCGGCTGGTTGCCGAAATGGCGGGCCAGCGCGAGCATGATCTCGCCCTCGTGCTGGAGGCTGGCGCCGTCGAGCAGGTCGGCGCGGTCCAGCGCGGTGTGATAGCTGTTGTGGCTTCCCATCGCCGCGAAGTTCAGGCCGGGCATCCCGGCCTGCTTGAACGCGGAGAAATCGGTATCGTTGGGCATCAGACGGTACACCTCGGCCAGCAGCGAATTGCCCAGCGCGAGCTCGAGCTTGCCGAAGCCGTCGATCAGCTTGCCGTTGCCGGCGCTGGTCTCGAACATCCAGAACGGTCCGCTATTTCCGCGGAAATCGAAATTGAGCACCATCCCGATGTTGGCGGCCACCGCCTGGCTGGTGAAATGCCGTGCGCCGAGCAGACCCGCCTCCTCGCCGTCGGTGAACGCGATCACCAGGTCGTTCGTCAGGGGCTCGCCCTGCTTGAGCGCGCGCAGCGCCTCCAGGATGGACGCCACGGCGGCGCCGTTGTCGGCCGCCCCCGGGCTCAGGGGCGCAGAATCGTAGTGCGCCGCCAGCAGCAGGGCCTTGCCGGGTGTGCGTCCGGGAATCCGGACCACGATGTTATTGACCTGGCCCACCACCACGCCCTTGGCCGGCACCACCATCGCGCTCTGCACCTCGGGCGCATGGCCGAGGGCGCGCAGCTGGGCCACCAGGTAGTCGCGCACGGCCGCGTTCTCCGCGGTGCCGATCGGGTGCGGTTTGGCTGCAATCTGGCGCAGGTGGGTCATGGCGCGCGCCGCCGAGAAGGCGGAAGCCGGGGCGGTGACGGGGGCCGGCGCCGGCGCTTCGGCCTGGCGCATGCCCAGGCCGGCCAGCAACAGCATGAGCAGCAGGACGGCCAGCGCAGCGAGGCCGGATGGCATCGCGATGGGCGGGACGTAAGTCGGCGAAAGCGGCTTGTGCATCGATGAATCCTTATGGTTGGAAAAATTGGACGCGGAGGCGGGCCTCAACGGCCCTGCCAGTCGGGCGAGCGCCGTTCGAGGAAGGCGCGCGGCCCTTCGCGGCAGTCGTCGCTGTCGCGGCGCCGGCCTTCCCAGTAATACTGCTTCGAGAACGCGGCTTCGAGGTCCAGCCCGGAAGACTGGGCGACGACTTCCTTGATCGCCCGCAGCGACAGGGGCGCGCAGGCCAGCACGTCCGCCACCCAGCCGTCGACGCAGGCGTCGAGCTGGGCGGCGGGAACGACCTCGTTGACCAGTCCCAGTTCATAGGCGCGCGCGGCGCTCATGCGGCGCCCGGTCATCAGGTGGCCGACCGCCACGCGCGACGGTATCTGGCGCGGCAAGCGCAGCACGCCGCCGGCGCCGGGAATCAGGCCGAGCCGGGCTTCGGGCAGGCCGAAGCTGGCGTTGTCGGCGGCGACGATCATGTCGCAGGCCAGCGCGAGCTCGAAGCCGCCGCCCAGCGCATAGCCCGCGACCTTGGCGATCAGCGGCTTGCTCATGCCGAAGCGTTCGGTCAGGCGCGGCCACCCGGGCCGGCCCTGGCTGCCGAACGAGGACGGCGCCTCCCCGCCGGCGGTGCGCTGCGCCAGCTCCTTCAGGTCCTGGCCCACCGAAAAGGCGCGCCCGCCGGCGCCGGCCAGCACGCCCACGCGCATCGCGGGATCGGCCTCGAAATCGTCCCAGATCTCGGCCAGCTGCGCGTGGGTGCGCAGGTCGAGCGCGTTGAGCACCGAGGGGCGGTTCAGGGTGATCCGCGCCACATGGCCGTCCTTGTGATAGATGACGGCGGGGGCCTGCGCGCCGGCGCTCATGCGCCGTCCCGGACCGCCAGGCGCGCATCGCGCAGGAAGCGCGCCAGGCGCCGCGCCCCTTCGTTGATCTCGCCAGGTGTCAGGTAGCTGCACGAGAGCCGGATCTCGCGCCGTCCGCGGCCGTCGAGGTGGAAGTCGCGCATCGGTGTCCACAGCACGCCGTATTCGTGGGCGGACAATTCGAGCAGCTCGACGTCGGCGTCGACCGGCAGCTGCATGCGCACGAAGAAGCCGCCGCCCGGACGATTCCAGCTCACCCTTGTTGCGGCGCGCAGCTCGGCGTCGACGTGGCGCTCGAGCGCGGCCAGCAGAAGCGCCAGGTTGTCGCGATAGAGCGTGGCCTTGTCTCGCCCGACCGCCGCCAGCGAACCGCCCTTCTCCAGCATCATGCCGCCCACGATCGCCTGGCAGATCGGCGAAGTGTTCACCGTCACCATGCTCTTGGCCAGCGCCAGTTCGCCCGCCAGCAGGCGAACGGCGCCGTCGCTGCCCTGTACCTGCTGGTCGGCCACGATGAAGCCGACCCTCACGCCGGGCAGGCAGGTCTTGGCGCAGGTGCCCATGTACAGCACCCGGCGCCCGGTGTCGAGCGCCTTGAGCGTCGGCAGCGCCTGGTCCGGCGCGGCCGTGAACCCGTAGGCGTTGTCCTCCAGGATGAAGAAGTCTTCGCGTTCGGCCAGGGCCAGCAAGGCCTCGCGGGTCGCCAGCGGCATCAGGCTGCCGGACGGGTTGGCGTAGTCCGGCGCGACATACAAGGCGCGAATCCGGGCGCCGGCGGCGCGCGCCTCCATGCAGGCACGCGCCAGGGCCTCGAGGTCGACCCCGGCGTCGCCTTCCGCGACCGCCACGATCGGCACGCCCAGCACCTTGGCCGCACCGCTGATGCCCACGAAGGCGGGGCTGACGATGGCCAGCCGGTCCTGCGCCGTCGGGCACAAGGCCAGCAGGGCCAGCATCATCGCTTCCTGGGCGCCGACGGTGACGACGATGGCTTCGGGCGCGGCGGCGATGTCTTCGTCCATGCGCAGGGCTTCGGCCAGCAGATCGTTGATCAGGCCGCGGCTGGGGCCGTACTGGTACAGGCGGCGCCGCACCTGCGCCGGGCTCAAGCCCTTCTCGCGCTGCAGCCAGGCGCTGTACAACTCGATGTAGCGGGCCACGTCGAGTTCATCGAAAAAGCCGCCGAAGGGCGCGCCGGGCGCGAACGAGATCGCCTTCGGGAAGCGGTCGATGACCTCGTTGAGGAAGCTGATGGCGCCGAAGGCCGGGTCGGCCAGCGCCGCGAGCAGCTCGCTGCGCGCGATCGGCTTGGGAGAGGCAAGCTGGGTCATGCGGCCGGCCTCACCTTGTTCAGCACATCTTCGCTGTACATGCGCTCGGCCTGCTCCAGCGCGAACGCGGCCATGTAGGCCCGGAAGGCCTCGGGCGGTTCGTCGGCGAGCCTGAGCATGCGCCGGTTCGGCACCACGGCCGGGCTGTCGAGGGCTTGCGCGCAGCGCGCGATCGCCTCGTCCATCGCCTCGGTCGCCACCACTTCGTCGAACAGCAGGCGCGCGTCGTCCTCGTGCGCCTTCACGCTGCGCCCGTACAGGATGACCTGGCGCGCCAGGCTGCCGTTGGTGCGGCGCGCCAGGCGCAGGTTGGCCGCGCCGGGCACGATGCCTTCCTGCGCCGCCGGCAGGCTGAAATAGCTGTCCTCGGCCGCGATCACGCGGTCGCAGGCCAGCACGATCTGCGCTCCGCCGCCGATGGCGAAGCTGTCGATGGCGGCGATCCAGGGGATCTCGCGGGCCGCGCTCCCGTCTTCGCCAGGCGCCAGCCCGCACAGCATCTTGTTGATGTAGCCGAACTCGCGCCGCAGCAGGAAGTCGGCGTACGAGATCTGCCCGCGATGCAGGTGGCGCAGGTTGATCCCGGCGCTGAACACGCGCCGGCCGCGGTAGCGCGGGTGCTCCATGACGCCGCCGCGCAGCACGCCCACGTGCACCTCTTCGTCGAGCAGGGCCAGGTCGATGGCGGTTTCCATGCTGTCGATCAGGGCGTTGTCTTCGGCGTTCAGGCAGTCGCGGTTGTTGAAGGTCAGGTAGGCCACGTGGCCGCGGCGCTCCAGGTGCAGCGCACCGATCGTCAGCTCGCCCTCCTGCTGGAAGCGCGCCAGCAGGCCGCGCGCTTTCGCGGTCGGCCGCAGCATGCGCCGCACGATCTCCGATCCGGTCTCGGGCAGCGCGAGCAGCGCGCCGAAGAACAGGCCCTGGTCGATCTCGCGGGCCTCTTTTTCGGCCTGGGTGTACTCGGCCTCCATCGCCAGCTGGCGGCGCGTCGGCACGAGGCCGGGGCACAGTTCGGCCGCGCCGAATGCCAGTTCGGACAAGCTCTGGTGGCTGCCGTCGGTATTGGCCAGGCGCGCGAACAGGCTAGCCGCATGGCGCGTCAGGAAGGCCTTGCGCGCACGCCGGCAGCGCCGGTGCACGCGCAGCGCGAGCGCGGTTTGCGCGGGGTCGCGGCCCGGCTTCGGTCCGAGGGTGGCCAACATATCCTCGCCGAGCGCAATGTCGGCGGCCAGCCGCGGCGTGTCCGCGTCCAGCGTACCGGCGAACGCCGGCGACGCCTGCTCCCAGGCGTCGAATTCTGCTTGTGACAGGTTCATGGTGTGTTTGTGTGCAGGGTTGGAATCCGCGCGGGCGGCGCGCTGCACGCCCACGCGGCGGGGATCAAGCCGCGCGCAGCGCCGCCGCCGGCGACAGGCGCATCGCCATCAGGGTGTGGCGGCCGGTGGCCAGTGCCGTCACCAGGACGGCGCCGACCAGTGCGGCAAGCAGGGCCCAGGGGCCGATCGCGGCCTGGTCGGCGAACTGTTCGACGAACATGCGGCTCGCGAACCATGACAGCGGCAGCCCGAACAGCGCCGCCACCGCCAGCAGCACGCCGAATTCGCGCACCAGCAGGCGCGCGATGTCGGCCGGTCCCGCGCCATACAGCTTGCGGATCACGATCTCGCGCGCGCGCCGCTGCACCGCATTGGCCGACAGCACGTACATGCTCAAGACCGCGAGCGGGATGATGACCGCGCCGATCACCACGCACAGCGTCAGGATCACCTGCGGTCCGCTCGCATTGAGCTCGATCCGGGTGCGCAGGCTGCTGATGCGCGGGAACTGGTCGGGCAAGACCCGGCGCCAGGCCGACTCCACCGCGGCCTGGGCCGAGGCCAGGTCGTTGCGGGCGCGGATCGTCAGGTCGGGCAGGTCCTGCGCGATCTGGTAGACCGTGGCCTTGGGCGGGCCGGCGTTGAAGCCGGCCGCGACGTCCTTGCTGATGCCGACCACCTGGACGCTGGTGTCGCCGTGCTTGATGAAGCTGCCGACCGCGCCGGCCGCGTCGGGATAGCCCAGGCGGCGCGCCGCCTCGCGGTTGATCACCACCACCTTGGTATTGTCGCCGGTGTCCAGGCGCGGATCGAACACCCGTCCGGAGACCGCGCCCAGGCCGATGGTGGCGAAGTATTCCGGGCTGACCTGCAGGGCGTCGAGCTTGACCGTCTCGGCGCGCGTGTTCAGGAAGTCGAGCCGGGTCGTCATCACCGAGCTGCCGGCCACCCCCGCCACTTCGGGCTGGCGTGCCAGCTCGTCGCGCAGGCTGTGCGCCTGGGCGCGGGTCAGGCCCTGCGGCAGGCTCGCGATCAGCAGGGTATCGACCTTGTAGCCGTAGTCGATGTCCTTGAGGTAGTTGATCTGCCAGGCGATCGCCACGATCATGGCGCTGACGAACAGGGCGATCGCGAACTGGGTCACGGTCAGCACGCGGCGCAGCCACAGGCCGCCCGCGGTTTCGCTGCCGCCACGGCCGCTGAGCGACTCCGCCGCGCGCATGCCCAAGGCCACCCAGGCCGGGTAGATGCTGGCGCCGACGCCGAGCAGCACGCCGGAGGCCAGCACCACGAGGGCGAACCCGATCCAGTCGGCGCTGCCGAGGATGCTGCCGATCGGATGATTGGTCATCTCCGACCAGGCCGGCAACAGGGCCACGGCCAGCAATGCGCCGAGCAGCGCCGCCGCCAGCGCGACCACGATCGATTCGGCCATCATCTGCAGCACCAGGCGCACGCTGCTGATGCCGAGCACCTTGCGCACCGCCATCTCGCGCTGGCGGGCGATGACGCGGATGGTCGCCAGGTTGACGTAATTGCCGGCCGTGAGCAGCAGGATCAGCAGGGCCACGATATTCATCGCATACAGCGCCGTCCGGTCGCCCTTTACCCCGCTGTTGCTGCGCGCCGAGGGATCGAGATAGGAATCGGCCAGCGGACCGAAGGCCACGTCGAGCAGTGGATTCGTGCCGAGCTCGGCCTTGTCGCGGGCGCTCAGGTGGGATCGCAGGGCCGAGGCGTCGATCGCGTCGACCAGGCTCTGCCGCAGCGTGGCGCGATCGAGACCAGGCGGAATCCGCAGGTAGATCTTGTTGGTGACGAAATCGTGGACGTTGTCCGAGTAATAGCTCCACGGGTCGAGCGCATGCTCGCGCTGGGCCGCGCTCCAGATCCCGGAATTCAGGCCGGCCAGGGCTTCGAACTGCAGCGAGCTGGTTGGCGGCTGCTTGGGCAGCACCGCGGCGACCCGGTAAGACTGGCCCTGGACGCTGAGCTCGCGGCCGACCGCATTGGTGGTGCCGAACAGCTGGCGCGCGGTCTCGTCGGACAGCGCCAGCGCGTCCGGGCGGCCGAGCGCGGTCTGCAGGTCGCCAGCCAGGGGCTTGAGGCCGAATACCTGTTCGAGCGCCGGATCGGCCAGGGCCACCCCGACATTGCGCACGATCGAGCCGACCCGCATCGCGGCCGAGGTCGGGAGCACCGCGCTGACCTTGACCGGCGCGCCGCTGCGTTCGAGCGTCTCCTTCATCGACAGCGGCACGTTCTCGCTCCAGAACGGCGGGCCCCAGTTGGCGCGCGCCTTGAGGACAAACACCTCGTCGACCTTGTCGACGTTGGTGTCGAAGGAATACTCGTAGCGCGTAAAGGCCAGCACCAGGAAGCAGACGGCGAAGCCGATCGCCAGCCCGCCGACGGTAATGCTAGAAAAAACCGGCTGGCGCACGAACAGGCGCCAACCCAGGCGAAAATCCTTGAGTGTCATAGCGTGGTTCCCGTTCCGGTATCAGGCTGCGGCGCGCAGGTGGTCGCCGACGATGCGGCCGTCGAGCAGGTGCACGACGCGCGAGGCCTGCTTGGCATGCTCCGGCGAGTGGGTGACCATCACGACGGTGGTGCCTTCGGCATTGATCTGCTTGAGCAGCTGCATGACTTCGTCGCCGTGCGCGCTGTCCAGGTTACCGGTCGGTTCATCGGCGAGCAGCAGCGCAGGCTTGCCGACCAGCGCGCGCGCGATCGCCACGCGCTGCTGCTGGCCGCCCGACAGCTGCGAGGGCCGGTGCTTGGCGCGGTGGCCGATGCCGAGCTTGTCGAGCATCGCCGTCACGCGCGGGCCGCGTTCGCGCGCGGGCACGTCGCCGTATTCCAGCGCCAGCTCGACGTTTTCGTACACGCTCAGTTCATCGATCAGGTTGAAGTTCTGGAAGATCGAGCCGATCCGCCCCCCGCGCAGGCGGTTGAGCTTGACCTCGCCCCACTGGGTGACGTTCTCGTTGCCGAACCAGCACTCGCCGTCGTCCGGACGATCCAGCAGGCCGAGCATGCTCAGCAGGGTCGACTTGCCGCAGCCGGACGGTCCGGTGATGGCGATGTATTCCCCCTCGCGCACTTCGAAATTGATGTTGTCGAGCGCGCGGGTCTGGACCTCTCCAGCCTGATGGATCTTGCTGACGTTAACGAGTTTAAGCATGGTGTCTCCGGTTACGAAATGATGAACTGCGTTGATTATTTGTTCAGTTGCAGGCGGGTGGCGTTGCCGAAGTCGGCGTAGGAGGACACGACGACCTTCTCGCCCGGGGCCAGGCCGGACAGGACCTCGACCTGGCGGCTGTTGCGGCGGCCGACCTTGATCTCGCGCTTTTCGACGTCGCGGCCATTGGGCGCGACCACGAACACCCAGGCGCCGCCGCTGTCGGCCAGGAAGGGGCCGTTCGGCAGCAGCAAGGCCTGCCCGGGCGCGCCGAGCGTGATCTGGACATCCATGCCCTGCCCCGGGCTGAGGCCCGCGGGCTGGGCGTCGGGGAACAGGAGTTCGACGCTGAAGCGGCCGTCGGTGATCTGCGGGTAAACATGCTCGACCTTCAGCGGATACACCGTGCCGTCCAGGCGCACCTGCCCGGTGCGGCCCGGGGCGATCCGGCGGAGGTAGTATTCGTCGGCCTGGGCCACCAGCTTGAAGCGGCGCGGGTCGTCGATGCGGCCGATGTGCTGGTCCTGGCGCACCGCTTCGCCCACCTGCAGCTTGAAGTCGGTCAGCCGCCCGGCGACCGGCGCGCGCACCAGCAGTGCGTCGACGCTGGCGCTGACCAGCTTGAGGCCGACCTCGATGTTCTCGATGGCGCGCTCCATCTGGCGCACGGCGGCGCGCTTGACGCTGGTTTCGTCGGCGTTCTGCTCGCGTTCGGCCTGCACCAGGTGCTCCTGCTGGGCCAGCAGGTCGGCCGAGTTTTCCAGCGCCTCGGGCGAGATATAGCCGTTGGTGGCGAGCTGCTGGTTGCGCGCGTGCTTCTTGCGGGCCTGCTCCAGGTTGAAGCGCAACTCGGCCACGCGCCGTTCGTAGGCGGTGTTGCCGACCTCGAAGTTCACGCGCAGGTTGGCAAGGTTGGAAATCTGCTGGGTGTGTTCGGTCTGGCGCTGCAGCAGTTCGAGGTGGCGCTGCGAATTCGAGATGCGGAACAGGACCGCGCCCTCCTTCACCATGGCGCCGTCGCGGGCGAACACTTCTTCCACCCGCCCGGACTCGACCGAGTCGAGGATGACCGACTTGAAGGACTCGGCCTTGGCGCGCATCGTCACGTCGTCGGAAAACACGGCGCGTTCGGCCGTGGCCACACGTACATCGGTCGCCGGCACCTGCAGGCCGCGCGGCACCAGGCGCCACAGGCCCACGCCGCACAGCACGACGCAGATCGCGGCGGCGGCGGCCAGCACGCGTTTCCGCCCCCGCTTGGGCGGCACCACGGCATCCATCGCCGCACCACTGACCGCCAACCTGGGTTTCGTATTCTCCACTCGATCCACCCTCTATAACAGAGATAACAGACAACAAAATTGGAATAGTGCAACAAGCGGCGCCAATTCTGCATCAGATAAAACGACATGTACAGAATTTTGTCGTTTTTTATTTTCGTATTGATTTAGGACAAAATGTTATTGACTACTGGAATTCCAATCAGATATTCTCGGTCCCGTTCTTCGTAGACGGCACATGAATCTCCATTTCGTTTGAATGTGCCCGGTTATTTGCACCATCGTTTCCGTATTACCCGCTCGCCACCGGCATCCGGCCAGCGGTGTTGTTTTTCGAATTTTCGACACGACAGGGAATCATGAGTCTTACAACGGTACAGGTATCTTTCCTCCATCTTCTCCCGGCCGCGGCCGAGGGAGCCGGGCGCGCCACCTCCCCCTGCGGGACGGGCCGCCACCCCTGTTGCGGGGCGTAGCGCCCCGAGCGGCAGCGTAAGCGCCGGGGCCCAGGGCGCCTGCAAGCCACGGCTTGCAGGACCTGCGCGTCCCGGCCAGGCCCAAGACAAACACATATAGGAAGTCCGCCGATTGCATGGCGGACCGGATGCGAATCGATGGCGTTTGTCCGCCCGATTCATAGGGAGCGCTTGCGCCCGAATTAATGAATGCGTGTTTATGCTGAATATATATTCCCGGGTAATAAGCAGGCCTGGATTCGTTCCAGATAATAAAACAAACCATAACAATGCCATTACCCGAATCGCATTGGCACGCTACCCGATCTTCATGAACGAATTACCCGAATTTCATGAGCATCCTGCCGTGATTCACTAAACAGGCTACCCGGATTTCATACATTGCATTACCCGCTCTTCATACCAGCACTACCCGAATTTCATAAAAGAATTACCCGGATTTAATCAGCTAACTACCCGGATTTCATATTTCCGGATAGTCCATGTGGCTTCTTGAAATTAACCGACACGGTGACGAATCATGACTCTGGCAACACTACAGGCACCTCTTGCAGGCACCCCGACCCGCAGCCTCGAGGCCGGCCCATGCGCGGCGAGTATCGTCGCCGTCGGGACCGCGAACTCCGAGCACTGCTTCACCCAGCGCGACATGCTCGACATGTTCGGGATCCAGGACCGGCGCATCCGCTCCGTCTTCCTGAACGGCGGCATCGAAAAGCGCTACCTGACCCTTCCGGCGGTCGGCCCTGACGGCCAGCCGGTGGTCGAGACCCAGGGCGAACTGCTGCAGAAGCATTCGCGCCAGGGCATCGCGATGGGTGTATGCGCCCTGCATGCCTGCCTGGCCGAGGCCAATGCCGGCATCGAGGATGTCGCCTACCTGTGCTGCGTGACCACGACCGGCCTGCTGACCCCGGGCCTGAGCGCGCTGATCTCGCGCGAGGCCGGCCTGGCGCGCGACTGTGCCCGCATCGACGTGGTCGGGATGGGCTGCAACGCCGGCCTGAATGGCCTGAACGCGGTCAACAACTGGGCGCGCGCCAATCCGGGCAAGCTGGCCGTGATGCTGTGCGTGGAAGTGTGCTCCGCCGCCTACGTGTTCGACGGCTCGATGGAGACCGCGGTCGTCAACAGCCTGTTCGGCGACGGCGCCGCCGCCCTCGCCCTGCGCGCCACGCCGCAGCAGCAAGCCGGCCTGCCGCGCATCGTGAAGTTCTCGAGCTGCCTGATCTCGGAGGCCATCGGCGCCATGCGCTTCGACTGGGACGACCATCACGGCAAGTTCAGCTTCTACCTCGACCGCGACGTGCCCTATGTGGTCGGCGCCAACGCGGAGCAGGTCATCGCCGGCCTGCTCGAGGGCAGCGGCCTGCGCCGCAGCGACATCTCGCACTGGATCATCCATTCCGGTGGCAAGAAAGTGATCGATTCGGTGCGCCTGAACCTGGGCCTGAGCGCGCACGACGTGCGCCACACCACGTCGATCCTGATGAACTACGGCAACTTGTCCAGCGGTTCCTTCCTGTTCTCGTACCAGCGCCTGCTGGCCGAGGGCGCGGTGCGGCCGGGCGACCATGGCGTATTCATGACGATGGGCCCCGGTTCGACGATCGAAACCGCCCTCATTGCCTGGTAATCACCTCAACCTTTTCGACAAGGATGCATCTTTCATGACGATCTCTTCCGTGCGCCACAGCCGAGCCACCGTAATCGACCTCCACCTGGACAGCGCCAGCCCGCTCGCGGCGGCCCTCACCCGCGTCAACGCCGCCTGCGACCAGGCCGAAGACACCGGCCCGGGCGGCCTGCTGCTGCTGCGCCTCGACGCCGCCCACGGCGGCGCCGGCGCCCACGCGCTGCAGGACGCGGACACCGCCCTGGTCACCAAGTGGGAACGCGCCATGCAGCGCCTCGAATCCCTGCAGATGCCGGTACTGGCCACGGTCGACGGCAATGCCGGCGGGCTGATGCTGGACCTGCTGCTCACCGCCGACCACCGTATCGCCACGCCTGGCACCCGCCTGAGCATGGCGCGCTGCGGCGCCACGATCTGGCCTGGCATGGCGATCCACCGCCTGGCCAACCAGCTCGGCGTGGCACGCGTGCGCTCGCTGGTGCTGTTCGGCGCCGCGCTCGATGCCGCGGCGGCGCAGGCCCTCGGCATCGTGGACGAAGTCAGCCCGGAGCTCGACGCCAGCGTCGACCGCTTCATCGGCGCGCTCGACCAGGACAGCCTGCGCGACATCGCGCTGCGCCGCCGGCTGCTGCTGGAGGCGAGCGCCGTCACCAACGAAGCGGCCACCGGCGTGCACCTGGCCGCCTGCGACCGCACCCTGCGCCGCCAGCTGCCGGCCGCGGTCGCCGCATGATGGGCGCGCCGCGCGCCATGGCGCATCTCGACTCCATTTCCGACGTCGTCA
This sequence comes from Telluria sp. ZT3P39, assembly GCF_059685935.1. NCBI lineage: Bacteria > Pseudomonadati > Pseudomonadota > Betaproteobacteria > Burkholderiales > Oxalobacteraceae > Telluria > Telluria sp. ZT3P39. The sequence continues at coordinate 32,290 of NZ_JCASIH010000004.1, forward strand.
ACGATTTCAATTTCGTCAAGCTGCGTGGTCTGGGCCAGGCACAGGCCTTCCTGAAGATCGAGGCGCTGAACCCGGCCGGCTCGATCAAGATGAAAGCCGCGCTGGGCATGGTGCGCGACCTGGAGCAGCGCGGGCTGATTGGCGCCGGCACCAACCTGATCGAGTCCTCGTCCGGCAGCCTGGGCGTGGCGCTGAGCATCATCTGCGCGGAGCGCGGCTACCGCTTCACCTGCGTGGTCGATCCGAACACTTCGGCGCACAACATCCGCATGATGAAGACCCTCGGCGCCGACGTGGTCATGGTCGAGCAGCGCGACGAGAACGGCGGCTTCCTGGGCACGCGCATCGCCTACATCCGCCAGCTGACCGAGCGCGACCCGCGCTACCTGTGGCTGAACCAGTACGCCAACCCGGAAAACCCTCGCTCGCATGCGCGCACCACGGCGCGCGCGATCTTCGAGAGCTTCGAGCGGGTCGACTACCTGTTCGTGGGCGCCGGCACCACCGGCACCCTGATGGGCTGCCTGCAGTTCTTCAGCGAGCATAGCCCGTGGACCAAGCTGGTCGCGGTCGACAGCATCGGCTCGGTCACCTTCGGCCAGCCCGCCGGTCCGCGCCACATCCCGGGCCTGGGCACCAGCCGCCGGCCGGAGATCTTCAACCCGGGCGGCATCCATGCGCTCGAAATGGTGTCCGAGAGCGACGCCGTGGCCATGTGCCGTTATCTCGCGCGCAGCAACGGCATCCTGGCCGGCGGCTCCACCGGCACCGTGCTGTCGGCGCTGGCCAACTGGCGCGACCGGATCCCGGCCAAGGCCACCGTGGTGGCGATTTCGCCCGATTTTGGCGAGCGCTACCTGAACACCGTCTATGACGACGACTGGGTCCGCGCCCGCTTCGGCGCAATCCCTTCGTACCAACCGCAATCGGCCGACGAGGACAGCCAATGTTTGAATTTAGCGTAATTTCGGGTCACCACGTCAAGGCGATCCTGGCCCAGGAACCCGCCGCCTGGATCGACGTCGTGGCGCAGGCCTACCTCGCCCACGACGCCGGCCAGACCGTCAATCCCGACAGTTATTTCCTGCGCTTTCCGGCGCAGCCGCGCAACCGCATCATCGCGCTGCCGGCCGCGATCGAGGCCGACTTCGGCGTCGCCGGCATCAAATGGATCGCCAGCTTCCCCGCCAACGTCGAACAGGGCATTCCGCGCGCCTCGGCCGTGCTGGTGCTGAACGATCCGGTCACCGGCTATCCCTACGCCCTGCTCGAAGGCGCCCTGATCAGCGCGGTGCGCACGGCCGCCAGCGCGGTGCTGGGCGCCCGCTGGCTGACGGGCCGCCGGCGCCGCGCCGGCACGGTCAGCTTCATCGGCGCCGGCGTGATCGCCCGCCACACGCTCGACATGTTCGTCGCCGACGGCTGGCAGATCGAGCGCATCGGCGTGCATGACCTGGACGGCCCGTCGCGCGCGGCCTTCGCCGCCCACGCCCAGGCCGCGGCGCCCGGCACCCCGGTCGGCGAACAGTCGCTGGCGGCCGCGCTCGAGGCGGACATCGTGGTGCTGGCCACCAATGCGGGCGAGCCTTACATCACGGCGCCGCAGCGCTTCCAGCCGGGCCAGGTGGTGCTCAACATCTCGCTGCGCGACATCGGCCCGGAACTGATCCTGGACGCCCAGAACGTGTTCGACGACGTCGACCACTGCATGAAGGCGAGCACCTCGCCGCACCTGGCCGAGCAGCTCTCCGGCGGACGCGGTTTCGTCAGCGGCACCCTGGCCCAGCTGATGCGCGGCGAGATCGCGATCGACCCGGACCGGCCGGTGGTGTTCTCGCCCTTCGGGATGGGCATCCTCGACCTGGCCCTGGGCAAGCGCATCCACGAGCGTGCGCTGGCTGCCGGCCTGGCGCAGGACATTCCGCAGTTTTTCGGCGAAACCACGCGCTGGTGATGCGCCCGCACGAGGCCGGCTTCGCCGCCGGCCAGGCTATTTTCTGACATGGAGCTGACCTTGCTGACCTTGAACCACGCCGACGTATCCGATCCGGTCTACCTGAAACCCGAAGTCAAGTTCGAGCCCCTGGTGTGCCGGTGGTATGCGTGGCCGCACCTGCTGGCGCCGGTCACGCTGGCGCTGCACCTGCATTACCGCATGCTGCCGTTGCTGCGCTCCTTCGTCGACAGCCCCGCGGTGCACGTGGCGGCCAACAGCGATCCGGCCATGTACGGCGGCCCCTTCGTCAGCCTGGCCGAATCCGAGGTCGCGCAAGCCAGGGCGCTGCTCGAAAACAGCACGACCTCCTGCGCGCAGCTTGCCGGTCTGGCCGAAGACCTGCGCCGCTTCAATGCCCACCTGCGCGAGAACGCGACCGGCTTTTCGCTCAACGCCCTGTACGCCGAGCTGCCCGAATCGCTGCGCGGCCTGGTCGAGCTGCTGTACGACACCGAGCACCGCGCCAGCCTGCGCCTGTTCGAGCCCCTGGTCGAACTGGCCTATCCGACCGCCGCCACCCAGCAGGTGATGCTGCACCTGGCCAGCGACGAGAGCCGGCCCTTCTTCATGAGCACCCCGCGGCTCGAATCCGAGGGCTCGCTCTCGCTCACGATCCCGTTTGCCGACCCGCGCATCGACCGCCTGGCCGCCATGCGCACCACGCCGGCCCCGCTGGGCGAGCTGGCAGCCATGTTCGGGCTCGACGACGCGCAGATGCCGCTGCTGCGCAGCATGTTCCAGGCCGAGGCGCCACACGCCAGGCTTGACCGCGACTACCGCGAGGCAGGGGTGCGCATGCGCTATTTCGGCCACGCCTGCCTGCTGTTCCAGACCGCCGACACCACCATCCTGTTCGATCCTTTCGTGAGTATCGAGGATACCCAGGACGGCCGCTTCAGCATCCACGACCTGCCCGAGCGCATCGACTGGGTCGTCATCACCCATGCCCACCAGGACCACTTCAGCGCCGAAATGCTGCTGCAGCTGCGCCACCGCATCGGCCACGTCATCGTCCCGAGCAATAACAGCGGCGCGATCGCCGATCCGTCGATGAAGCTGGCGCTGCAGCAGCTCGGGTTCGCGAACGTGACCGCGCTCGACTGCCTGGAAAGCGTCGCCGTTCCCGGCGGCAGCGTCCTGAGCCTGCCCTTCACCGGCGAACACGCGGACCTGAACATCCACAGCAAGCACGCAATCCTGCTCGACCTGCTGGGCAAGAAATTCATGTTCCTGGTCGACTCCGACGGCCGCGACCCGGTCCTGTACGAACGCATCCGCCGGCACACCGGCCCGGTGGACGCCATGTTCATCGGGATGGAATGCCACGGCGCGCCGCTGAACTGGCTGTACGAGCCGGTGCTGGACAAGCCGGTCAACCGCCGCAACAACGAATCGCGCCGCCTGTCCGGGGCCGACCACGAGCGTGCGTCGACGATCTGCGCCATCGTCGCGCCGCGCCGGGTATTCGTGTACGCGATGGGACAGGAGCCCTGGATGCGCCACATCATGGGCTTGCAGTACAGCCCGGACAGCATCCAGCTGACCGAGTCCGACCGCTTCGTCGAGCATTGCCGCGCCCGGGATATCCAGGCTGAACGCCTGTACGGCAGCCGCGAGCTGCGCTTCTGAGCGCGCCGCCCGCCGCCCGCGTACCCGAGAACGCCATGTCGACTATCGCCCCATCCTACCAAGTAGTCCTGTACCCCGTCGCCGACCTGCGCCTGTCGGAAGAAGTCATCGACGCCGACGTCGAGGCGCTGGCGCGCCGCATCGCCGCCAGCGGCCGCTGGAGCGCGCCCATTCCCGCCGAGCGCGGCAGCGGCATCATCATGGACGGCAACCACCGCTGGCACGCCGCGCGCCTGCTCGGCCTGAGCCACGTGCCCTGCGTCCTGCTCGGCTACGACGACCCGCGCGTGCGGGTCTACGACTGGCAGACCGGGGCGCCGTTTTCGATCGAGCGCATCCACACCAGCCTCGTGGACGGACTGGTCTTCCCCTACAAGACCACGCGCCACCTGTTCGCGCCGGCCTTGCCGGCCATCGACGTCGCGCTGGCCGGCCTGTGCCGGTCCGACGCAGCGCCGGCCGACCCCACGCCGCTGCTGGCCTGCGCGGCCGATTGACGACGCCGGCAACCATTGCGCCGCCGGCCGATCGCCGAGCGAACTTACCCCATTCCAGAAAGCGTAACATGACCCCACAAGCCAATTCCGAAGCATGGTTGCCGATGTCCGCGTCCCAGCGCAGCCGCTGGTTCCTGTACCGGCTCGACGCGGAAAGCCAGGGAAGTCATAACAACGTATTCTGCGCCCGTGTGGCGGGCCGCCTAGATGCGGACGCCTTCGCCGCGGCGCTGCAAGGACTGGTGGACCGGCATCCGATGCTGCGCATGCGCCTGGCCGAAGTCGACGGCGAACCGGTGCAGACTGCCGGCACCGGGGCCCGCGTCGCAGTCACGCTCGAAGACGCGGGGGCCGCCCTCGACGCGCGCCTGCAGGAACAGGTCGCCCAGCCTTTCGCCCTGGACGGCTCGCCGCTGGTGCGCGCCCACCTGTACCGCAACGCCGGCGGCGACGTGGTCATGGCCATCGTGTTCGACCATATCGCCGTCGATGGCTGGTCGGCCTGGCAGCTGCTCGACGAAATGGGCGCCGCCCTGCAGGGCATCGAGGTGCCGGCTCCAACGGTGCAGTACGCCGACTACGTCGCCTGGCAGCGCGCCTGGCTGGCCGAAGGCGGCGCCGCCCGCCACTGGCGCCACTGGGAAGCCGAACTGGGCGCCGCCCTGCCCTTGCTGCAACTGCCGTTCGACCGCCCGCATCGCCCGGACCTGCAGCCACGGCACGCCGCGCGCAGCCTCGCCCTGCCGCCGGCGCTGACCGAACAATTGCGCGCGCTCGCACGGCGCCACGGCGCCAGCGTCTACGGCACGCTGCTCGCGGCCTACATGATCCTGCTGCAGCGCTACACCGGCCAGGACGACATCGTGGTCGGCTCGCCGATGCCGGGCCGCACCGACCGCCGCTGGCATGCGGTGGTGGGCGACTTCGTCAACCCGGTCGCGATCCGCCACCGCTTCGGCGCCGGCGAGACCCTGGCCGAGACGATCAAGCGGGTGCGCCACACGGCGCTGCGCGCGCTGCGCTACCAGGACCTGCCTTTCCACCTGGTGGCCGAGAAGTTCGCGCCGGCCGCCAAGGGCGCCGGGCATCCAGTATTCCAGACCATGTTCAACCTGCAGAAGGCCAGGCATGCGGCCGACCTGTCCGTGCTGCTCGACGGCACGGCGAACAAGGAAGTGCCGTGGGGCGGCATCACGCTGGCGCGCCACGCCGGCAGCCGCAGCGGCGGCGCCGCGCTCGACCTGGCGCTCGAAGCCATCGAATTCGACGACGGCATCCGCTGCGACCTGCGCTACGACGCCGCCCTGTTCGAGGACACCACGGTCGAGCGCATGCTGGGCCACTTCCAGGCCGTGCTCGAGGCCCTGGTGGCCGACGACGCGCAGCCGGTCGGCCGCCTCGACCTGCTGTCGAACGCCGAGCACGCGCTGCTGACGGCCGGCTTCAATGCTACCGAACGCGACTACGGCGCGCCGGCCCTGGTGCACCAGTTGTTCGAGGCCCAGGCCGCGGCGCATCCGGACGCCGTCGCCCTGCGCTTCGAGCACGCGCAACTGAGCTATGCGGAACTGAACCGGCGCGCCAACCAGCTGGCGCACCGGCTGCTCGCACTGGGCGTGCAGCCCGACGACCGGGTCGCCATCTGCGCCGAGCGCGGCCTGGAAATGGTGGTCGGCCTGCTGGGCATCCTGAAGGCCGGCGCCGCCTGGGTCCCGCTCGACCCCGGCTACCCGGCCGAACGCCTGGCCACGATGCTGGCCGACTGCGCGCCGCGCGCGCTGCTGGTCGAGGACGCGCTGCGCGGACAATTCGCTACCCCCGGCCTGCCCACGCTGGGGCTGGCGCACGCGGAAACGGCGAGCCAGCCCGACACCAATCCCGACGCCGCGGCGCTGGGCCTGGCGCCGACGCACCTGGCCTATGTGATCTACACCTCCGGCTCGACCGGCCAGCCGAAAGGCGTGATGAACCAGCACGACGGCATCGTCAACAGCCTGCGCTGGGGCATCGAGGCCTATGGCGTGGGGCCGGGCGAACGCCTGCTGCAAAAGACGCCCTTCGGCTTCGACGTCTCGGTCTGGGAGTTCTTCCTGCCGCTGCTGTCCGGCGCCGAGCTGGTGATTGCCCGCCCGGGCGGCCATCAGGACCCGGCCTACCTGGCCGAGGTCATCAATCAGGAGGCGATCACCACCGTCCACTTCGTGCCCTCGATGCTGCAGGCCTTCCTGCAGCAGTCGCCCTCGCCCGAGCTGCCGCACGTGCGCCGCGTGCTGTGCAGCGGCGAGGCGCTGCCGGCGACGCTGCGCGCGCAGTTCCGCCGCCGCTATCCGGCGATCGAGCTGCACGACCTGTACGGCCCGACCGAGGCGGCGGTCCACGTCACCGCCTGGCAAGCGGCGGCCCACGCCGGCGCCGGCGCCGGCGCCGGCATCGCATCGATCGGCCGCCCGATCGCCAACCTCCAGATGTACGTGCTCGACGCCCACATGGCGCCGGTGCCGCTGGGCGTGGCCGGCGAACTGCATATCGGCGGGATCGGCGTGGCGCGCGGCTACCTGCACCGCCCCGAACTGACGGCCGAGCGCTTCGTGCCGAATCCCTTCTGTCCCGGCAAGCTGTACAAGACCGGCGACCTGGGCCGCTGGCTCGACAACGGCGAGATCGAATACCTCGGCCGCAACGACTTCCAGGTCAAGGTGCGCGGCCTGCGCATCGAGCTGGGCGAGATCGAGGCGCGCCTGCTGGCCTGCCCCGGCGTGGACGAAGCGGTGGTGCTGGCACGCACGGACGCCGCCGGCCACACCCGCCTGGTGGCTTACCTGACCGGCGCCCCGCCTGCGCCGGCCGCGCTGCGCGCGCTGCTGGCCGCATCCCTGGCCGACTACATGCTGCCGAGCGCCTACGTGGTGCTGGACGCGATGCCCCTGAACCCGAACGGAAAGCTCGACCGCAACGCGCTGCCGGCGCCGGACGCGCTGGCCCTGGCCGCGCGCGCCTACGCCGCGCCCGAAGGCGAGCTGGAATGCGCGGTCGCCGCGATCTGGGCAGAGTTGCTTGGCCTGGAACGGGTCGGCCGCCATGACGATTTCTTCGAGCTGGGCGGCCATTCGCTGCTGGCCGTGCAGCTGGTCTCGCGCCTGCGCGAGGCACTCAAGATCGAGGTCGCCCTGCGCAGCCTGTTCGCCCATCCGGAGCTGGCCGGCTTCGCCGCCCTGCTGGCCGACGCGCGCCATGCGACCCTGGGCGCGATCACGCCGGCCGACCGGAGCGCGCCGCTGCAGCTGTCCTGGGCCCAGCAGCGCCTGTGGTTCCTCGACCGGCTCGACGCCGCCGCCGGCCGCGCCTACCGCATGCCGGCCGCGCTGCGCCTGGAGGGCGCGCTCGACGTGCACGCCTTGCGCGCAGCCCTGGACCGCATCGTCGCGCGCCACGAGAACCTGCGCACCAGCTTCGTCATGCACGAGGGCCAGCCGGTCCAGCAGATCGCGCCCGCGGACTGCGGCTTCGCGCTGGGCGAGCTGGCCTGCACGGAAGACCAGGTCGAGGCGGCCGGCGCCGCCTTCTTCGCGCAGGCCTGCGACCTGGCCCAGGGCCCGCTGGTGCGCGGTCAGCTCCTGCGCATCGCGCCCGGCCGGCATGTGCTCCTGATCGACCAGCACCACATCATTTCCGACGGCTGGTCGATCGGCGTGCTGGTGCGCGAAGTCGGCGCGCTGTACGCGGCCTTCAGCCAGGGCCAGTCCGACCCGCTGGCGCCGCTGGCGGTCCAGTACGCCGACTACGCAGCCTGGCAGCGCAGCTGGCTGCAGGGCGAGGCTTTGCAGCAGCAAGCCGCTTACTGGAAAGCGCGCCTGGCCGGGGCGCCGGAATTGCTGGCCCTGCCGACGGACCGCCCGCGTCCGGCCGCGCAAAGCCATCGTGGCGCGAGCATCGCCTTCAGTCTCGACACCGATGTGTCCGGGGGCTTGCGCCGGCTCGGCCAGCGCCATGGCGCAACCCTGTTCATGACCCTGCTGGCCGGCTGGGGCATCCTGATGAGCCGCATGAGCGGCCAGGCTGATGTCGTCATCGGCACGCCGGTCGCCAACCGCCAGCGGCGCGAGCTCGAAGTGCTGACCGGCTTCTTCGTCAATACGCTGCCCCTGCGCGTGGCGCCCGCCGGCCAGGCCAGCGTCGCGGAGCTGCTGGCCCAGGTCAGGCAGGACACCCTCGACGCCTACGCCCACCAGGACGTCCCGTTCGAGCACATCGTCGAAACCCTCAGCCCGCAGCGCAGCCTGGCCTACAGCCCGCTGTTCCAGACCATGCTGGCGCTGAACAACACGATGCTCGACGACGGCCTGCGCCTGGATGGGTTGAACGTCACCCGCGTCGAGCAGGAAGGCGCGGCCAGCTATTTCGATACCGCGCTGTCGCTCCAGCTGCGCGACGAGCGCATTCTTGGCACCCTGACCTACGCCAGCGACCTGTTCGACGCAGCCACGATGCAGCGCCTGCTGAGCAGCTTCGAGACGGTCCTGCGCGCCATGGTGGCCGACGAGCACCAGGCCGTGCACGCACTGCCGCTGGTGAGCGCGGCCGAGCGCGAGCGCCTGCTGGCGCTGGCGCAGGGCGCCCCCCGCCCGTATCCGCGCGATGCGCTGGTACACACCCTGTTCGAGCAGCAGGCCGCGCGCCAGCCGGACGCCGTGGCCCTGGCCTGGGGCGGCGAACAGCTGACCTATGCCCAGCTCAATGGCCGCGCCAACCGCGTCGCCCACGCCCTGCTCGCCGCCGGCGTGCAACCAGAACAGCGCGTCACCATCTGCGCCGAACGCAGCCCGGCGATGGTCGCCGGCCTGCTCGGCATCCTCAAGGCCGGCGCCGCCTATGTGCCGCTCGACCCCGGCTATCCCGAGGAACGCCTGGCCTGGATGCGCGCCGACTGCGCCCCGGCCGCCTCCCTGGTCGAAGCCGGGCTGGCCGACGGCGCGACCCTGCTGCCGCTGGACGACGGGGCCTTCTACGCCGCTTATTCCGACGCCAACCCGCAGCTTCCGGGCCTGAACGGGCGCAAGCTCGCCTATGTGATCTACACCTCGGGCTCCTCGGGCCAGCCCAAGGGCGTGATGATCGAGCACCGCAGCGTGCTGCGCCTCGTGATCAACAACGACTACGCCGACCTGGGCGACTGCGTCGCCCATTGCGCCAGCCCGGCCTTCGACGCCAGCACCTGGGAACTGTGGGCGCCGCTGCTGAATGGCGCGCGCGTGCTCCTGGTCAGCCAGGAAGAACTGATGGACCCGGCGCGCCTGAACCGCGTGCTGCTCGACGGCCAGGTCAGCGCAATGTGGCTGACGGTGGGCCTGTTCAACGCCTATTGCGAGGCGCTGCGCCCGGCCTTTGCGCGCCTGCGCACCCTGATGATCGGCGGCGACGCGCTCGACCCGGCCATCGTCGCGCGCGCGCTGGAGGGAACTAGCCCGGCGCGCATCGTCAACGGCTACGGCCCGACCGAGAGCACCACCTTCGCCGTCACCTGCCCGATCGCGGCAGTCGCGCCGGACGCGCGCAGTATCCCGATCGGCCGCCCGATCGCCAACACCCAGGTCTACCTGCTCGATGGCGCCCTGCAGCCGGTGCCGCTCGGCGTCACCGGCGAACTCTATATCGGCGGCGACGGCGTCGCGCGCGGCTATTTGAACCGCCCTGAATTAACCAGGGAGCGCTTCATCGCGAATCCCTTCGGCGAAGGCAGCCTGTACAAGACGGGTGACCTGGGCCGCTGGCTGGCCGACGGCAATATCGACTACCTGGGCCGCAACGATTTCCAGGTCAAGATCCGCGGTTTCCGCATCGAGCTGGGAGAGATCGAGGCGCGCCTGGCTGCAGTGCCCGGCGTGAAGGAAGCGCTGGTGCTGGCCACGGCCGACCTTGACGGCGACAAGCGCCTGGTGGCCTACCTGACCGGCACGCCGCCAAGTGCGGCCGAACTGCGCGCGCTGCTGGCCGCCCACCTGGCCGAGTACATGCTGCCCGCCGCTTTCGTGACCCTGGACGCCTTCCCGCTCACGGCCAACGGCAAGATCGACCGCGCCGCCCTGCCGCAACCGGGCATCGAAGCGCTGGCCACCCGTGCATTCGCCGAGCCGCAGGGCGAAGCCGAGCGCGCCGTTGCCGCGATCTGGCAGGAACTGCTCAAGCTCGACCGGGTCGGACGCCACGACCACTTCTTTGAACTAGGCGGGCACTCGCTGCTGGCCGTGCAGCTGATGTCGCGCCTGCGCGATACCTTCGGCATCGACGTTCCGCTGCGCGCCCTGTTCGCCCAGCCCGTGCTGGCAGCTTTCGCCGCCGCCCTGCTTGATGCCTCGGTGTCGACCCTCGGCGCGCTCGAACCGGCCGACCGCAGTGCGGCGCTGCCCCTGTCGATGGCCCAGCAGCGCCTGTGGGTCCTCGACCAGTTCGAGTCCACCGCCAGCGCCACCTATCACATCCCGGCCGCGCTGCGCCTGGAGGGCAAACTCGACGTGAACGCCCTGCGCGCCACGCTCGACCGCATCGTCGCGCGCCACGAAAACCTGCGCACCGCCTTCGTCATGGAGGGCGACACGGCGGTGCAGCGCATCGCGGCGCCCGACACCGGCTTCGCGCTCGAACTGGACGACCTGTCCGACGCACCGCAGACCCTCGACGCGGCAATGCAGGACTTCCTGCGCACGCCGCTCGACCTGGCGCGCGGCCCGCTGATCCGCGGCCTGCTGGTCAAGCTCGCGCACGAAGAGCATGTCCTGGTGGTCAACCAGCACCACATCATTTCCGATGGCTGGTCGATCGGCGTGCTGCTGCGTGAAGTCAGCGCCCTGTATGGCGCCTTCAGCCAGGGCCGCCCGGATCCCCTGGCCCCGCTGGCGATCCAGTACGCCGACTACGCGGCCTGGCAGCGCGCCTGGCTGCAGGGCGAGGCCCTGGGCCGGCAGGCCGGCTACTGGAAGCGGCGCCTGGCCGGTGCACCCGAACTGCTGGCCCTCCCGCTCGATTACCCGCGTCCGGCCGTGCAAAGCCACCTGGGCGCCAGCGTCGACTTCACCATCGACGCCGGCCTCTCCAGCGCCTTGCGCGAACTCGGCCAGCGCCATGGCGCGACCCTGTTCATGACCCTGCTCGCCGGCTGGGGCATCCTGATGAGCCGCATGAGCGGCCAGGACGACGTCGTCATCGGCACCCCGGTGGCGAATCGCCAGCGGCGCGAGGTCGAAGGCCTGATCGGCTTCTTCGTCAATACGCTGGCGCTGCGCGTGTCCACGGCCGGCGCACCGAGCGTGGCCGCCATGCTGGCCCAGGTGCGCCAGGATACGCTCGATGCCTGGGCCCACCAGGACATCCCGTTCGAGCAGGTCGTCGAAACGGTCAGCCCGCAGCGCAGCCTGGCCCACAGCCCGCTGCTCCAGACCATGCTGGCGCTGAACAATACGCCGGATGGCGACGCGCTCGCCCTGCCCGGCTTGACCCTGTCGCGCATCGGCATCGACTCCGCCAGCACCGACTTCGAGACCGCGCTGTCCCTCACCGACCATGGCGCCGAACTGACCGGCACGTTCACCTATGCCAGCGCGCTGTTCGACGAAGCGAGCATGCACCGCCTGCTGCGCCGTTTCGAGTCGATCCTGCGCGGCATGGCCGCGGACGACAAGCAGGCGATCACCAGCCTCGAGCTGCTGGTCGACGGCGAGCGCGAACTGGTCACGCGCGTCTTCAACGATACCGCCCGCCCGTATTCGTATGAGCGGCCCGCGCACAGCCTGTTCGAGGACTGGGTGGCGCGCCGGCCCGATGCGGTGGCGCTGGTGTGTGGCGCCGAGCAGCTCAGCTATGCCGAACTGAACGTGCATGCCAACCGTCTCGCGCACCGCCTGATCGCGATGGGGGCCGGCCCGGACCGCCGCATCGCCATCTGTACCGATCCCGGCTTGCCGATGGTAATCGGCGTGCTGGCCGTGCTCAAGGCCGGCGCAGCCTATGTGCCGCTCGACCCGGCTTATCCGGCCCAGCGCCTGGCCTACATCCTGTCCGACAGTGCGCCGATCGCCGTGCTGGCCGGCGCCGGCGTGCACGAGGTCCTGCCGCAGACCGAGGTGCCGATGCTGCTGCTGGAAGAGGCGATCGCGAACGGCGACCCGGCCGGCGACGCCAATCCGGACCCGCTCGCGCTCGGGCTGACGGCCCAGCACCTGGCCTATGTCATCTATACCTCCGGCTCGACCGGCCTGCCGAAGGGGACGATGAACCACCACGCGGGCCTGGCGAACCTGATGCTCGCCGAAATGGGTCCGTACGGCGTGCAGCCGGACAGCCGCCTGCTGCAATTCGCCTCGTTCAGCTTCGACGCCAGCGTCTGGGAAATCATGATGGCCCTGAGCACGGGCGCACGCCTGGTGCTGGCAAGCCGCGCCGCGATGATGCCGGGCGCCCCCCTGCTCGGCATCCTGGCGGCGCACGGCATCACCCACCTGGCCATGGCGCCGGCCGCTTTGGCGGCGCTGCCGCTGGACGCCGACCTCGGGCCAATCACCCTGATCGTCGGCGGCGAAGCACTCCAGCCCGCGCTGGCCGCCCACTGGGGCGCACGCGCAACTTTCTTCAACTGCTACGGCCCGACCGAATGCACGGTCGAAGTCAGCATCCAGCGGGTCGGTCCCGAGGTTCTCCCGACCGTGCCGATCGGCCGCCCGGTCGGCAACACCCAGATGTATGTGCTGGATGCCCAGATGGTCCCGGTGCCGCCGGGCGTGGGCGGCGAGATCCACATCGGCGGCGCCGGCGTGGCGCGCGGCTACCTGAACCGCCCCGAGCTGACCGCCGAGCGCTTCGTGCCGAATCCCTTCGGCGCGGGCCGGCTGTACAAGACCGGTGACCTGGGCCGCTGGCGCATGGATGGCAGCATCGAATACCTCGGCCGCAAGGACTTGCAGGTCAAGATCCGCGGTTTCCGGATCGAGCTGGGCGAAATCGAAGCGCACCTGATGCAGATCGAAGGCGTGCGCGAAGCCGTGGTGCTGGCGCGCGAGGACGATGCCGGCAACAAGCGCCTGGTCGCCTACCTGACCGGCACCGCGCCTGGCGCCGCCGAGCTGCGCGCGCTGCTGGCCGAACACCTGGCAGACTACATGCTGCCCGCCGCCTTCGTGGCGCTCGACGCGTTCCCGCTCACCGCAAACGGGAAGATCGACCGCAACGCCCTGCCGGCGCCCGACATGAGCGCGCTGGCGACCCGCCCCTACACCGAACCGCAAGGCGACACCGAGATCGCGGTGGCCGCGATCTGGCAAGATCTGCTCAAGCTCGAGCGCGTCGGCCGCCACGACCAGTTCTTCGAGCTGGGCGGGCACTCGCTGCTGGCCGTGCAGCTGATCTCGCGCCTGCGCGATGCCTTCGGCGTGGACGTGCCGGTGCGGACACTGTTCGCCCATCCCGAGCTGGCCGCCTTCTCCGCCCGCATGGCCGAGGCGCAGCAGTCGACGCTGGGCGCCATCGATATCGCCGACCGCAAGGCGCCGCTGCAGCTGTCGCTTGGCCAGCAGCGCCTGTGGTTCATCGACCAGATGGGCGAGGCAGGCGCCGCCTACCACATGCCGGCGGCAATCCGCATGACCGGGGAGCTCGACGTCGGCGCGCTGCGCGCCACGCTCGCGCGCATCGTGGCGCGCCACGAGAACCTGCGCACCAGCTTCGTGATGCACGAGGGCCAGCCGGTCCAGCGCATCGCCCCGGCGGACTGCGGCTTCGTCCTGAGCGAGCTGGCGTGCGCCTCCGGGCAGGTAGAAGCGGCGAGCGCCGGCTTCTTTGGCCAGCCCTTCGACCTGGCCCAGGGTCCGCTGATCCGCGGCCAGCTGCTGCGCATCGCTCCGGACCAGCACGTCCTCCTGATCAACCAGCACCACATCATCTCGGATGGCTGGTCGGTCGGCGTGCTGGTGGGCGAAGTGGGCGCGCTGTACGCGGCCTTCAGCCAGGGCCGGCCCGACCCGCTGCCGCCGCTGGCGATCCAGTACGCCGACTACGCCGCCTGGCAGCGCGCCTGGCTGCAGGGCGAGGCCTTGACGCGCCAGGCCGCTTACTGGAAGGAGCGCCTGGCCGGTGCGCCGGAACTGCTGGCCCTTCCGCTCGATCATCCGCGTCCGGCGGTGCAGAGCCACCTTGGGGACAGCATCGTCTCCACGTTCGATGCCGGCCTGTCGGAGGCCTTGCGCCGGCTCGGCCAGCGCCATGGCGCCACCCTGTTCATGACCCTGCTCGCCGGCTGGGGCATCCTGATGAGCCGCATGAGCGGCCAGGACGATGTCGTCATCGGCACCCCGGTGGCGAACCGCCAGCGCGGCGAGCTCGAAGCCTTGACCGGCTTCTTCGTCAATACGCTTGCGCTGCGCGTGTCCACCGCCGGCGCGCCAAGCGTGGCGGCGCTGCTGGCCCAGGTCAGGCGCGACACCGTGGACGCCTATGCCCATCAGGACATCCCGTTCGAGCAGGTGGTCGAGGCGGTGAACCCGCCGCGCAGCCTGGCCTACAGCCCGCTGTTCCAGACCATGCTGGCGCTCGACAACGCGCCGGCGGACAAGCGCATGTCCCTGCCCGGCCTGAGCCTGCAGGAAGAAGCCCGGCTCGATGCGGCCGCCCAGTTCGACCTGTCGGTGGTGTTCGACGACCACCCGGATGGACTGCAGGCGCGCTTCGTGTACGCGACCGCCCTGTTCGAGCGCGCGACGATGGAGCGCCTGGCGGGCCACTTCGAAGCCGTGCTGCAGGCGATGGTGGCCGACGCCGCGCAGCCGGTCAGCCGCCTGAACCTGTTGTCGAACGAGCAGCGTGCGCACTTGACCGCCGGCCCGGCCCCGCTCGCGCAGGGTGAGGGCAAGCAGGTCCTCGTGCACCAGCTGTTCGAGGCCCAGGCCGCGGCGCGGCCGGACGCTGTCGCCCTGCGCTTCGAGGACGCGCAACTGAGCTATGCGGAACTGAACCGGCGCGCCAACCGCCTGGCCCATCGGCTGCTGGCGCTCGGCGTGCGGCCGGATGACCGCATCGCCCTCTGCGCCGAGCGCGGCATCGCCATGGTGGTCGGCCTGCTCGGCATCCTCAAGGCCGGCGCCGCCTACGTGCCGCTCGACCCCGGCTATCCGGAAGATCGGCTGGCCTTTACGCTGGCCGACTGTGCGCCGCGCGCGCTGCTGGTCGAGCAGGCGCTGGCCGGGCGCGTCGCCGTCGCCGGCCTGGATACCGTGCTGTTTGATTACGAAGACCTGTCGGCGCATGCCTGCACCAATCCCGACCCGGCGCTGCTGGGACTCGGTCCGCAGCACCTGGCCTATGTGATCTACACCTCGGGTTCGACCGGCCAGCCGAAGGGCGTGATGGTCGAGCATGGGAATATGGCACGCCTGTTCGCCAGCACCGACGCCTGGTTCGGCTTCGGCCCGCAGGACGTGTGGACCCTGTTCCACTCGTTCGCCTTCGACTTCTCGGTCTGGGAAATCTGGGGCGCGCTGTGCTACGGCGGGCGCCTGGTGGTGGTGCCGTCCGCGGTGGCGCGCGCGCCCCACGAGTTCTATACCCTCCTGTGCCGCGAGGGCGTCACGGTGCTGAACCAGACCCCGTCGGCCTTCCGCCAGCTGATCGCCGCCCAGTATGCGGGCCAGCATAGCCTGCGCACCGTGATCTTCGGCGGCGAAGCGCTCGAGCTGCCGACCCTGCGTCCCTGGATCGAGCGCAACGATCCGCTGCGCACCCGCCTCGTCAACATGTACGGCATCACCGAAACGACGGTGCACGCCACTTACCGTCCACTGGCCCGCGCCGACATCGAAGGCAGCAGCGGCAGCCTGATCGGCGCGGCGCTGCCGGACCTGCAGCTCTACCTGTTCGACGCCCACATGCAGCCGGTGCCGATCGGCGTCACCGGGGAGCTGTACGTAGGCGGGGCCGGTGTGGCGCGCGGCTACCTGAACCGGCCGGAGCTGGACGCGGCCCGCTTCGTGGCCAACCCCTGGGTGGCCGGCATGCGCCTGTACCGCACCGGTGACCTGGCGCGCCGACTTGCCGGCGGCGAATTCGAATACCTGGGCCGCAACGACTTCCAGGTCAAGATCCGCGGCTTCCGCATCGAAATGGGCGAAATCGAAGCCCGCCTGCTGCAATGCCCGGGCGTGCGCGAGGCGGCGGTGCTGGCGCGCGAGGACGCGAACGGCGACAAGCGCCTGGTGGCCTACCTGACCGGTACTCCCCCGAGCGCCGGCGAACTGCGCGCGCAGCTCGCGCAGCACCTGGCCGACTACATGCTCCCAAGTGCTTTCGTGGTGCTCGACGCGCTGCCGCTCACCGCCAACGGGAAACTCGACCGTAACGCCCTGCCCGCGCCCGATACCCTGGCCCTGGCCACCCGGCCGTATGCGCCGCCCGAAGGCGAGGCGGAAATCGCGATCGCCACGCTCTGGCAGGACCTGCTGCAGGTCGAGCGCGTCGGCCGGCACGACAACTTCTTCGAACTGGGAGGCCATTCGCTGCTGGTGATCGACATGGTCCAGCAACTGCGTGCGCGCGGCATGGTGCTCGAGGTCAGGCAGGCCTTTGCCTCGCCGAGCGTCAGCGAACTGGCGCGCATGGCCCAGGGCCCGGACTTCGCGCCGGCCTTTGCCGCCACGCCGAACCTGATCCCGGCCGGCTGCACCGGCATCACGCCGGCCATGCTGCCGCTGGTCGCGCTGGACCAGGCGCAGATCGATTCGCTGGCCGCGCGCGTCCCCGGCGGCGTCGCGAATATCCAGGACATCTATCCGCTCGCGCCGCTGCAGGAAGGGATCCTGTTCCACTACCTGCTCGAAAAAGAAGGCGACCTCTACCTGACCCGCTGGATCGTCCGTTTCGATACCCGCAAGCGGCTGGACCGCTTCCTGGACGCGATGCAGCAGGTGATCGACCGCCATGACATCCTGCGCAGCGCGATGTTCTGGGACGGCTTGCCGCAGCCGGTGCAGGTCGTGTGCCGCGCGGCGCGCCTGCCGGTGCACGAACTGCTGGCGCAGCCGCACACCGACGCACTGGCGCAGCTCGAACGCCACACCGATCCGCGCGAACTGCGCCTGGACGTCCAGCGCGCGCCGCTGCTGGCCGCCTTCGCCATGCAGGAAAACGACAGCGATGCATGGCTGCTGGCCACGCTCAGCCAGCACATGGCGCTGGACCACGTCGCGCTCGAAACCGTGCTGGGCGAAATCGGCACGATCCTGCGCGGCGACGCCGCCCTGCTGCCGCCGCCGGTGCCGTTCCGCGACTACATCGCGGCCAGCCGCACCGTCACCCGCGAGCAGCACCAGGCGTATTTCCGGCGCGAGCTGGGCGACGTGTCCGAGCCGACGGCCCCATTCGGCCTGCTCGACACCCAGGGCACGGGCGCGGCCGTCTCGGAGACCGAAGTCACGCTCGACGCGTCCCTGGCAGCCTCTATCCGCGCCGCCGCGCGCCGCCACCACGTCACGCCGGCCACCCTGTTCCACCTTGCCTGGGCCCAGGTCCTGGCCCAGTGCGTCGGCCGCGACGAAGTGGTGTTCGGCACCGTGCTGGCCGGACGGATGCGCGACGCGGCGGGCATCGGCAACGCGGTCGGCATGTTCATCAACACCTTGCCGCTGCGCGTCGATACCGCCGGCCGCTCGGTCGCCGCGGCAGTCGCCGAGACCCAGCGCCGCATGAACGAACTGCTCGAGCACGAGCAGGCGACGCTGACCCTGGCGCAGCAGTGCAGCGGGATCGCGGCCGGAATGCCGCTGTTCACCGCGCTGCTGAATTACCGCCATAGCAGCGACGACGCCGCCTGGGAAGGCATGGAGCCGCTGGCCGGCGAAGAACGCAGCAACTATCCGCTGCGCGCCGGGGTCGACGATTTCGGCGACCGTTTCGCCATCGCGCTGCGCAGCGCCGTCGTGCCCTCGTCCAGGATTGCCGCCTACCTGGAACATGCCATCGCGAGCCTTGCCGAAGCCCTGCTGATGCGGCCGGAGACGGCGCTGGCGTCGCTGCGTACCCTGCCCGCCGCCGAAGCGGAACTGCTGCGCGCCCTGAACGACACCGCCCGCCCTTACCCGAGCGACGCGCTGGTCCACCGCCTGTTCGAAGACCAGGTGGCGCGCACGCCAAACGCGCCGGCGCTCGCCTACCAGGGCGAGGAGCTCGATTTCGCGGAGTTGAACCGCCGCGCCAACCGGGTCGCGCACCGCCTGCTGGCACTGGGCGTGCGTCCGGACGAGCGCGTGGCCCTGTGCGCCGGGCGCGGCATCGCCATGATGGTCGGCCTGCTCGGCATCCTGAAAGCCGGCGCCGCCTATGTGCCGGTCGACCCAAGCTATCCGGCCGAGCGCCTGGCCTTCATGCTGGCCGACTGCGCCCCTGGCGTGGTACTCGCGGAACGGGAAGTGGCAGCCCTGCTGCCGCCGGCCGCCGCGCCGCTGCTGCTACTGGATGACGCAGGCCTGGCCGCGCAGCCGGATTCCAATCCCGAGCTCGACGGCCTGCACGCGGGTCACCTGGCCTATGTGATCTATACCTCCGGTTCCACCGGCCGCCCCAAGGGCGTCATGATCGAGCACCGCGGCCTGGCCAACCTGTGGCATGCATTGGCGGATAGCGCCTTCTCGGAATGCCCACCGGCCGCCCGCGTCGCGCTGAATGCCTCGATCTCGTTCGACGCTTCGTTGAAATCGATCCTGCAGCTCCTGTCGGGCCACTGCCTGGTGCTGGTGCCGCAAGACCTGCGCGCCGACGGTCCGGCGATGCTCGCTTTCCTGGAGCAGCAGCGCATCGATGCTTTCGACTGCACCCCGGCCCAGCTCAAGATGATGCTCGACGCCGGCCTGGCGACCATGACCGATGGTCGCCACCGCAGCGTTCAGGTCGGCGGCGACGCCATCGACGCGGCCAGCTGGCAGGCGCTGCGCGCGGCGCCTCGGCTAGCCGTCTACAACGTCTACGGCCCAACCGAGTGCACCGTCGACGCGACCTGCGTGCGCCTGGACCAGGCCAAGCTGCCGCAGGACCTGGGCCGGCCGTTGCCGAACGTAGAGGTCTACCTGCTCGACCGCCACATGCAACCGGTGCCGCAAGGCGTCACGGGCGAGCTCTATATCGGCGGCGCGGGCGTGGCGCGCGGCTACCTGAACCGCCCGGAACTCTCCAGCGAGCGCTTCGTCGCCAATCCTTTCGGCGCGGGCCGCCTCTACAAGACGGGCGACCTGGGGCGGCGCCTGGCGGACGGCCATATCCAGTACCTGGGCCGCAACGACTTCCAGGTCAAGATCCGCGGTTTCCGCATCGAGCTGGGCGAGATCGAAGCGCGCCTGCTGCAGTGCGAGGGCGTGAATGAAGCAGTGGTGCTGGCGCGCGACGACGCGAGCGGCGGTACCCGCCTGGTCGCCTACCTGACCGGCACCCCGCCGCAGGCTGCCGAACTGCGCGCGCAGCTGGCCAGGGACCTGGCCGATTACATGCTGCCGAGTGCCTACGTGGTGCTGGAGGCCTTGCCGCTGACTCCGAACCGGAAACTCGATCGCAACGCACTCGCCGCCTGCACTGCGGCGCCGACGGCGGCGGTGGCATTCGAGGCTCCGGTCGGTCCGGTCGAACAGGCGCTCGCCGCCATCTGGCAAGCACTGCTCGACCTTCCGCGGGTCGGGCGCGAAGACCACTTCTTTGCGCTGGGCGGCCACTCGCTGCTCGCGGTGCAGCTGATCGTGCGGGTCCGCGAGCAGTTCGGGGTGGAGCTGCCGCTCAAAACCCTGTTCGCCCAGCCGAGCCTGCGCGAACTCGCCGATGCCGTCGCCAGCCTGCAGCTCGCGCTGTATGGCGAAGACGACATCGACAACCTGGAACTAGAGCTTGACCAGCTCACCGAAGCTGAATTACTGACGATTTTGTCCGAGGAAAAATAAATGCAAGAGATGAATGGGCTGGACCGACTCGAAGCGCTGAAACGTGCCGTCAAACTCAAGCGCCTGCAGGAACGCGGCGCCGCGATGCGCGAACTGGTTGAACAGCCGGCGATCGGCTTGGCCGACCGCGATGCACCGCTGCCGCTGTCCTGGGCCCAGCAGCGCCTGTGGTTCCTCGACCGGCTGGACGCCGCCGCGGGCGGCGCCTACCACATGCCGGCCGCGCTGCGCCTGGACGGCGCGCTCGACGTGAATGCCCTGCGCGCGACCCTCGACCGCATCGTGGCGCGCCACGAGAACCTGCGCACCAGCTTCGTCATGCACCAGGGCGAACCGGTCCAGCGCATCCTGGCAGCCGACACCGGCTTCGCCCTGAATGAGCTGGCGTGCGCCGCCGGCGAGGTTGAGGCGGCAAGCGCCGCCTTCTTCGCCCAGAGCTTCGACCTGGCCCAGGGTCCGCTGGTGCGCGGCCAGCTGCTGCGCATCGCGCCGGAGCAGCACGTCCTCCTGATCAACCAGCATCACATCATCTCGGATGGCTGGTCGATCGGCGTGCTGGTACGTGAAGTCAGCGCCCTGTACGGCGCCTTCAGCCAGGGCCAGCCAGACCCGCTGGCGTCGCTGGCGATCCAGTATGCCGACTACGCCGCCTGGCAGCGCGCCTGGCTGCAGGGCGAAGTCTTGACCCAGCAGGCCGGCTACTGGAAGCAGCGCCTGGCGGGCGCACCGGAACTGCTGGCGCTGCCGGCCGACCGCGCACGCCCTGCCGTGCAAAGCCACCAGGGCGCCAGCATCGCCTTCACCTTCGACGCGACGCTGTCGGCGGGCTTGCGCCAGCTGGGCCAGCGCCATGGCGCGACCCTGTTCATGACCCTGCTCGCCGGCTGGGGCATCCTGATGAGCCGCATGAGCGGCCAGCAGGACATCGTCATCGGCACCCCGGTGGCCAACCGCCAGCGCCGCGAACTCGAAGGCCTGATCGGCTTCTT
Source organism: Telluria sp. ZT3P39 (assembly GCF_059685935.1). Taxonomy (NCBI): domain Bacteria; kingdom Pseudomonadati; phylum Pseudomonadota; class Betaproteobacteria; order Burkholderiales; family Oxalobacteraceae; genus Telluria; species Telluria sp. ZT3P39. The sequence continues at coordinate 53,351 of NZ_JCASIH010000004.1, forward strand.
CGTCAACACCCTGCCGCTGCGCGTCTCCACCGAGGGCGCGCCAAGCGTGGCTGCGCTGCTGGCCCAGGTCAGGCAGGACACCCTGGATGCCTACACCCACCAGGACATCCCGTTCGAGCAGATCGTCGAAGCCGTGCGCCCGCAGCGCAGCCTGGCCCACAGCCCGCTGTTCCAGACCATGCTGACGGTCGACAGCAGCTCCGCCAACCGCCGCCTGGAGCTGCCGGGTTTGAACATGACCGGCCTGGAACAGGACAACGACGCCAGCCATTTCGATACATCCTTGACCGTGATCGACGCCGGCGCAGAACTGGCCGGCAGCCTGACTTATTCCACCGCCCTGTACGACGCAGCGACCATGGCGCGCTTGCTGCGCCGCTTCGAGTCGCTCCTGCGCGGCATGGTGGCCGACGACGCCCAACCGGTCGCCCGCCTGGAGCTGCTGGTCGACGACGAACGCGAACTGGTCACGCGTGGCTTCAACCCGGGCGCCCGCGCCTATCCGCGCAAGGACACCATCCACGGCCGCTTCGCAGCGCAAGCCGCACGCAGGCCTGGCGCCATCGCGGTCATTTCCGGCGCCGAGCGCCTGAGCTATGCGCAGCTGGACGAGCGCGCCGACGCGCTGGCGCGCCATCTGGTCGCCGGCGGCGTACAGCCAGGCAACCTGGTCGCCGTCTGCGCCGATCGCGGCGTGCACCTGATTACCGGCCTGCTCGCCATTTTGAAAGCCGGCGCGGCCTACCTGCCGCTGGACGCCAGCCAGCCGAGCGAGCGCCTGGCCTTCTTGCTGGCCGACGCAGGTCCCGCCATGCTGCTCGCCGACAGTGCCCATGCGGACCGCTTCGACGCTGGCGTGCCGCTGCTGCTCCTCGACGACGTGGCCGACGCAGCGCCGCAAGTCGTCTTGCCAGAGGTGGCGGCGACCGATCTCGCCTACGTGATCTACACTTCCGGCTCGACCGGTCAGCCGAAGGGCGTACTGGTCAGCCACCGCAACGTGCTGCAACTGGTCCTCGACCAGGACTGCGTGCGCATCGGCGACGACGACTGCATGGCCTATTGCGCCAACCCGGCCTTCGACGCTTCGACCTGGGAAATCTGGGGTGCGCTGATGAATGGCGCGCAACTGCTGGTGGTCGACCAGGCCACCCTGCTGGAGCCAACCGCCTTCAGCGCCCTGCTGCGCCGCGAGCACGCGACCATCGTCCAGCTCACCGCCGGCCTGTTCCGCCAATATGCGGACCTGATGCTTGACGCCTGGCCCGGCCTGAACTACCTGCTGTTCGGCGGCGACCGCAGCGACCTGTCGACCATCGCCTCGGTCTGGACCAGGGCGCGCCCGCGCCACCTGGTTCATACCTATGGCCCGACCGAAACCGTCGCCTTCACCGTGACCCATGAAGTGAGCGACGTGACGGTGGCGAGCGGCGTCCTGCCGATCGGCCGCCCGGTCGCCGGCAGCCAGGTCTACATCCTGGATGCCGCCATGCAGCCGGTCCCGGTCGGCGTGGCCGGCGAGCTGTATGTCGGCGGTGACGGTGTCGCCCGCGGCTATTTAGATCGCGAAGAATTGACGGCCGAGCGCTTTGTCACGAATCCCTTCGGTGAAGGAAAGCTGTACAAGACCGGCGACCTGGCGCGCTGGCTCGCGAACGGCGAGATCGACTACCTGGGCCGCAACGACTTCCAGGTCAAGATCCGCGGTTTCCGCATCGAACTGGGCGAAATCGAAGCACGCCTGGCCGCCATCCCCGGCGTGAAGGACGCGCTGGTGCTGGCCCGCGCCGACGGCGAAGGCGAAAAACGCCTGGTCGCCTACCTGACCGGTACGCCACCTGGCGCCGCCGAACTACGCACCGAACTGGCGGTGCACCTGGCCGAGTACATGCTGCCCGCCGCTTTCGTCAGCCTGGACGCCTTCCCGCTCACCGCGAACGGCAAGGTCGACCGCAATGCCCTGCCGCTGCCGGACGCCCCTGCAATGGCCAGCCGTCCTTTCGAAGCGCCTGTCGGCGAAGTCGAAAGCGCCGTGGCGGGAATCTGGCAGGACCTGTTGAAGGTGAGCCAGGTCGGCCGTAACGACCACTTCTTCGAGCTGGGCGGCCATTCGCTGCTGGCCGTGCAACTGATGTCGCGCCTGCGCGATGCCTTCGGCATCGACGTGCCGCTGCGGTCCCTGTTCGCCCATCCCGATCTCGCCGGTTTCGCCGCCACCCTGGCCGAGGCACGCCAGTCGACCCTGGGTGCGATCGACCGCGCCGACCGCATGCTGCCGCTGCCGCTGTCCCTGGCCCAGCAGCGCCTGTGGTTCCTCGACCGGCTCGACGCCTCCGCCGGCGACGCCTACCGCATGCCGCTCGGGCTGCGCCTGGACGGCAGCCTGGACGTGAACGCCCTGCGCGCCACCCTCGACCGCATCGTGGCCCGCCACGAGAACCTGCGCACCACCTTCGTCATGCATGGCGATACGGCGGTGCAGCGGATCGCCGCACCGGACACCGGTTTTGCGCTCGAGATGCTCGACCTTTCAAGCGCGCCGAAGGGGCTGGACACGGCCATCGACGCCTTCTTCGGCCAGCCCTTCGACCTGGCCCAGGGTCCGCTGGTCCGCGGCCAGCTGATCAAGCTCGCGCCCGAGCAGCACGTCCTGCTGGTCAACCAGCATCACATCATCTCGGACGGCTGGTCGATCGGCGTGCTGGTACGTGAAGTCAGCGCCCTGTACGGCGCCTTCAGCCAGGGCCAGCCAGACCCGCTGGCCCCACTGGCGATCCAGTACGCCGACTACGCCGCCTGGCAGCGCAGCTGGCTGCAGGGCGAATCCCTGGCCCAGCAGGCCGGCTACTGGAAAGGCCGCCTGGCCGGCGCACCCGAACTGCTGGCACTGCCGGCCGACCGCGCACGCCCTGCCGTGCAAAGCCACCAGGGCGCCAGCATCGCCTTCTCCTTCGACGCGACGCTGTCGGCGGGCTTGCGCCAGCTGGGCCAGCGCCATGGCGCGACCCTGTTCATGACCCTGCTCGCCGGCTGGGGCATCCTGATGAGCCGCATGAGCGGCCAGCAGGACATCGTCATCGGCACCCCGGTGGCCAACCGCCAGCGCCGCGAGCTCGAAGGCCTGATCGGCTTCTTCGTCAACACCCTGCCGCTGCGCGTGTCCACCGATGGCGCGCCAAGCGTGGCTGCGCTGCTGGCCCAGGTCAGGCAGGACACGCTGGATGCCTACGCCCACCAGGACATCCCGTTCGAGCAGATCGTCGAAGCCGTGCGCCCGCAGCGCAGCCTGGCCCACAGCCCGCTGTTCCAGACCATGCTGACGGTCGACAGCAGCTCCGCCAACCGTCGCCTCGAGCTGCCGGGTTTGAACATGACCGGCCTGGAACAGGACAACGACGCCAGCCATTTCGATACATCCCTGACCGTGATCGACGCCGGCGCAGAACTGGCCGGCAGCCTGACTTATGCCACCGCCCTGTACGACGCAGCGACCATGGCGCGCTTGCTGCGCCGCTTCGAGTCGCTCCTGCGCGGCATGGTGGCCGACGACGCCCAACCGGTCGCCCGCCTGGAGCTGCTGGTCGACGATGAGCGCGAGCTGGTCACGCGGTGCTTCAACCCGGGCGCCCGCGCCTATCCGCGCAAGGACACCATCCACGGCCGCTTCGCAGCGCAAGCCGCACGCAGGCCTAGCGCCATCGCGGTCATTTCCGGCGCCGAGCGCCTGAGCTATGCGCAGCTGGACGAGCGCGCCGACGCGCTGGCGCGCCATCTGGTCGCCGGCGGCGTACAGCCAGGCAACCTGGTCGCCGTCTGCGCCGATCGCGGCGTGCACCTGATTACCGGCCTGCTCGCCATTTTGAAAGCCGGCGCGGCCTACCTGCCGCTGGACGCGGGTCAGCCAAGCGAGCGCCTGGCCTTCATGCTGGCCGACGCAGGTCCCGCCATGCTGCTGGCCGACAGCGCCCATGCGGACCGCTTCGACGCTGGCGTGCCGCTGCTGCGCCTCGACGAAGTGGCCGAAGCAGCGCCGCAAGTCGCCCTGCCAGAGGTGGGTGCCACTGACCTGGCTTACGTGATCTACACCTCCGGTTCGACCGGCCAGCCGAAGGGCGTACTGGTCAGCCACCGCAACGTGCTGCAACTGGTCCTCGACCAGGACTGCGTGCGCATCGGCGACGACGACTGCATGGCCTATTGCGCCAACCCGGCCTTCGACGCTTCGACCTGGGAAATCTGGGGTGCGCTGATGAATGGCGCGCAACTGCTGGTCGTCGACCAGGCGACCCTGCTGGAGCCAACCGCTTTCAGCGCCCTGCTGCGCCGCGAGCACGCGACCATCGTGCAGCTCACCGCCGGCCTGTTCCGCCAATATGCGGACCTGATGCTGGACGCCTGGCCTGGCCTGAACTACCTGCTGTTCGGCGGCGACCGCAGCGACCTGTCGACCATCGCCTCGGTCTGGACCAAGGCGCGCCCGCGCCATCTCGTGCATACCTATGGTCCGACCGAAACCGTCGCCTTCACGGTCACCCACGAAGTGAGCGACGCGACGGTGGCGAGCGGCGTCCTGCCGATCGGCCGCCCGGTCGCCGGCAGCCAGGTCTACATCCTGGATGCCGCCATGCAGCCGGTCCCGGTCGGCGTGGCCGGCGAGCTGTATGTCGGCGGTGACGGCGTCGCCCGCGGCTATTTAAATCGCGAAGAATTGACGGCCGAGCGCTTTGTCACGAATCCCTTCGGTGAAGGAAAGCTGTACAAGACCGGCGACCTGGCGCGCTGGCTCGCGAACGGCGAGATCGACTACCTGGGCCGCAACGACTTCCAGGTCAAGATCCGCGGTTTCCGCATCGAACTGGGCGAAATCGAAGCACGCCTGGCCGCCATCCCCGGCGTGAAGGAAGCGCTGGTGCTGGCCCGCGCCGACGGCGAAGGCGAAAAACGCCTGGTCGCCTACCTGACCGGTACCCCACCAGGCGCCGCCGAACTACGCACCGAACTGGCCGTGCACCTGGCCGAATACATGCTCCCAAGCGCCTTCGTCGCGCTGGACGCCTTCCCGCTGACCGCCAACGGCAAGGTCGACCGCAATGCCCTGCCGCTGCCGAACGCCCCGGCCATGGCCAGCCGTCCGTACGAAGCGCCCGTCGGCGAAGTCGAAAGCGCCGTCGCGGGAATCTGGCAAGACCTGCTGAAGGTCAGCCAGGTCGGCCGCAATGACCACTTCTTCGAACTGGGCGGCCATTCGCTGCTGGTGATCGAATTCGTCCAGCGCCTGCGCCGCCAGGCGCTGTCGCTCGAAGTGCGCCAGGTGTTCGTGACGCCGACGCTCGCCGCGCTGGCCGCGGCCGTGGCGCCGCTCGACAGCCAGGCCGCGGACAGCGCGCCGCCGAACCTGATCCCGGCCGGCGCCACCGCCATCACCCCAGGCATGCTGCCCCTGATCTCGCTGAGCCAGGCCGACATCGATATCGTTGCAGCCGGCATCGAGGGCGGCTGCGCCAACATCCAGGACATCTACCCGCTCGCGCCCCTGCAGGAAGGCATCCTGTTCCACTACCTGCTGGAACAGGAAGGCGATCCCTACCTGTCGCGCACCGTGCTGGCTTTCGAGAGCCGCAGCCTGCTCGACCGCTTCCTGGCCGCGCTGCAGCAGGTGATCGACCGCCACGACATCCTGCGCAGCGCCGTGCTCTGGGACGGCCTGGCGCAGCCGCTGCAGGTCGTCTGCCGGCAGGCACGCATGCCGGTGCAGGAGCTGCCGGCGCAAGCCGACGCATTGGGCGAACTGATGCGCCGCACCGACCCGCGCCACCTGCGCCTGGACGTCACGCGCGCTCCGCTGCTGGCGGGCTGGATGAGCGAAGACAGCGCGAGCGGCGAATGGCTGGTCGCGATCGTCAACCAGCACATGGTGTCCGACCACGTCGCGCTGGGCTACATCATCGGCGAGATCCGCGCCCTGCTGGACGACGCGGCGGCGGTGCTGCCGCCGGCGATTCCCTTCCGCGACTACATCGTGCGCAGCCGCAGCGTATCGAACGAAGAACACCGGGCCTATTTCGAGGCCGAACTCGGCGACGTGACCGAGCCTTCCGCGCCGTTCGAGCTGCTCGATGTCGCCGCCAGCGACGCCACCGTGCTGCACGCGCGCGTCCCGCTTGAGCCGGTCCTGGCCGCGCGGGTACGCGACACCGCGCGCGAGCACGGCGTGGTTCCCGCCGTGCTGTTCCATGCGGCCTGGGCACAGGTCGTCTCCTTGACCACCGGCAGCGACGACGTGGTGTTCGGCACCGTGCTGTCGGGCCGCATGGGCGGCGACGACGGCATCGGCCAGGTGGTGGGCATGTTCATCAATACCCTGCCGATCCGGATCGACCTGCGCGGCGCAACCGCGCCGCAACTCGTCGCCGGCGTCGCCGGCAAGCTGGCCGGCCTGCTGGTGCACGAACAGGCTTCGCTGGCGCTTGCCCAGCAATGCAGCGCGCTGGCGCCCGGCCTGCCGCTGTTCGGTTCCCTGCTCAACTACCGCCACGGCGAAGACCCGGCCGCCGGCGGCGTCGCGCTGCACGGCATGCGCGCGCTGGCAGGCGAAGAACGCAGCACCTATCCGATCAGCGCCTCGATCGACGACCTGGGACAGGGGTTCGCGCTGAACCTGCATACGGTCGGCATCGCGCCCGAGCGCATGGCGGGCTATTTTCTCGCCGCCATCGATGCGCTGACCACGGCCCTCGACGGCGCGCCCGAGCGCCAGGTACTGGCGCTCGACATCCTGCCTGCCCTTGAGGCCATCGAGCTCGCTCCGGCAGTCGACGAAGCGCCCTGCGCGCGGCAGGAGCTGGTGCACGCCCTGTTCGAGGCCCATGCGGCCCGGCGTCCAGAGGCGCCCGCGTTCAAGCATGGCGACACGATCCTCGACTACGCCACCCTGAACCGGCGCGCCAACCGCCTGGCACACCACTTGATCGCGGCCGGCGTCGTGCCGGACACCCCGGTCGCCATCTGCACCGAACGTGGCGCCGCCCTGGTGGTCGCCATGCTGGCCTGCCTGAAGGCGGGCGCCGCCTATCTGCCGATCGACGCGTCCCTGCCGGCCGAGCGCATCGCCTACATGCTCGAGGACAGCCGGCCGCTGGCCGTGCTGACCCAGGCGCAAGCCGGCGCAGCGCTGCCCGACAACATCCTGCTCATCGACATCGATGCGGTCGCCGAGCAGCACGGGCCCGACACCAACCCGGACCGTACGGACCTGAGCCCTGGCCACCTGGCCAACATCATCTACACCTCCGGGTCGACGGGACAGCCGAAAGGCGTCATGATCGAGCATCGCAATGTCGTGCACCTGGCGACCGAGGGCGCCTATGTTTCCTTCGACGCGAACAGCGTCGTGGCCCAGGTATCGAGCCCGTCGTTCGACGCCGCAACCTTCGAAATCTGGGGCGCCCTGCTCAACGGCGGCTCGCTGGTGCACATCGACCAGGAATGCCTGCTGGCGCCGCAACAGCTGGCGCGCCAGCTGCGCGCCGACCGGGTCAAGGTGATGCTGCTGACCACCTCGCTGTTCAACCGCGTCGCCCACGAGGCGCCCGAATGCCTGGCCACGCTCGACACCCTGGTGTTCGGCGGCGAAGCGGCGGCCCCGGACGCGGTGCGCAGCGTCACCGAGCGCGGCATGCCGGCACGCCTGGTGAATGCCTACGGCCCGACCGAGAACACGGTCGTCAGCACGTCGTTCGCGGTGACTCCCGCCTACATGGAAACGGCCGCCGGCGTGCCGATCGGCGCCGCCCTGGGGGGTGTGCGCGTGTTCGTGCTCGACCAGCACGACCGCCTGGTCCCGCAAGGCGTCGTCGGCGAACTGTATCTGGGCGGCGCCGGCCTGGCGCGCGGCTACCTGAACCGTCCTGAACTCAGCGCCGAGCGTTTCGTGCAGACCCGCTACGGACGCCTGTACCGCAGCGGCGACCTGGTACGCCGCCTGCCCGACGGCATGCTCGACTACGTCGGCCGCAACGACTTCCAGGTCAAGATCCGGGGCTTCCGCATCGAGCTGGGCGAAATCGAGCTGCGTCTGGCGCAGTGCGCGGGCGTAAACGAAGCGCGGGTGGTGGCGCTGGACGACGCCGGCGGCAGCAAGCGCCTGGTGGCCTACCTGACCGGCAATCCGGCGCCGGCGAGCGCGCTGCGCGAAGCCCTGGGCGCCCAGCTGCCGGCCTACATGGTGCCGGCCGCCTTCGTTACCCTCGAGCGCATGCCGCTGAACGCGAGCGGAAAACTCGACCGCAAGGCCCTGCCCCTGCCGGACCTGGAGGCGCTTGCGGCGCGTCCTTACGCCGCGCCGCAAGGCCGCAACGAGACTGTCGTCGCCGAGCTCTGGCAAGAACTCCTGCAGCTCGACCGGGTCGGCCGCCACGACGACTTCTTCGAGCTGGGCGGACACTCGCTGCTCGCGGTGCAGCTCATGTCGCGCCTGCGCCTGGCGCTCGGCGTCGAGGTGCAGCTGCGCGACCTGCTGGCGCGCCCGGTGCTGGCCGACTTCGCCGCCGCCCTGGACGGCGCCGGCGCGGCCTGCGCCGCCGCCATTCCCCTGGCGCCGCGCGACGCGCCGCTGCCGGCCTCCTGGGCCCAGCAACGCCTGTGGTTCACCGACCAGCTCGACCACGCCGCCGGCGTCATGTTCAACCTTCCGGCCGTGCTGCCGCTCAGCGGACCGCTGGATGCGGCCAGCCTGCGCCGCACGCTCGACCAGATCGTCGCGCGCCACGAAAGCCTGCGCACCCGCTTTGCCGCCGTGGACGGCGCGCCGGTGCAGCTGATCGATCCATCCGACAGCGGCTTCCTGCTGCTCGAACACGACCTGTCCCACCTGGACGCCGCCGCCCAGCAAACCCAGCTCGACGCCCTGCGCCAGCGCGAGGCCGATACCCTGTTCGACCTGGCGCAGGGACCGCTGGTCAGGGGCCGCCTGCTGCGCCTGGGCGCCGAGCGCCACGTGCTCCTGATCACGCAGCACCACATCATTTCCGACGGCTGGTCGATCGGGCTGATGGTCCGCGAGGTCAATACCCTGTACGGTGCGTTCAGCCAGGGCCTGCCCGACCCGCTGCCGCCGCTGGCATTGCAGTATGCCGACTACGCCGCCTGGCAGCGCGAGCGCCTCGGTGAGGCCGGCATGCGCAAGCAGCTCGACTACTGGACCGGCCAGCTGGCCGGCGCGCCGGCGCTGCTGGAACTGCCGCTTGATCACCCGCGCCCGCCCATGCAGGACTTCAGCGCGGGCACGCTCGAGCTCACCCTGCCGCCCGAGCTGACCGCGAACCTGCGCCGCCTGTGCCGCCGCCACGGCTGCACGCTGTTCATGGGCCTGCTGGCCGGCTGGGCGGTCATGCTCTCGCGCCTGTCGGGCCAGTCGAGCGTCGTGATCGGCTCGGGCGTGGCGAACCGCGAACGCCCCGAGACCGAAGCGCTGATCGGCTTCTTCGTCAATACCCTGTGTTTCCACGTGGTGGTGGACGAAGAAGCCAGCGTCGGCGCGCTGCTCGACCGGGTCCGCGCGGTCGCGCTGGACGCCTACGCCTGCCAGGAACTGCCCTTCGACCAGGTGGTCGAGGCGCTCAACCCACCGCGCAGCATGAGCCACAACGCCGTGTTCCAGTCGATGCTGTCGATGAACGAGACCCCGACCGCGACCGGCTTCGACCTCGGCGCGCTCGAGGTGGGCGAGACCGCCGCCCAGGTGCGCACCACCCCGGCCGACCTGAGTATTTCGCTGGTCGACGCGGGCACGGAAATCCGCGCCGCGCTGATCTACGCCAGCGCGCTGTTCGATGCCGTGACCGTCGCCCGCTGGGGCAACTGCTACCTGCGCCTGCTGGCCGCGATGGCCGCCGACGACAGCCAGCCGGTGCACGCGCTCGAGCTGCTGGGCCAGGAAGAACGCCTGCAGCTGCTGGCCTTCAATGCCGCACCGCGTCCCTGCGCCGGTCCGCAGCTCGCGCATGCGCTGTTCGAAGCCGTCGCCGCGGCCCAGGGCCAGGCCGTGGCCCTGGAGCTGGGCGAGCAACAGCTGACCTATGCAGAGCTGGAGCGCCGCGCCAACCAGGTGGCCCACCACCTGCTCGCGCTCGGCGTCAAGCCGGGCGACCGCGTCGCCGTCTGCATGGAGCGCAACTTCAACCTGATCTTTGCCCTGCTCGGCGTGCTCAAGGCCGGCGCCTGCTATGTCCCGCTCGACCACGCCCATCCGGAGGCGCGCCTGTCCTGGACCCTGGCCGACAGCGGTGCGATGGTGCTGCTGACCGAAGACGCGCTGCTCGACATCCTGCCGGCGCTGAGCCTGATGCGCGTGGTGGCGCTCGACACCGAGCGCGCCATCGGCCTGCGCCCGGACACCAATCCGGCCGTGCTAAACCTCGGCGGCGACGACCTCGCCTACCTGATCTACACCTCCGGCTCCACCGGCAAGCCGAAGGGCGTCATGCTCGCCCACGGCGGCCTGTGCAACCTGGCGGCCTGGCAGATCGCGGAATTCGGCACCGGCGCGGCCAGCCGCGTGCTGCAATTCGCTTCGCCTGCATTCGATGCCAGCATCTGGGAAATCGTCATGGCCTTGTGCAGCGGCGCGCGCCTGGTGCTGGCCTCGAGCGAGGCGCGCGAAGCCGGCGCCCCGCTGGCCGCAACGCTGCGCGCCCACGGCATCACCCACGTCACCCTGCCGTCGGCGGTGGTGGCCGCCTTCGGCGACGACCACGACCTCGATCCGGCGACCTGCCTGATCATGGCCGGCGACGCCTGCCCTCCTGCCTTGGCCGCACGCTGGGCCGCCCGCGTCCGGGTGTACAACGCCTACGGTCCGACCGAAACCACCGTCTGCGCCACCGTCCACCGCTGCGGCACGCAGTTGCTGTCGAACGTACCGATCGGGCGCCCGATCGCCAATACCCAGGTGTATATCCTGGACAGCCGCCTGCGCCCGGTGCCGGCCGGCGTTCCCGGCGAGATCCATATCGCCGGGGCCGGCGTGGCCCGCGGCTACCTGAAGCGTCCGGAACTCACCGACGAACGTTTCATCGCCAATCCGTTCGGCGCCGGCTCCCTGTACAAGACGGGCGACCTGGGCCGCTGGACGGCGGACGGCAACATCGTCTTCCTGGGCCGTAACGATTTCCAGGTCAAGCTGCGGGGTTTGCGGATCGAGCCGGGCGAGATCGAGGCGCGCCTGGTCCAGTGCGACGGCGTCGACGAAGCCTTCGTGCTGGCCCTGGACGAGGGCGACGGCGCCGCGCGCCTGGTCGCCTACCTGACCGGCGAGCCGGCGGGCGCCGCAGAACTGCGCCAGGCACTGGCGCGCCACCTGCCCGAATACATGCTGCCGTCGGCCTTCGTGGCGCTGGAGCGCCTGCCGCTCACCGCCAACGGCAAGGTAGACCGCAAGGCGTTGCCCAAGCCCGGCGCGTCGGCGCTCGCCGCCCGTGCCTACCTGGCCCCGCAATCGGCGCTCGAGAAGACCCTCGCCGAACTGTGGCAAAACCTGCTCCAGGTGCCGCGAGTCGGCCTGGACGACCATTTCTTCGAACTGGGCGGCCACTCGCTGCTGGCGGTGCAGTTGATGTCGCGCATCCGCGAGGCGCTGGGCTTCGAGGTGCCGCTGCGCACCCTGTTTGCACACCCGACCCTGGGCGCGTTTTCCGCCAGGGTCGGCGAAGCCGACCAGGGCGCCCTCGATATAATCGTTCCGGCGGACCGCGCGAGCGCCCTGCCGCTGTCCCTGGCCCAGCAACGCCTGTGGTTCCTGTCGCAGCTCGACGCCGCGGCCAGCCAGGCATACACCATCCCGATCGCACTGCGCCTGGACGGCGCCCTCGATCCGGCGCTCCTGCAAGCCACCCTCGATGCCATCGTGGCGCGCCACGAGAACCTGCGCACCACCTTCGTGATGGAAGGCGAGACCGCGGCGCTGCGCATCGCGCCGCCAGAAAGCGGCTTTGCGCTCGCGCTGCGCGACCTGTCAGGCAACCCGCAAACGCTCGACGCGGCGATGGACAGCTTCTTCGGCGCACCGCTCGACCTGGAGCGGGGCCCGCTGATCCGTGGCCTGCTGCTGCAGCTCGGGCACGAAGAGCACGTGCTGCTGGTGAACCAGCACCACATCGTTTCCGACGGCTGGTCGATCGGCGTTCTGGTGCGCGAAGTGGGCGCCCTGTACACCGCCTTCAGCGAAGGCCGCCCGAACCCGCTGGCGCCCCTGGCAATCCAGTATGCCGACTACGCCGCCTGGCAGCGCGCCTGGCTGCAGGGCGAGAACCTGGAGCGGCAGGCCGGCTACTGGAAGCGGCGCCTCGCCAGCGCGCCGGAACTGCTGGCGCTGCCGCTCGATCATCCGCGCCCGGCGGTGCAAAGCCACGTCGGCGCGAGCCTCGCCTTCACCCTGGACGCCGACCTGTCGGCCGGCCTCAAGCAGCTCGGCCAGCGCCATGGCGCGACCTTGTTCATGACCCTGCTCGCCGGCTGGGGCATCCTGATGAGCCGCATGAGCGGGCAGGATGAGGTCGTGGTCGGCACCCCGGTGGCCAACCGCCAGCGCGGCGAGGTCGAGAGCCTGATCGGCTTCTTCGTCAATACGCTGGCGCTGCGCGTGTCCACCATCGGCGAACAGAGCGTGGCCGAGGTGCTGGCGCAGGTGCGCCAGGACACCCTGGACGCCTATGCCCACCAGGACATCCCGTTCGAGCAGGTGGTCGAGACACTCAGCCCGCAACGCAGCCTGGCGCACAGCCCCTTGTTCCAGACCATGTTGTCGCTGAATAACACCCCTGCCGGAGAAGCCTTGAACCTGCCCGGCCTGCGCCTGTCCGGCATCGCCCAGGACATCGCCAGCACCCACTTCGACACCTCGCTGTCGCTGGGCGAGGCGGGAGAAATCATCGCCGGCCAGCTGACCTATGCCAGCGCCCTGTTCGAGCAGGCGACGATGGCGCGCCTGCTCGGCCACTTTGAGGCCCTCCTGCGCGCCATGGTGGCCGACGACACGCAAACGGTCGGACGCCTGCCGCTGCTGACGCAGCAGCAGCATGCCCGGCTCACTGCCGGCTTCAACGCCACGGCGCGCGACTTCGGGGCCCCGGCCCTGGTCCACCATGTGTTCGAAGAGCGCTCAGCCGCCTGTCCGGATGCCGTCGCGCTGGTCGTCGAGGAAGCGCAGCTGAGCTACGCGCAGCTGAACCGCCGCGCCAACGTCCTGGCCCACCATCTGCTGGCGCTCGGCCTGCAGCCGGGCCAGCGGGTGGCGCTGTGCGTCGAACGCAGCCTGGAAATGGCGATCGGCTGGCTCGGCATCCTGAAAGCCGGCGGCGCCTATGTGCCGATGGAGCCGGCGCTGCCGCAGGAACGCCTGGCCTACATGCTGGCCGACAGCCGCGCCGTCATGGTGCTGACCCAGTCGGCACTGGCGCCGGAATTGGCGCCTCTAGCCGTGCCGATGCTGGCACTGGACACCCTGCCCGGCGCCGAAGACGGCGCGGACGCAGGCGATCCGGAGGTAGCGGGCCTGGACGCCGGCGCGCTGGCCTATGTCATCTACACCTCCGGTTCGACCGGCGCCGCCAAGGGCGTAATGGTCGAGCACCGCTCCGCCGTCAACTTCTGGCATGCGATGCGGGAGAGCACCCATGCCGGCCTGGCCGAACACTCGCGCATCGCGCTGAACGCCTCCTTCGCCTTCGACATGTCGTGGAAAGGCTGGCTCCAGCTGCTGTCGGGCCATGCGTTGCACCTGGTCCCGCAAGCGATCCGCGCCGACGGCGGGCAGATGCTGGCCTTCCTCGAGCGCCATCGCATCGACGCCTTCGACAGCACGCCTTCGCAACTGGACGTGCTGGTGCGCGCCGGCCTGCTGGACAACCCGCGCTACCATCCGCGCAGCGTGCTGCTCGGCGGCGAGCCGATCGGCCAGCAGATGTGGGACCGCCTGCGCGCGGCCGGCCATATCGCCTTCTTCAACATGTACGGCCCGACCGAATGCACGGTCGACGCCACCATCGGCCGCATCGAGGCCGGCGCGGGCCGTCCGCATATCGGCCGTCCGCTGGCGAACGCCCAGGTCTACCTGCTCGACGCCCACATGGCGCCGGTGCCGCTGGGCGTGAGCGGTGAACTCCACATCGGCGGCGCCGGCGTGGCGCGCGGCTACCTGGACCGTCCGGAACTCACCGCAGAGCGTTTCGTCGCCAATCCCTTCGGCGCCGGGCGCCTGTACAAGACCGGCGACCTGGGACGCTGGCTGCCCGACGGCAGCATCGACTACCTGGGCCGCAACGACTTCCAGGTCAAGATCCGGGGCTTCCGCATCGAACTGGGCGAGATCGAAGCCGCCCTGCAGCAGTGCGACGGGGTGCGCGACGCGGTCGTGATCGCGCACGAGCACGAGGGCAACCAGCGCCTGGTGGCCTATGTGACCGGCGCCGCACCGAGCGCCGGCGAATTGCGCGCAATGCTGGCCGATCGCCTGGCCGAGTACATGCTGCCCGCCGCTTTCGTGGCGCTCGATGCGCTGCCGCTCACGCCCAACGGCAAGCTCGATCGCAAGGCGCTGCCGGCGCCGGGGGCGCTGGCGCTGGCCACCCGGCCCTACGCGGCCCCGCAAGGCGAGCTGGAAACCGCAATCGCCGCGATCTGGGAAGACCTGCTGCGCGTCGAGCGCGCCGGCCGCCACGACCACTTCTTCGACCTCGGCGGCCATTCGCTGCTGGCGGTGCAGCTCACTTCGCGTCTGCGCCAGCAGCTCGGCCTGGAAGTGCCGCTGCGTACCGTGTTCGCCCATCCGGAGCTGGCCCGCTTCGCGGCCCAGCTGGCGCAGGCCGACGTGGCCACGCTCGAAGCGATTCCGCTGGCCGACCGCAGCGCCCCCCTGCCGCTGTCCTGGACCCAGCAACGCCTGTGGTTCCTCGAGCAGCTCGACAGCGCCGCCGGCGCCGCCTACCGCATGCCGAGCGCGCTGCGCCTGGAGGGCGAGCTCGATCGCGCCGCCCTGCGCGCCACGCTCGACCGCATCGTGGCGCGCCACGAGATCCTGCGCACCAGCTTCCCGATGCAAGGTGGCGAACCGGTGCAGCGGATCGCGCCGGCCGACTGCGGCCTGCTGCTGGACGAGCAGGATATCGGCAGCGCGCCGGAAGCGCTGGAACGCGTGGCCGCGCAATTCCTCGCCCAGCCCTTCGACCTGGCGCAGGGTCCGCTGATCCGCGGCTGTCTGCTGCGCACAGGCGCGCAGGAACACGTCCTGCTGATCAACCAGCACCACATCATTTCCGACGGCTGGTCGACCGGCGTGCTGGTGCGCGAAGTGTCCGCGCTCTACAGCGCGCTGAGCCAGGGCCAGGCCGATCCGCTGGCGCCGCTGCCGCTCCAGTATGCCGACTATGCGGCCTGGCAGCGCGGCTGGCTGACCGGCGCCCTGCTGCGCGCCCAGCTCGACTACTGGCAGCAGAACCTGGCGGGCGCCCCGGCCCTGCTGGCCATGCCGCTGGACCGTCCACGCCCGCCGACCCAGGATTATGCCGGCGCCGGCATCGACTTCGCACTCGACGCGGGTACCAGCCGCGCGCTCGCGCAACTGGCGCGCAAGCACGGATCGACGCCCTTCATGGTGCTGCTGGCCGGCTGGGGATTGCTGTTGTCGCGCATCGGTGGACAGCCTGATGTCGTGATCGGCACCCCGGTTGCCGGCCGCCAGCGACACGAGGTCGAGCAGCTGATCGGCTATTTCGTCAATACCCTGGCGCTGCGCGTGAGCATGGCGCCGGAGATGCGCGTGGCCGACCTGCTCGAAGCGGTGCGCGACACCACGCTCGGGGCCTATGCGAACCAGGACGTGCCCTTCGAGCAGGTGCTCGAAGCGGTCAATCCGGTGCGCAGCCTCAGCCACAATCCGCTGTTCCAGACCATGCTGGCGTTTAACAACACGCCGCCGCGCGACGCGCTGCCGATGCACGGCCTGCAGGCCAGTTCGATCGCCCAGTCCAGCAGCGCCGCCTACTGCGACCTGTATCTGTCGATGTCCGAAGGCGAAGACGGCTTGCGCGGCAACCTGCTCTACGCCACCGCGCTGTTCGACGCCGCCACCGCCGAGCGCCTGGTCGGCTATTACCAAACCCTGCTGGCGGGAATGGCGGCCGGCGATGATTGCCGCATCGACGCCTTGCCGCTGCTGGGCGAGGCCGAGCGCGAACTGCAGTTGCACACCTGGAACCGCAGCGAAGAAAGCTATCCGCTCGAGCACAGCTTCGCCGGCCTGTTCGAAGCCAGAGTCGCGCTCGACCCGGACGCAGTCGCCGTCAGCCATCTCGACGAACAACTGAGCTACCGCGAACTCGACGTGCGCGCCAGCCGCCTGGCCCAGGCCCTGGTCGATGCCGGCGCCGGCCCCGAGGTGCTGGTCACGCTGGTTTGCGAGCGCAACATCGTCATGCTGGAGATGATGCTGGCCGTGTTCAAGGCCGGCGCGGCCTTCCTGCCGCTGGACATCAAGCACCCACCGCAGCGCCTGCGCGAGATCGTCGAACTGAGCGCCTCGCCGCTGATGCTGGTGTCGGAAGCCTGCCTCGAGCAGACGCGCGCGCTGGCGCCGGCGGCCCGGGTCGTGGTCGCCGAACGGCACCATGAAGGCGCCGGCCCGGCCCCGCGCCTGGGCGTGCGCGGCACCCCGGACGACCTGGCCTATGTGATCTTCACCTCGGGTTCGACCGGCAAGCCGAAAGGCGCCATGGTCGAGCAGCGCGGCATGCTCAACCACATGTTCGGCAAGCTCTCGACCATGGGCATCCATGCGCGCGACCGCCTGGCCCAGACCGCGTCGCCGGCCTTCGACATCTGCGTCTGGCAATTCCTGTCGGCGCTGCTGGTGGGCGGACGCACCGTGATCCTGCCTGACGACATCGCCTTCGACCCGCTGGCCCTGCCGGCCGCCGTCAACCGCCACGGCATCACCCTGCTGCAGACGGTGCCGAGCATGATGCGCAGCCTGCTCGACGGCTGTGACGCCAGCGTGACCCTGGACGGCCTGCGCTACCTGATCCCGACCGGCGAGGCCCTCACCACCCGCCTGTGCCGCGACTGGTTCGCACGCTTCCCGGCCATCGCCCTGATGAACGTGTATGGCCCGGCCGAGTGCTCGGACGACGTCACCTGGCATGCCATCGAGGCCGCGCCGCATGAAGACAGCGTGACCCCGATCGGCCGCCCGACGCCGAACAACCGCATCTATATCCTGGACCGCGCACTGCAGCCGGTGCCGACCGGGACGATCGGCGAGATCTGTGTGGCCGGCATCGGCGTGGGCCGCGGCTACCTGAACAACCCGGCCCAGACCGAAGCGGCCTTCGTCCCCCATCCGTTCGAGCCGGGCCAGCGCTTCTACCGCACCGGCGACCTGGGGCGCTACCGCGCCGACGGCGTGATCGAATTCCACGGCCGTCTCGACTACCAGGTCAAGATCCGCGGTTTCCGCATCGAGCTGGGCGAGATCGAGGCGCGCCTGCTGCAGTGCGCCGGCGTGAACGAAGCGCTGGTGCTGGCGCGCGAAGACGAAGCCGGCGACAAGCGCCTGGTGGCCTATGTCACCGGCGCACCGGGCGACGCGGCCGCGCTGCGCGCCGAACTGGCGGTGCACCTGGCCGACTACATGCTGCCGAGCGCCTTCGTGGTGCTGGAAGCCTTCCCGCTCACCCCGAACGGCAAGGTCGACCGCAAGGCGCTGCCGGCGCCGGACCTGCTGGCGCTGTCGCAGCGTCCGTTCGAGGCGCCGCAGGGCGAAGTCGAAACGGCGATCGCCGCCATCTGGCAAGACCTGCTGCGGCTCGAGCGGGTCGGACGCAACGACCACTTCTTCGAACTGGGCGGGCATTCGTTGCTGGCGACCCAGCTGGTCACGCGCCTGCGCCAGGCCTTCGAGATCGAACTGCCGCTGCTCAAGGTGTTCCAGCAACCGGTGTTGGCAGCCCTCGCGGAAACGGTCATGAACGCCGTGCTGGAACGCTTCGAGACGCACGACATCGACCTGCTCAGCGCCGGCATCGACGAGCTGTCCGACGCCGAAATCGAGGCCTTGCTGGAACAAGAACGCAGGCTTGCCGCCGCATCGACGGCCGGACAAGCAGATTAAAAAATCAAGAGACACTACCAAGGGATACTGAATGGACAAGAATACGTCGAAGGAACTCAGCGCGCGTCAACGTGAACTGCTGATGCTCCGGCTGAAACGAAGCGCCACGGCGCGCGCGCCGGAAGCCGCGGCGCCCGCGATCCCGGCGGCGCCGCGCGACCAGCCGCTGCCGCTGTCCTGGGCCCAGCAGCGCCTGTGGTTCCTCGATCGCCTCGACCCGGCCGGCGCCGCCGCCTTCCATATGCCGGCCGCACTGCAGCTGCTGGGCGAGCTAGACACCGCGGCCCTGCGCGCAACGCTCGACCGCATCGTGGCGCGCCATGAAAGCCTGCGCACCACCTTCGGGCTGGACGGCGACATGCCGATCCAGCGCATCGGCGCCGCGGACACCGGCTTCGCGCTGGTGGAGACCGACCTGCGTGCGCTGCACGCGGACGACCACGCGCGCGAACTGGAACGCCGGCGCACCGAAGTCTTCGGCGCCCCCTTCGACCTGGAAACGGGACCGCTGATCCGCGGCCACCTGCTGCGCGTGGCCGACGCCGAACACCTGCTGCTGATTAACCAGCACCACATCATTTCCGACGGCTGGTCGATCGGCGTGCTGGTGCGCGAAGTCAGCGCTCTGTACACCGCCTTCAGCCAGGGCCACGCCGATCCGCTGCCGCCGCTGGCGATCCAGTATGCCGATTTCGCCTCGTGGCAGCGCGGATGGCTGCGCGGCGACACCATCGAGCGCCAGCTGGACTACTGGAAGGGCGCGCTGGCCGGCGCACCCGAATTGCTCGAGCTGCCGACCTGCCGTCCGCGCGCCGCGATTCGCGGCCATGGCGGCGCTTCGGTGTCGTCGACCATCCCCGCGCCGCTGGCCAAGGCGCTCAAGGCCCTGGGCGCGCGCCATGGCGCCACCCTGTTCATGACCCTGCTGGCCGGCTGGAGCATCCTGATGAGCCGGATGAGCGGCCAGGACGACGTGGTCATCGGCAGCCCGATCGCCAATCGCCAGCGCGGCGAAGTCGAGCCGCTGATCGGCTTCTTCGTCAATACCCTGGCGCTGCGCGTGCGCACCGCGGGCAATCCGAGCGTGGCCGCCTTGCTGGCGCAGGTCAAGGCCGACATGATCGCCGCCTATGCGCACCAGGACGTCCCCTTCGAGCAGGTAGTCCACGTGCTCAAGCCGCAGCGCAGCCAGGGCTACAACCCGCTGTTCCAGACCTGCCTGGTGCTCAACAATGCACAAGCGGGCGAAGCCGCCCTGCCCGGCCTGCGCCTCGTCGGCCTGGAGCAGGTGCGCGCCGCCAGCCAGTTCGACACTTCGCTGTCGGTGCACGAAGCCGACGACGGCATGCAGATGCGCCTCGAGTACGCTTCCGACCTGTTCGATGCGGAACCGATGCAGCGCCTGCTCGCGCATTTCCTCACCGTGCTGGAGGGGATGAGCACGAACGACCAGCGCGGCGTGCAGGACTTGCCGCTGGTGGGCGCGGCCGAGCGCGAGCGCCTGCTGGCGCTGGCGCAGGGCGCCCCCCGCCCTTATCCGCGCGATGCGCTGGTACACACCCTGTTCGAGCAGCAGGCCGCGCGCCAGCCGGACGCCGTGGCCCTGGCCTGGGGCGGCGAACAGCTGACCTATGCCCAGCTCAATGGCCGCGCCAACCGCGTCGCCCACGCCCTGGTCGCCGCCGGCGTGCAACCGGAGCAGCGCGTCACCATCTGCGCCGAACGCAGCCCGGCGATGGTCGCCGGCCTGCTCGGCATCCTCAAGGTGGGCGCCGCCTACGTGCCGCTCGACCCCGGCTATCCCGAGGAACGCCTGGCCTGGATGCGTGCCGACTGCGCCCCGGCCGCCTCCCTGGTCGAAGCCGGCCTCGTCGACGGCGCGACCCTGCTGCCGCTGGACGACGAGGCCTTCTACGCCGCTTATTCCGACGCCAACCCGCAGCTGCCCGGTCTGAACGGGCGCAATCTCGCCTATGTGATCTACACCTCGGGCTCCTCGGGACAGCCCAAGGGCGTGATGATCGAGCACCGCAGCGTGCTGCGCCTCGTGATCAACAGCGACTACGCCGACCTGGGCGACTGCGTCGCCCATTGCGCCAGCCCGGCCTTCGACGCCAGCACCTGGGAACTGTGGGCGCCGCTGCTGAACGGCGCGCGCGTGCTCCTGGTCAGCCAGGACGAACTGATGGACCCGGTGGTTCTCAACCGGGTCCTGCTGGAAGGTCAGGTCAGCGCCCTGTGGCTGACCGTGGGCCTGTTCAACGCCTATTGCGAGGCGCTGCGCCCGGCCTTTGCGCGCCTGCGCACCCTGATGATCGGCGGCGACGCGCTCGACCCGGCCATCGTCGCGCGGGTCTTGGCGGGCACCGGCCCGGCCCGCATCGTCAACGGCTACGGCCCGACCGAGAGCACCACCTTCGCCGTCACCTGCCCGATCGCGGCAGTCGCGCCGGACGCGCGCAGCATCCCGATCGGGCGCCCGATCGCCAACACCCAGGTCTACCTGCTCGATGGCGCCCTGCAGCCGGTGCCGGTGGGCGTCACCGGGGAACTCTACATCGGCGGCGACGGCGTGGCGCGCGGCTATTTGAACCGCCCTGAATTAACCAGGGAGCGCTTCATCGCGAATCCGTTCGGCGAAGGCAGCCTGTACAAGACGGGCGACCTGGGCCGCTGGCTGGCCGACGGCAATATCGACTACCTGGGCCGCAACGATTTCCAGGTCAAGATCCGCGGTTTCCGTATCGAACTGGGCGAGATCGAGGCGCGCCTGGCCGCTGTCCCCGGCGTGAAGGAAGCGCTGGTGCTGGCATCGGCCGACCTTGACGGCGGCAAGCGCCTGGTAGCCTACCTGACCGGCACGCCACCAGGCGCCGTCGAACTGCGCGCGCTGCTGGCCGCCCACCTGGCCGAGTACATGCTGCCCGCCGCTTTCGTGACCCTGGACGCCTTCCCGCTCACGGCCAACGGCAAGATCGACCGCGCCGCCCTGCCGCAACCGGGCATCGAAGCGCTGGCCACCCGTGCATTCGCCGAGCCGCAGGGCGAAGCCGAGCGCGCCGTTGCCGCGATCTGGCAGGAACTGCTCAAGCTCGACCGGGTCGGACGCCACGACCACTTCTTCGAGCTCGGCGGGCACTCGCTGCTGGCCGTGCAGCTGACTTCGCGCCTGCGCCAGAAGCTGGGCGTGGAAGTATCGATGCGCACCCTGTTCAGCGCGCCGCTGCTGGCCGATTTTGCCGCCAGCATCAGCCACGCCGGGCGCGACACGCTCGGCGAGATTCCTCTGGCCGACCGCAGCGCCCCGCTGCCGCTGTCCTGGGCGCAGCAGCGCCTGTGGTTCCTCGACCGGTTCGAGCCCGCCGCGGGCGCCGCCTACCACATCCCGGCGGCGCTGCGCCTCGAAGGGCAGCTCGACGTCGCCGCCCTGCGCGCCGCCTTCACCGGGATCGTGCGCCGCCACGAAAGCCTGCGCACCACCTTCGTGCTGCAGGACGAAGAACCATGCCAGCACATCGGCGCCGCCAGCGACGATTTCGACCTGGACGAACAGGACTGCAGCGGGCAGGCAGGCGATGTCGAGGCCATGATCGAGGCCTTCTTCGCCATGCCTTTCGACCTGGCCCAGGGACCGCTGATTCGCGTGCGCCTGCTGCGCACCGCGCCGCAGCGCCACGTCCTCCTGATCAACCAGCACCACATCATTTCCGACGGCTGGTCGATCCAGGTGCTGGTGCGCGAGCTGAGCACCCTGTACGCCGCCTTCACCCAGGGCCAGGCCTCGCCACTGGCGCCGCTGCCGCTGCAGTATGCCGACTACGCCGCCTGGCAGCGCGCCTGGCTGCAAGGAGAGGTGCTGCAAGGCCAGGTCGATTTCTGGAAGCGCCACCTCACCGGCGCGCCGGAGCTCCTGGCGCTGCCGCTCGATCGCCCACGGCCGGCCCTGCAAAGCTATGCCGGCGCCAGCATCCGTTTCCAGGTCCCGGCCGCCATCGGCGCCGGCCTGCGCGAGTTGGGCCAGCGCCACGGCAGCACGCTGTTCATGACCCTGCTGGCCGGCTGGGGCGTCCTGATGGCGCGCCTGAGCGGCCAGGACGAGGTGGTGATCGGCACCCCGGTCGCCGGACGCCAGCGCAGCGAGATCGAGGCAATGGCCGGCTTCTTCGCCAATACCCTGGCGCTGCGCCTGTCGCTGCACGAGAGCCCGACCCTGCCGGCCCTGCTCAAGCAGGTGAAAACGCTCACGCTCGATGCTTTCGCCAACCAGGACCTGCCCTTCGAGCAGGTTGTCGAAGCGGTCAAGCCGCAGCGCAGCCTGAGCTACAGCCCGCTGTTCCAGACCATGCTCACGCTGAACACGGACGCCGGCGACGGCGCCCTTACCTTGCCCGGGCTGCGCCTGGAAGCCCTGGAGCGCCATGCGAACACCGCCCAGTTCGACCTGTCGCTGACCGTCAACGTCAGCGGCGACGACCTGCACGCCCAGATCGACTACGCCACCGCACTGTTCGATGCCGCCACCGCCGAACGCCTGGCGGGCTATTTCCAGACCCTGCTGGCGGGGATGGCAGCTGGCGATGATTGCCGCGTCGACGCCCTGCCGCTGCTGAACCCGGCCGAGCGCGAACTGCAGCTGCATACCTGGAACCGCAGCGAAGAAAGCTATCCGCTCGAGCACAGTTTCGCCGGCCTGTTCGAAGCCAGAGTCGCGCTCGACCCGGACGCAGTCGCCGTCAGCCATCTCGACGAACAACTGAGCTACCGCGAACTCGACGAGCGCGCCAGCCGCCTGGCCCAGGCCCTGGTCGATGCCGGCGCCGGCCCCGAGGTGCTGGTCACGCTGGTTTGCGAGCGCAACATCGTCATGCTCGAGATGATGCTGGCCGTGTTCAAGGCCGGCGCGGCCTTCCTGCCGCTGGACATCAAGCACCCACCGCAGCGCCTGCGCGAGATCGTCGAACTGAGCGCCTCGCCGCTGATGCTGGTGTCGGAAGCCTGCCTCGAGCAGACCCGCGCGCTGGCGCCGGCGGCCCGGGTCGTGGTCGCCGAACGGCACCATGAAGGCGCCGGCCCGGCCCCGCGCCTGGGCGTGCGCGGCACCCCGGACGACCTGGCCTATGTGATCTTCACCTCGGGTTCGACCGGCAAGCCGAAGGGCGCCATGGTCGAGCAGCGCGGCATGCTCAACCACATGTTCGGCAAGCTCTCGACCATGGACATCCATGCGCGCGACCGCCTGGCCCAGACCGCGTCGCCGGCTTTCGACATCTGCGTCTGGCAATTCCTGTCGGCGCTGCTGGTGGGCGGACGCACCGTGATCCTGCCTGACGACATCGCCTTCGACCCGCTGGCCCTGCCGGCCGCCGTCAACCGCCACGGCATCACCCTGCTGCAGACGGTGCCGAGCATGATGCGCAGCCTGCTCGACGGCTGTGACGCCAGCGTGACCCTGGACGGCCTGCGCTACCTGATCCCGACCGGCGAGGCCCTCACCACCCGCCTGTGCCGCGACTGGTTCGCGCGCTTCCCGGCCATCGCCCTGATGAACGTGTATGGCCCGGCCGAGTGTTCGGACGACGTCACCTGGCATGCCATCGAGGCCGCACCCCCTGAAGACAGCGTGACCCCGATCGGCCGCCCGACGCCGAACAACCGCATCTATATCCTGGACCGCGCACTGCAGCCGGTGCCGACCGGGACGATCGGCGAGATCTGTGTGGCCGGCATCGGCGTGGGCCGCGGCTACCTGAACAACCCGGCCCAGACCGAAGCGGCCTTCGTCCCCCATCCGTTCGAGCCGGGCCAGCGCTTCTACCGCACCGGCGACCTGGGGCGCTACCGCGCCGACGGCGTGATCGAATTCCGCGGCCGCCTCGACTACCAGGTCAAGATCCGCGGTTTCCGCATCGAGCTGGGCGAGATCGAGGCGCGCCTGCTGCAGTGCGCCGGCGTGAACGAAGCGCTGGTGCTGGCGCGCGAAGACGAAGCCGGCGACAAGCGCCTGGTGACCTATGTCACCGGCGCACCTGGCGACGCGGCCGCGCTGCGTGCCGAACTGGCGGTGCACCTGGCCGACTACATGCTGCCGAGCGCCTTCGTGGTGCTGGAAGCCTTCCCGCTCACCCCGAACGGCAAAGTCGACCGCAAGGCGCTGCCGGCGCCGGACCTGCTGGCGCTGTCGCAGCGTCCGTTCGAGGCGCCACAAGGCGAAGTCGAAACGGCGATCGCCGCCATCTGGCAAGACCTGCTGCGGCTCGAGCGGGTCGGACGCAACGACCACTTCTTCGAGCTGGGCGGGCATTCGCTGCTGGCGGTGCAGCTGGTATCGCGCCTGCGCCAGCAGTTCGGCCTCGAGGTGCCGCTGCGAACGGTCTTCGCCCATGCCGACCTGGCCGGCTTTGCCGCCGCCCTGGCCGATGCGCGCCAGTCGACCCTTGGCACGATCGAGGCAGCCGACCGCAATGCGCCGCTGCCGCTGTCCCTGGCCCAGCAGCGCCTGTGGTTCCTGGACCGGCTGGATGCCTCCGCCGGCAGCGCCTACCACATGCCGGCCGCGCTGCGCCTGGACGGCCGGCTCGACGTGGGCGCCCTGCGCGCCACGCTCGACCGCATCGTGGCGCGCCATGAGAACCTGCGCACCACCTTCGTCATGGAGGGCGATGGCGCGGTGCAGCGCATCGCCGCACCGGAAGCCGGCTTCGCGCTGGAGCTGGTCGACCTGTCGAACGCGCCGCAGGAACGCGAGTCGGCCATCGAGGCCTTCTTCCGCCAGCCCTTCGACCTGGCCCAGGGTCCGCTGATCCGCGGCCAGCTGCTGGCATGCGGCCCTGACGAACATGTCCTGCTGATCAACCAGCACCACATCATTTCCGACGGCTGGTCGACCGGGGTGCTGGTGCGGGAGGTGAGCGCCCTGTACACCGCCTTCAGCCAGGGCCGGCCCGACCCGCTGCCGCCGCTGGCGATCCAGTACGCCGACTACGCGGCCTGGCAGCGCGCCTGGCTGCAGGGCGAGACCCTGCAGCAGCAGGCCGCCTATTGGAAGCGGCGCCTGGCCGGCGCACCGGAACTGCTGGCGCTGCCGGCGGACCGCGCACGCCCCGCCGTGCAAAGCCACGCGGGCGCCAGCATCGCCTTCAGCTTCGACGCCGACCTCTCGGCCGGCCTCAAGCAGCTCGGCCAGCGCCATGGCGCCACCCTGTTCATGACCCTGCTGGCCGGATGGGGCATCCTGATGAGCCGCATGAGCGGCCAGCAGGATGTCGTGATCGGCACGCCGGTGGCCAACCGCCAGCGCCGCGAAGTCGAAGCGCTGATCGGCTTCTTCGTCAACACCCTGGCGCTGCGCGTGTCCACCGATGGCGCGCCAAGCGTGGCCACGCTGCTCGACCAGGTGCGCCAGGACACCCTGGACGCCTACGCCCACCAGGACATCCCGTTCGAACAGGTGGTCGAAAGCGTGAGCCCGCAGCGCAGCCTCGCGCACAGCCCCTTGTTCCAGACCATGCTCACGGTCGACAGCGGCGCGGCCGAACGCCGGCTCGAGCTGCCGGGCCTGAACATGACCGGCCTGGGCCAGGATCACGGCACCAGCCATTTCGACACCGCGCTGGCCGTGGTCGACGGCGGCGCCCAGCTCGGCGGCAGCCTGACCTATTCCACCGCCCTGTACGATGAAACGAGCATGGCGCGCCTGCTGCGCCGCTTCGAAGCGCTCCTGCGCGGCATGGTGGCCGACGCTTCCCAGCCGGTCGCCCGTCTCGAACTGCTGGTCGACGACGAGCGCGATCTGGTCACGCGCGGCTTCAATCCTGCCCCGGGCGCCAGCCGCTATCCGCGCATGGACACGATCCATGGCCGCTTCGCCGCCGAGGCGGCGCGCAGGCCTGGCGCCGTCGCGCTGGTCTGCGGCGCCGAGCGCCTGAGCTACGCGCAGCTGGACGACCGCGCCGATGCGCTGGCGCGGCGCCTGGTCGCGGGCGGCGTGCAGCCGGGCGACCTGGTCGCCGTCTGCGCCGAGCGCGGCGTGGGCCTGATCACCGGTCTGCTCGCCATTTTGAAAGCCGGCGCGGCCTACCTGCCGCTGGACGCGGGGCAGCCAAGCGAGCGCCTCTCCTTCATGCTGGCTGACGCCAAGCCCGCCATGCTGCTCGCCGACAGTGCCCACACTGGCCGCTTCGACGGCAATGTGCCGCTGCTGTGCCTGGACGACGTGGCCGACGCAGCGCCGCAGGTCGCCCTGCCAGAGGTGGCCGCGACCGACCTCGCTTATGTCATCTACACATCCGGTTCGACCGGCCAGCCGAAGGGCGTACTGGTCAGCCACCGCAATGTGCTGCAACTGGTCCTCGACCAGGACTGCGTGCGCATCGGCGGCGACGATTGCATGGCCTATTGCGCCAATCCGGCCTTCGACGCGTCGACCTGGGAAATCTGGGGCGCGCTGCTCAATGG
Source organism: Telluria sp. ZT3P39 (assembly GCF_059685935.1). Taxonomy (NCBI): domain Bacteria; kingdom Pseudomonadati; phylum Pseudomonadota; class Betaproteobacteria; order Burkholderiales; family Oxalobacteraceae; genus Telluria; species Telluria sp. ZT3P39. Next base: position 79,965 of record NZ_JCASIH010000004.1, read on the forward strand.
CGCGCAACTGCTGGTCATCGACCAGGTGACCCTGCTCGAACCAATCGCCTTCAGCGCCCTGCTGCGCCGCGAGCACGCGACCATCGTGCAGCTCACCGCGGGCCTGTTCCGCCAGTATGCGGACCTGATGCTTGACGCCTGGCCCGGCCTGAACTACCTGCTGTTCGGCGGCGACCGCAGCGACCTGTCGACCATCGCCTCGGTCTGGACCAGGGCGCGTCCGCGCCACCTGGTGCATACCTATGGCCCGACCGAAACGGTCGCGTTCACGGTCACCCATGAAGTGAGCGATGAGACGGTGGCGAGCGGCGTCCTGCCGATCGGCAAACCCGTCGCCAGCAGCCAGGTCTACATCCTCGACGCCGGCCTGCAGCCGGTGCCAGTGGGCGTGGAGGGCGAGTTGTACATCGGCGGCGACGGTGTCGCCCGCGGCTACCTGAGCCGCGAAGAATTGACGGCCGAGCGCTTTGTCACGAATCCCTTCGGTGAAGGAAAGCTGTACAAGACCGGCGACCTGGCGCGCTGGCTCGCGAACGGCGAGATCGACTACCTGGGCCGCAATGACTTCCAGGTCAAGATCCGCGGCTTCCGCATCGAGCTGGGCGAGATCGAAGCGCGCCTGGCTGCCATCGCCGGCGTGAAGGAAGCGCTGGTGCTGGCCCGCGCGGACGGCAAAGGCGAAAAGCGCCTGGTCGCCTACCTGACCGGTACCCCACCGAGCGCGGCCGAACTGCGCACCGAACTGGCCGTGCACCTGGCCGAGTACATGCTGCCAGGCGCCTTCGTCGCGCTGGACGCCTTCCCGCTGACCGCCAACGGCAAGGTCGACCGCAACGCCCTGCCGCTGCCGGATGCCCCGGCCATGGCCAGCCGTCCGTACGAAGCGCCCGAAGGCGAAACCGAAAGCGCCATCGCCGCGATCTGGCAAGACCTGTTAAAGATTGCCCAGGTCGGCCGCAACGACCACTTCTTCGAACTGGGCGGTCATTCGCTGCTGGTGATCGAGATGGTGCAGCGGCTGCGGCAGCAGGGCGTGCTGCTCGAGGTACGCGACATCTTCATCGCTCCCGTGCTGACGCAACTGGCCCGGGCCGCGAAAGCTCTGCCGGCCGATGATACCGCCGGAGCCCTCGCGCCCGCAGCGGACACGGCGCCGCTGATCCGCCTCACCCAGGCCCAGATCGACGCGCTGGCCGCCCAGGTCCCGGGCGGCAGCGACAACGTGCAGGACATCTATCCGCTGGCGCCGCTGCAGGAGGGGATCCTGTTCCACTACCTGCTCGAAACCGAGGGCGACCCCTACCTGACGCGCAAGCTGCTCACCTTCGACAACCGCCCGCGCCTGGACGCCTTCCTGGCGGCCCTGCAGCGCGTGATCGCGCGCCACGACATCCTGCGCAGCGCCATGTTCTGGGACGATGTCGGGCAGCCGGTGCAGGTGGTGTGCCGCAACGCCGAACTGCCGGTCCACGAGCTGGCGCCGCAGGACGATCCAATGGCCGAACTGATGCGCCGCACCGATCCGCGCCACACCCGCCTGGACGTGCGCAAGGCGCCGCTGCTGGCGGCCTACGCCATCCCTTCCGGCCAGGGCGAGGAATGGCTGCTTGCGGTCTTGAGCCAGCACATGGTGTCGGACCATATCGCCTTCGAGCTGATCATGGGCGAGATCCAGGCGGTGCTGGCCGGACGCGGCGACGATCTGCCGCCCCCGGTCCCGTTCCGCAACTACATCAGCCATGCCCGCCTGGTCTCGGACGACCAGCACCGGGAATGGTTCACCGCACTGCTTGGCGACTACGACGAACCGGCCGCGCCTTTCGGCCTGCTGGACGTGCGCGGCAGCGGCAGCGAACAAGCCGAGGCGCGCCTCATGCTCGAAGGCGAACTGGCCGGCGCCGTGCGGGCCGCCGCCAGCCGCCACGGAGTACTGCCGGCTGTCCTGTTCCACGTCGCCTGGGCCCAGGTGCTGGCGCTGTGCACGGGGCGCGAGGACGTCGTGTTCGGCACGGTGATGACCGGCCGCATGCGCGGCACCGAAGGCATCGCCCACCTGGTCGGGATGTTCATCAACACCCTGCCGGTGCGCATCCGCCTGGGCGAACTGGGCGCGGGCGAAGTGCTCGCCGCAACCTTCGGCCAGTTGCGCGAGCTGATGGACCACGAGGACGCCGCGCTGGTGCTGGCGCAGCAATGCAGCGCCGTCGCGCCGGGCATGCCGCTGTTTACCAGCGTGTTCAACTACCGCCACAGTGCGATGGGCCAGGACGCAGGCGGCACACCGGCGTGGCAAGGCGTACGGCAGCTGTCGAGCGAAGAGCGCAACAACTATCCGCTGTTCGCCGCCGTCGACGACCTGGGCGTGGACTTCATGCTCTCGATCCAGGCGGTGGACACCGATCCGCAGCGCATCGGCGCCTACCTGCACGCAGCGGTCGCCGCACTGGTGCGGGCGCTGTCGGATGTCCAGGATACGCCGGTGCGTCTCCTGCGCGAGCTGCCGGCGTCGGAATGGCAGCAAGTCGTGCGCGAGTTTAATCCCGCGGCCAGGGCGGGACGCTATCCGCGCAACGACACCATCCACGGCCGATTTGCGGCGGAAGCCGCGCGCCGGCCTGGCGCGATCGCGCTGGTCTACGGCGCCGAGCGCCTGAGCTACGCGCAGCTGGACGAACGTGCCGATGCGCTGGCGCGGCGCCTGGTCGCCGGCGGCGTGCAGCCGGGCGACCTGGTTGCCGTCTGCGCCGAACGCAGCGTGCACCTGATCACCGGCCTGCTCGCCATCCTGAAAGCCGGCGCCGCCTACCTGCCGCTGGACGCGGGGCAGCCAAGCGAGCGCCTCGCCTTCATGCTGGCCGACGCCAAGCCCGCCATGCTGCTCGCCACCAGCATGCACCTGAGCCGTTTCAACGGCGCGGTGCCGCTGCTGCGCCTGGACGAAGCGGCCGACGCGGCGCCGCAAGTCGTCCTGCCAGAGGTCGGGGCGACCGGTCTCGCCTACGTCATCTACACCTCCGGTTCGACCGGCCAACCCAAGGGCGTGCTGGTCAGCCACCGCAATGTCCTGCAACTGGTCCTCGACCAGGACTGCGTGCGCATCGGCGGCGAAGACTGCATGGCCTATTGCGCCAATCCCGCTTTCGATGCCTCGACCTGGGAAATCTGGGGCGCGCTGCTCAATGGCGCGCAACTGCTGGTCGTCGACCAGGCGACCCTGCTCGAGCCCTCCGCCTTCAGCGCCCTGCTTCGCCGCGAGAACGCGACCATCGTCCAGCTCACCGCGGGCCTGTTCCGCCAGTACGCGGACCTGATGCTTGACGCCTGGCCCGGCCTGAACTACCTGCTGTTCGGCGGCGACCGCAGCGACCTGTCGACCATCGCCTCGGTCTGGACTAAGGCGCGTCCGCGCCACCTCGTGCATACCTATGGTCCGACCGAAACCGTGGCCTTCACGGTCACCCATGAGGTGAGCGATGAGACGGTGGCGAGCGGCGTCCTGCCGATCGGCAAACCTGTCGCCAGCAGCCAGGTCTACATCCTCGACGCCGGCCTGCAGCCGGTGCCAGTCGGCGTGGCCGGCGAGTTGTACATCGGCGGCGACGGTGTCGCCCGCGGCTACCTGAACCGCGAAGAATTGACGGCGGAGCGTTTTGTCGCCAATCCCTTCGGTGAAGGACAACTCTACAAGACCGGCGACCTGGCGCGCTGGCTCGCGAACGGCGAGATCGACTACCTGGGCCGCAACGACTTCCAGGTCAAGATCCGCGGTTTCCGTATCGAGCTGGGCGAAATCGAAGCGCGCCTGGCCGCCATCGACGGCGTCAAGGAAGCGCTGGTGCTGGCCCGCGCCGACGGCGAAGGCGAAAAGCGCCTGGTCGCCTACCTGACCGGTACTCCCCCGAGCGCCGCCGAACTGCGCACCGAACTGGCCGTGCACCTGGCGGAATACATGCTCCCAAGCGCTTTCGTCAGCCTGGACAGCTTCCCGCTCACCGCCAACGGCAAGGTCGACCGCAATGCGCTGCCGGCGCCGGATGCGCCGGCCATGGCCAGCCGTCCGTTCGAGGCCCCTGTGGGCCAGGTGGAAACCATGATCGCCACGATCTGGCAAGACCTGCTGCGGGTCGAACAAGTCGGCCGCAACGACCACTTCTTCGAGCTGGGCGGCCATTCGCTGCTGGCGGTGCAGCTGATGTCGCGCCTGCGCCAGGCGTTCGGCATCGAGGTGGCGCTGCGCCAGTTGCTGGCGCATCCGGTCATCGCCGACCTCGCGCGCATCGTGGCGCAAGCCGCGCCGTCCTCGCTGGCCACCATCCCGGCGGTCGGCCGCGACCAGCCCTTGCCGCTCTCGTGGGCGCAGCAGCGCCTGTGGTTCCTGGCCCAGCTCGACGATGCCCCGAGCGCGGCCTACAACATGCCGATCGCGCTGCGCCTGCAAGGCCCGCTCGACCGGACGGCGCTGCGCAAGGCGCTCGACCGCCTGGTGGCGCGCCATGAAATCCTGCGCACCAGCTTCCGCATGCAAGGCGGCGAGCCGCGCCAGGTCATCGCCGGCGCCGACTCCGCCTTCCCGCTGGCCGAACACGACCTGCGCATGCTGGCGGCGCAGGAGCGCGAGGCCGCGCTGGAGCACGCCGCCGCCGCCGCGGCCGGCGCGCCGTTCGACCTCGAACACGGTCCGCTGATCCGTGGCCAGCTGCTGCGCCTGGCGGAGGACGAGCATGTGCTGCTGGTGGTCCAGCACCACATCATCTCGGACGCCTGGTCGGTCGGGATCCTGCTGCGCGAGGTGAGCGTGCTGTATGCCGCCTTCAGCCAGGAGCAAGGCGACCCCCTGGCGCCGCCCGCGCTGCAATACGCCGACTATGCGGCCTGGCAGCGCGAATGGCTGCAAGGCGAGACCCTGCAGGCGCAAATCGCCTTCTGGCGCGCCCACCTGGGCGGCGCCCCGGCGCTGCTCGAGCTGCCGCTCGACCGCCAGCGCCCACCGGTGCAAAGCCATGCCGGCAGCGCGATCGACCTCGTGATCGAGGCGCCGCTGGCCGCCGGATTGCGCGAGCTGTCGCGCCGCCACGACGCTACCCTGTTCATGACCTTGATGTGCGGCTGGGCCATCGTGCTGGCGCGCCTGTCCGGTCAGGATGACGTCGTGATCGGCACCCCTGTCGCCAACCGCCTGCGCAGCGAAGCCGAAGACATGCTCGGCTTCTTCGTCAACACGCTCGCCCTGCGCGTGAACATGCAGGACGATCCATCGGTGGCGGACCTGCTGGAGACGCTGCGCGCGACCACCTTCGATGCCTTCGGCCACCAGGACCTGCCGTTCGAACAGGTGGTCGAAGCGCTGCAGCCGGTGCGCAGCTTCAGCCATAGCGCGATCTTCCAGGTCATGTTCTCGCTGAACAATACGCCCGCCAGCGATGCCGCGGCCCTGCCGGGGATCAATCTGTCGCCGCTGGAGACGCCGACCACCACCTCCAAGTTCGACCTGTCGCTGTCGCTGACCGATACCGGCGGCACCATTGGCGGTGGCCTGGTCTACGCCAGCGCCCTGTTCGACCGCGCCACGGTCGAACGCTTCGCCCTGCACTTCAAGACCGTGCTGGGCGCGATGGTCGCCGACGAACGCCAGCGCGTCGCCCGCCTGCCCTTGCTGGACCTGCAGCAGCGCGCGGAGCTGCTGGACGGCTTCAACCAGACTGCCGTCGACTATCGCGGCGCGCAGCCGATCCACCGCCTGTTCGAAACGCAGGTGGCGCGCACGCCAAACGCGCCGGCGCTGGCCTACCAGGGAGAGGAGCTCGATTTCGCGGAACTGAACCGCCGCGCCAACCGGGTCGCGCACCGCCTGCTGGCACTGGGCGTGCGTCCGGACGAGCGCGTCGCCCTGTGCGCCGAGCGCGGTATCGCCATGATGGTCGGGCTGCTCGGCATCCTGAAAGCCGGCGCCGCCTACGTGCCGGTCGACCCGAACTATCCGGCCGAGCGCCTGGCCTTCATGCTGGCCGACTGCGCCCCTGGCGCGGTGCTCGCGGAACAGGCCGTGGCGGCCCTGCTGCCGCCGGCCGCCGCGCCGCTGCTGTTGCTGGACGACGCCGCGCTGGCCGGCCAGCCCGAAATCAATCCGGAACTCGAAGGCCTGCACGCGGGCCACCTGGCCTATGTGATCTATACCTCGGGTTCGACCGGCCGCCCCAAGGGCGTCATGATCGAGCACCGCGGCCTGGCCAACCTGTGGCAGGCACTGGCGGCCAGCGCCTTCTCGGAATGCCCACCGGCCGCCCGCGTCGCGCTGAATGCCTCGATCTCGTTCGATGCGTCCCTGAAATCGATCCTGCAGCTCCTGTCGGGCCACTGCCTGGTGCTGGTGCCGCAAGACCTGCGCGCCGACGGTCCGGCGATGCTCGCTTTCCTGGAGCAGCAGCGCATCGATGCTTTCGACTGCACCCCGGCCCAGCTCAAGATGATGCTCGACGCCGGCCTGGCGAGCATGACCGATGGTCGCCACCGCAGCGTGCAGGTCGGCGGCGACGCCATCGACGCGGCCAGCTGGGAAGCCCTGCGCGCCGCGCCTCGGCTAGCCGTCTACAACGTCTACGGCCCGACCGAGTGCACCGTCGACGCGACCTGCGTGCGCCTGGACCAGGCCAGGATGCCGCAAGACCTGGGCCGGCCGCTGCCGAACGTGGAGGTCTACCTGCTCGACCGCCACATGCAACCGGTGCCGCAAGGCGTCACGGGCGAGCTCTATATCGGCGGCGCGGGCGTAGCGCGCAGCTACCTGAACCGCCCGGAACTGTCGAGCGAACGCTTCGTCGCCAATCCCTTCGGCGCCGGCCGCCTGTACAAGACGGGCGACCTGGGGCGCCACCTGGCGCACGGCCATATCCAGTACCTGGGCCGCAACGACTTCCAGGTCAAGATCCGCGGTTTCCGCATCGAGCTGGGCGAGATCGAAGCGCGCCTGCTGCAGTGCGAGGGCGTGAATGAAGCAGTGGTGGTGGCGCGGGAGGACGCCAGCGGCCACGCGCGCCTGATGGCCTACCTGACCGGCACGCCGCCGGACGCCGCCGAATTGCGTGCGCAACTGGCCGAACATCTGGCCGACTACATGCTGCCTGCCGCCTATGTGGTGCTGGAGGCCTTGCCGCTCACCCCGAACCGCAAGGTCGACCGCAAGGCGCTGCCCGAACCCGGCGCGCTGGCGCACTCCAGCCGTGCATTCGAGGCGCCGCAGGGGGAGCTGGAAGGCACGGTGGCCGCGATCTGGCAAGACCTGTTGAAGATCGGGCAGGTCGGCCGCCGGGACCACTTCTTCGAACTGGGTGGCCACTCGCTGCTGGCCGTGCAGCTGATGTCGCGCCTGCGCGAGGCCCTGGGCCGCGACGTGCCGCTGCGTACCCTGTTCGCCCATCCCGACCTGGCAGGCTTCGCGGCCCGCCTGGCCGAGGCCCGCGAAACGACGCAGGGCGCGATCGGCGCCGTCGACCGCGGCGCGCCGCTGCCGCTGTCCTGGGCCCAGCAACGCCTGTGGTTCATCGACCAGCTCGACTCGGTGGCGGGCAATGCCTACCGCATGCCGGCCGCGCTGCGCCTGGAAGGCCGGCTCGATCGCGCCGCGCTGCGCGCCACCCTCGACCGCATCGTGGCCCGCCACGAGAACCTGCGCACCACCTTCGTCATGCACGAGGGCCAGCCGGTCCAGCGCATCGCCCCCCTCGACGCCGGCTTCGCCCTGAGCGAGCTGGCATGCGATGCCGGCCAGGTCGAGTCGGCCGGCGCCGCATTCTTCGGGCAAGCCTTCGAGCTGGCCCAGGGTCCGCTGATCCGCGGCCAGCTGCTCCAGCTCGCCGTTGACGAGCACGTGCTGCTGATCGACCAGCACCACATCATCTCGGACGGCTGGTCGAACGGCGTGCTGGTGCGCGAAGTCAGCGCCCTGTACACCGCCTTCAGCCAGGGCCAGCCCGATCCGCTTCCACCGCTCGCGGTCCAGTATGCCGACTACGCGGCCTGGCAGCGCGCCTGGCTGCAAGGCGAGGCACTGGTGCAGCAGGCCGGGTACTGGAAGGCGCGCCTGGACGGCGCACCGGAACTGCTGGCGCTGCCGACGGACCATCCGCGTCCGGCCGTGCAAAACCTGGCCGGCGCCGCCGTCGCGTTCACTCTCGACGCCGGCCTGGCCGCGGGCTTGCGGCAGCTCGGCCAGCGCCACGGCGCCACCCTGTTCATGACCCTGCTGGCCGGCTGGGGCATCCTGATGGGCCGCATGAGCGGGCAGGACGACGTCGTCATCGGCACCCCGGTGGCCAACCGTCAGCGGCGCGAGGTCGAAGGCCTGATCGGCTTCTTCGTCAACACCCTGGCCCTGCGCGTGACGGCCGGCGGCGACGCGAGCGTGGCCGACTTGCTGGCCCGGGTCAGGCAGGAGACCCTGGACGCCTACGCCCACCAGGACCTGCCGTTCGAGCAGGTGGTGGAAGCGGTCAGCCCGCAGCGCAGCATGGCGCACAGCCCCTTGTTCCAGACCGTGCTTGCGCTGAACAACACGCCGGACGGCGAAGCGCTCGCCCTGCCCGGCCTGCGCCTGCATGGCATGGCCAGCCAGGCCAGCGTCACCGCCCACTTCGACACCACCCTGTCGGTCAGCGACCGCGGCGCGGAGCTGAGCGGCACCCTGATCTATGCCAGCGCCCTGTTTGAAGAAGCGAGCATGCGCTGCCTGTTGCGCCGCTTCGAATCGGTCCTGCGCGGCATGGTCGCGGACGACGCCCAGCGGGTGGCCAGCCTCGAGCTGCTGGTCGACGGCGAGCGCGAGCTGGTCACGCGCGGCTTCAACGATACCGCCCGTCCTTATGTGTACGAGCGCCCCGTCCACAGCCTGTTCGAGGACTGGGTCGCGCGTACGCCGGACGCGGTGGCGCTCGATTCCAGCGCCGGACAGCTCAGCTATGCGCAGCTGAACGCGCAGGCCAACCGCCTCGCGCACCGGCTGATCGCCCTGGGCGCCGGGCCGGACAGCCGTATCGCCATCTGCACCGAACCTGGCTTGCCGATGGTGATCGGGGTGCTGGCCGTGCTCAAGGCCGGTGCGGCCTTCGTGCCGCTCGACCCGAACTATCCGGCCCAGCGCCTGGCCTACATGCTGTCCGACAGCGCGCCGATGGCCGTGCTGGCCGGCGCCGCGGTGCGCCAGGCCGTGCCGGAAACCGGGGCGCCGGTGCTGCTGCTGGAAAGCGCGATTGCCGGCGGCGACCCGGCGGACGAGTCCAACCCGGACCCGCAAACACTCGGCTTGACGCCGCAGCACTTGGCCTACATCATCTATACATCCGGCTCGACCGGCCTGCCAAAAGGAACGATGAATCATCATGCCGGCTTGTCCAACCTGGCGCTTGCGCAAATCCGTCCGTTCGGCGTACAGCCGGACAGCCGGGTGCTGCAGTTCGCCTCGTTCGGCTTCGACGGCAGCGTGTGGGAAATCGTGATGGCGCTGTGCGGCGGTGCGCGCCTGGTGCTGGCCAGCCGCGAGGCGACGATGCCGGGGGCGCCGCTGCTCGCGACCCTGGTCGACTACGGCATTACCCACCTCACATTGCCGCCATCGGCGCTGGCTGCGCTGCCGCTCGACGCCCCGCTCGGGGCCATGACCCTGGTCGCCGTCGGCGAGCCCTGCCCGCCCGCGCTGGCCGCCCACTGGGCCGCGCGCGCGACCTTCTTCAACGGCTACGGCCCGACCGAGACGACCGTTTGCGCGAGCGCCTGGCAGGCCGGCCCGGAGCTGCTGCCGATCGTGCCGATCGGCGGACCGATCGCCAACACCCAGATGTATATCCTCGACCCGCAGATGGCCCCGGTGCCGATCGGCGTGGCCGGCGAGATCCACATCGGCGGGGCCGGCGTGGCACGCGGCTACCTGAACCGTCCGGAACTGACGGCGGAACGCTTCGTCGCCAACCCGTTCGGCGCGGGCCGCCTGTATAAATCGGGAGACCTGGGCCGCTGGCGTGCCGACGGCAGCATCGAATACCTGGGCCGCAAGGACTTCCAGGTCAAGATCCGGGGCTTCCGCATCGAGATCGGCGAGATCGAAGCGCGCCTGCTGCAGCTCGAGGGCGTGCGCGAAGCCTTGGTGCTGGCGCGTGCCGACGACGGCGGCAACAAGCGCCTGGTGGCCTACCTGACCGGCACCCCGCCGGCAGCGGGCCAGTTGCGCGCGCTCCTGGCCGAACACCTGGCCGACTACATGCTCCCGAGCGCCTTCGTCGTGATGGAAAACTTCCCGCTCACCCCGAACGGGAAAGTCGACCGCAACGCCCTGCCCGCGCCCGATTCGGCCGCGCTGGCAAGCCGCGCCTATGCCGCACCGCAGGGCGAGATCGAAACCGCGGTGGCCGCGATCTGGCAGGAACTGCTCGGCGCCGAACGGATCGGCCGTCACGACCACTTCTTCGAGCTGGGCGGACATTCGCTGCTGGCGGTCCAGGTGGTCTCGCGCATCAGGCAGGACCTCGGCAAGGACGTGGCGTTGCGCCTGCTGTTCAACGCCCCGACGCTCAGCGGCTTCGCCCAGCGCATCGCGGACGACGACGCGGCAGGCGGCACGCTGGTGCCGATCCGCAGCGAAGGACGGCTCGCGCCGCTGTTCCTGGTCCATCCGGGCGAAGGCGAAATCGGCTATGCCCGCGCGCTGGCGCCCTGGCTCGATCCGGACATGCCGGTCTACGGCCTGGCCGCGAGCGGCTTCCTCGAAGGGGAAACGGCCAGCGCCAGCGTGCCGGAAATGGCGCGCCGCTACCTGGCCGAGATCCGTTCGGTCCAGCCCGAAGGGCCGTACCACCTGGCCGGATGGTCGGCCGGCGGCACCATCGCCTACGAAATCGCCAACCTGTTGATCGGCGCCGACGAAACCGTCGGCTTCCTCGGCCTGATCGATACCACCAGCGACTACCGCGGTGGCCGGATCGCGGCAGCAGCCTGCGCCGGACGCGAGGAATTCCTGCTGGCCTGGCTGCCGCCGGCGGCGCAAACGGCCCTGGGCGAGCAGCTCGCGGCCGTGCGCGGCGACCTTGCGGCGATGCTGCGCGTCTGCCAGGACGGTGGCGTCTTCCCGCCGGGCGTCGATACCGGCCTGCTGGAGCGCCACCTGGCGGTCCGCCAGGGCATCGCCGCAGCGCTGTACGACTATGCGGCGCCCATCCTGCCGCTGCCGGTGACCCTGTTCTCGGCGATCGACGAAGCGCGTGCCGATCCATCGATCGGATGGGGCGCGCTGCAGGGCGAACGTCTGCGCCTGGTCATGGTGCCGGGCAGCCATCACAGCCTGATGGAGGGCGAGAACGTCCGCCACCTGGGCCAGCAGCTGGCGCAGGCGCTGGCCGGCTGCGGCGCGCCTGCGCCACTGGCGGAAGACCGCTATAGCCCGCATGTGCTGATCCAGCGCGGCACGCCTGGCCTCACGCCGCTGTTCTGCGTGCCCGGCGCCGGCGCGAGCGTGACGGCGTTCGCGCAGCTGGCCGACGCCCTCGGCCCGCGCGTGCCGGTGCATGGCATGCAGCCGCGCGGCCTGAGCGACAATCTCGTGCCGCACAGCGAGATCGCCAGCACCGCCCGAGCCTACCTGCGCGCGATCCACGAGGTCGCGCCGCAGGGTCCGATCGCCCTGCTCGGCCATTCCTACGGCGGCAAGGTTGTCCTCGAAATGGCGCAGCAGCTGGTGCAGGCAGGCAGGCCGCCGGCCACCCTGATCGTGCTCGATTCGAGCGCGCCGCGCACGCCCGGCGACGCGCTGGTGTGTGTCGGACGCGCCGGGATGCTGGCGCGGCTGGCCGAGCTGTTCGAGATGAATGCGCCTGGCCGCATCGGCCTGAAGGCAGCGGACTTCGCGCCACTGGGCGCGCCGGAGCAGCTCAAGCTGCTGCTGGCGCGGCTGGTCGCAGCCAGGGTGGTCCCGCCGCGCACCGGCATCGAGGTCATCGAGCGCATCGTCAGGGTATTCGACAGCAACCTCAATACCGGCTACGTGCACGGCACCCCGTATCCACTGACCTTGCACATGGCGCTGGTGGCCGAGCGCGACGAGGGCGACGCGGACGATGAATGCGACAACGCAGCCATCGCCGCGCAGTGGCGGGTGCACGCACCCGCGCTGCAGGTATGGGAGGCGCCGGGCAACCACCTGACGCTGCTGTCCGCGCCGCATGTGGAAGCCCTGGCCGGCTGGATCACGGCGCTGTTGAAATAGTGGGTGCGGCCTCCGGGCCGCACCAGGAAACGATTGAACGTCGGGTTATTTCGAGAACCCGTCACTGAAAGGAAGTCATGAAACTTGTCACGTATCTCTACCGGCAATCGGGCTGGTTACTGTTCGCAGCCTGCATCGCGGCGATCCTGAGCGGCTTGAGCGGCGCGGCCCTGATCCAGCTGATCAACGAAGGCGCCAGGGGGCAGGCCTCGTCGCCGGGCTTCGTCGGCCGATTCTTCGGGCTGTGCGCGGTCTTGCTGGCGATGCGCTCCGGTTCGCAGATCGCCATGCTGCACCTGACCCAGAACGCCGTGTTCCGCATGCGCCTGGACCTGAGCCAGAAACTGCTCGACTGCTCGTACAAGAAGCAGCAAGCCGTGGGCAAGCCGGGGCTGATGGTCATCCTCACGCGCGACATCGAGGCTTTCGTGGGCGCCCTGCAGATCGCACCGCGGGTGCTGACCGACGGCGTGGCCATCGTCGCCTGCTTCGTCTATCTGGCCTGGGTCTCCGGGCCGCTGTTCGTGATGCTGGCCTCGACGCTGATCGTCTGCCTGGTGGCCTTCAATCTCGCGCAACAATACCCCTTCCGCCAACTGAGCAAGATGCGCGCCAAGATGGATACCCTCTACAGGCATTTCCGCGACCTGGTCGAGGGTGGACGCGAGCTGCAGCTCAACCGCGAGCGCGGCCAGTTGTTCATCGACCAGGTGCTGGCCTCGGACGCGAAGCAATTCCGCGACATGTCGATCCGTGCCTTCGGCAGCTACACCTTGATCAGCAACGTCGGCGACATGCTGTTCTATTTCGTGATCGGCGTGCTGCTGTTCGTGGTGCCGCTCTGGCTGCCGCAGACGACGGAGACGCTGACGACGGTCACGCTGATCCTGCTCTACCTGATCGGCCCGATCAGCTCGATGATCAACGCCGTCCCCGCGCTCAGCCATGCCGGCGTGGCGCTGGAGAAGATCGAGCAGCTCGACCGCCAGTTGAGCGAAGGCCCGGCCCACGAGCGCACGCTGACCCCGCTGGCCGAGGGCGAGCCCATGACGCTCGCCCTGCACCAGGTCTGCCACCGCTACCCCGGCAAGACCGACGACTGCCCGTTCACGCTCGGCCCGATCGACCTCACGATCACCAAGGGAGAAATCCTGTTCATTGTCGGCGGCAACGGCAGCGGCAAGACGACGCTGGCCATGCTGCTGCTGGGGCTGTACCTGCCGGAGTCCGGCAGCATCTCGCTCAATGGCCAGCCCGTCACCGAGGCCAACCTGGACAGCTATCGCAGCAATTTCTCGGCCGTCTTCGCGGACTTCCACCTGTTCGAGCACCTGCTGGGCATCGACAGCACGACCGCCGTGCGCGCCGGCCATTACCTCGAAAAACTCAACCTCGACCATAAAGTCCATATCGCCGACGGCAAATTCTCGACCATCGACCTGTCCTCGGGGCAGAAAAAGCGCCTGGCCCTGATCAATGCCTACCTGGAGAACCGGCAGGTCTACCTGTTCGACGAATGGGCGGCCGACCAGGATCCGACCTTCAAGCGGGTGTTCTATACCGAATTGCTGCCGGAGCTGAAGGCCGCGGGCAAGACCGTCATCGTCATCAGCCACGACGATGCCTATTTCGACGTGGCCGACCGGGTGTTGAAGCTGGAGGAAGGCGCGACGCGCCAGCAGCATGCTGCGTCCACCGGCGAACACCCCGCGCTGGCCATCGCCACGGATGCGCAGCGCCGCGTGGCGTGATGTCGCGTGCGGCGGCCGGCCTCGGGCCGCCGCCGCGCCCCGAAATGCAAAAAGCGCTGCTCCGCTTTCGCGTGCAACGCTTCTTGATCTTGCCGTCGATTCGGGCCAAACTGGACCGGATGAATCGACATGCCGAATTCTGGTGGGAAGTGCAAGTTTCGAACTTGCGACCCCTGCAGTGTGAATGCAGTGCTCTACCCCTGAGCTAACCTCCCAAAACGAGGCGTATTATGGCACAGAATCAGGCCGCCGTCACCCCTGCGGAGAATAATTGCGCCAGATGCAGCTGCCTTTTACGTTCTTGTCGAGGCCGGCCAGCACCAGTTCGTGCGCGGCCTGCTCGTCGCTGCTTGCCGCCACCACGATGATCTCGCCCAGCGGGCCGGCTTCGACCAGCTCGCCGCCGGCGTCGAGTTCGGCCGCGACATCCATCGTCAGCGAATTCTGCCCGCGCGTCATCGACAGGTAGACGTCGGCCAGCAGTTCCGAGTCCAGCAGCGCGCCGTGCAGCTTGCGGTGGGCGTTCGAGACTTCGTAGCGGTCGCACAGCGCGTCCAGCGAATTGCGCTTGCCCGGATGGAGTTCCTTGGCCTGCACCAGGGTATCGATCACGCCCGCGCAATAGGTGGAAAACGGCGGCAGGCCCAGGCGCGTGTACTCGGCGTTGAGGAAGCCCAGGTCGAAGGGGGCGTTATGGATGATCACTTGCGCGCCCTGCACGAATTCGCGCAATTCCTCGGCGATCTCGTGGAATTTCGGCTTGTCGCGCAGGAATTCGGTGGTCAGTCCGTGGACCGCCAGCGCGGCCTCGTCCGAGTCGCGTTCCGGGTTGATATAACGGTGGAAGTTATTTCCGGTCAGCTTGCGGTTGAAGATTTCAACGCAGCCGACCTCGATGACGCGGTCGCCCGTTCTGGGATTCAGGCCGGTGGTTTCGGTGTCGAGGACGATCTGGCGCATGGGCGGTAGGTAAGAAGGGTGAAACATGAATAAACGGTCATGCAGGCGGGCGCCAGTATAACAGCCGGCGCCTGCCCCAAGCTCGCCTTAACGCCGTACCGATGCCGCGCCGCGGTTGGCCAGCACGTCGGCCCGTTCGTTGCCAGGGTGGCCGTTGTGGCTGCGCACCCAGCGCCATTCGACGGCGTGCTGCTGTTGTGCCAGGTCGAGCGCTTTCCAGAGGTCGTCGTTCTTGACCGGTTCTTTCGCCGCGGTTTTCCAGCCGCGCGCCTTCCAGCCGTGGATCCATTCGGAGATGCCCTTCTGGACGTACTGGCTGTCGGTGTGCAGCACGACTTCGCACGGGCGGTTGAGCACGCCCAGCGCCTCGATCACGGCGCGCAATTCCATGCGGTTGTTGGTGGTGTTCGGCTCGCCGCCGAAAATTTCCTTTTCGTGGCCGCCCGCGACCAGCAGCGCGCCCCAGCCGCCCGTGCCCGGATTGCCCTTGCAGGCGCCGTCGGTGAAGATGTCGACCTTGGTCGCCCCTGGCGTTGCTTCAGTTTCTTGCATGTGACTCATTCTCTGTTCGCCGCCGGTACTGCTTGCGGCCGTTTGCTCGTTTTCTTGTTCCATGCAGGTCCGATGATGTGCATGCCCTTGACCCGCTTGATGGCGTGGACCACGTAGACGGCGCCGAGGTAGGGCCACCAGCGTTGTCCCGCCGTTTCCATCATGGCGAACCGGTTCAGCCAGTGGGCTGTCCGGCACGGCGGCGCGTAGCAGCCGAAATGGCTGCGCGTTTCGCCGAGATTGAGCAATTTTAGCCAGTCTTTCAGGCGCGGCAAAGAAATGAATTCTCCGGACGCCGGCAAATAGCCGTTATTCGTCACCCTCCCCACGCCCTGGCGCATGCCCCACAGGCTGGCCGGGTTGAAGCCGCAGATGATCACCTGCCCTTCCGGAATCAGGACACGCTCGACTTCGCGCAGCACCTGGTGCGGTTCAGTGGCGAACTCGAGCACGTGCGGCAGCACCACCAGGTCGATGCTGTGCGAGGCGAAGGGCAGCTCGGTGAAGTCGAGCGCGACGGCAATCTGCCTGCCGCCGGCGGCAAAGGCCAGCTCATCGCTGGTGGAGGTGCGGGTCGCGGCCTGCCATTTGTTCGGCATCCGGTTGGCGGCGAGCGCGTCGAGCTGGGGCACACCGACCTGCAGCGCATTGAAGCCGAAGATGTCCGCGGTGAGCTCGTCGAGGCAGGCCTGCTCGAAGGCGCGCACGTAGGCGCCCGCGGGCGATTGCAGCCAGTGGTCGAGCGCTATAATGGATTTCTCGGATACTGCGCTGTCCATGCCACTCCTTTGGTTTACTGCCTATGACGACCACATCACACCCGGACCTGGCGGTCCTGACCGTTCCCGCCTTCAACGACAACTACCTGTGGATCATCCACGACGGCGTCCACGCGGCCGTGGTCGACCCGGGCGATGCCGGACCGATCCGTGAAGCCCTGGCCGCGCACGCGCTGTCCCTTACCGCCATTTTACTCACCCATCACCATGCTGACCACATTGGTGGTGTTTCCAGCCTGCTGGCCGAGTGGCCGGTGCCGGTCTACGGGCCGCGCAACGACGGGATCGCCTTTGTGACCGAGGCGCACGGCGAAGGCGACCACATCAAGGTAGCGGGCCTCGACCTGGAGCTCGATGTGCTCGAGGTGCCGGGGCATACCCGGGGGCATATCGCCTACGTGCGGCGTGCACCCGGCGCGAACTGGCTGTTCTGCGGCGACACCCTGTTCGCGGGCGGCTGCGGCCGGCTGTTCGAAGGCACGCCGGCGCAGATGGCCCAGTCGCTGGCCAAGCTGGCGGCGCTGCCGGACGATACGCTCGTCTATTGCGCGCACGAGTACACGGTGGCGAACCTGAAGTTCGCGCAAGCGGTCGAGCCGGGCAACCAGGGACTGGCGCTGCGCATGCAGGACGCGACGGCCAGGCGCGGGACCAGGCTGCCCACGGTGCCGTCGACGATCGGGCTGGAGAAAGGCACGAATCCGTTCCTGCGGTATACCGAGCCGGGGGTGGTGCAGAGTCTGGTGGATGCGGGGCGGCTGGCTCCGGATGCGTCCCCCGTACAGGCATTTGCGGCGCTGAGAGAATGGAAGAACGTGTTTTAACGTAGGGTGGGCGGGTCTCCCGCCCGCGCGTTCAACTGCACTAATCAAATCACGGCGCGGCTATTCCGACGGCATTTGAACGCGCGGGGTGGTCTGGTCCAGTGGACCAGACCACAAGCCGCCCACACTACGATCCTGCTAAATCTCTTCGTACAGCGGCAAGGTCAGGAACTCCGCAAACGTTTCCGACGTCGACATCTGCTCGAAGATCTCCGCCGCCCGCGCATAGCTCGGGTTATCGCCATTGGCCGCGTCGAGCTTCACCTTCGCGAGCTCTTCCGGAATCATCGCGCGCACCATCTCGGCAGTCACTTTGCGCCCGTCTTCGAGCACGCCTTTGGTCGAGCGGATCCACTGCCATACCTGCGAGCGGCTGATCTCGGCGGTGGCCGCGTCTTCCATCAGGTTATGGATCGGCACGCAGCCGTTACCGGCGAGCCAGGCGCCGAGATAATGGATGCCGACATTGATGTTATAGCGCAGGCCGGCTTCGGTGATCGGCGCTTCCGGCTTGAAATCGAGCAGGTCGGCAGCAGTGACCTGGATATCCGGGCGCTGCTTGTCGATCTGGTTGGGCTTGTCGCCCAGCACCTTGGTGAACTCCGTCATGGCCAGCTCGACCAGGCCCGGGTGGGCGACCCAGCCGCCGTCGTAGCCGTCCGTCGCATCGCGCGCCTTGTCGTTGCGCACGCCACCCATCGCGACCTCGTTCTTCTCCGGATCGTTCTTGATCGGGATGAGGGCCGCCATGCCGCCGATGGCCGGGGCGCCACGCTTGTGGCAGGTCTGGAGCAGCAGCAGCGCATAGGCGCGCATGAAGGGCGCGGTCATCGTCACCTTGGCGCGGTCGGCCAGGCAGAAGTTCTTGTCCAGCTTGAACTTCTTGATGCACGAGAAGATGTAGTCCCAGCGGCCCGCGTTCAGGCCGGCGCTGTGCTCGCGCAGTTCGTACAGGATCTCGTCCATCTCGAAGGCGGCCAGGATGGTTTCGATCAGCACGGTCGCCTTGATGGTCCCGCGCGGGAGGCCGAGTTCTTCCTGGGTCATGACGAAGATGTCGTTCCACAGGCGCGCTTCCAGGTGCGACTCCATCTTCGGCAGGTAGAAGTAAGGCCCGGCGCCGCGCGCCAGCTGCTCCTTCGCGTTGTGCACCATGAACAGCGCGAAGTCGAAGATGCCGCCGGAGACGCGCTTGCCGTCGACGAGCACGTGCTTTTCGTCCAGGTGCCAGCCGCGCGGACGCACCACCAGGGTCGCGACCTTGTCGTTCAGCTTGTAGCTTTTTCCGTTCTGCTCGAGCGAGATGGTCTGGCGCACCGCGTCGACCATGTTGATCTGGCCGGTGATCTGGTTGTCCCAGTTCGGCGTATTCGAATCCTCGAAGTCGGTCATGTAGCTGTCCGCGCCCGAGTTCAGCGCATTGATCACCATCTTGCGCTCGACCGGGCCGGTGATCTCCACGCGGCGGCATTCGAGGGCTTTCGGGATCGGCGCGATCTTCCAGTCACCGCTGCGGATGTGCGCTGTCTCGGGCAGGAAGTCGGGGCGTTCGCCCGCATCGAGGCGCCGTGCGCGCTCGGCGCGGGCAGCGAGCAATTCCTGGCGCCGCGGCTCGAAGGCGCGCGTCAGTTTTGCGACGAGGGCAAGTGCTTCCGGCGTCAACACCTGTTCGTAGCCGGGCTTGATGGCGCCCGTGATTTGCATGCCGGCGGGGGTGGCGATCGTCATTGCGCATTCTCCAGTAGAAGTAGAAACCTGTCCGCCGAGCGGTGTTGGCCGCGTCTTGGCGTTTGTCCAAGCATCAAGTATATTCACTTGAAGATAGCTAAACGATACATTTTCTCACTACATCTGTGCGTTTTTGTATCAAATCAGGAGGATGGATGGGCAAGTTCAGGCAGATTTCCACGTTTGTGGAAGTGGTGGCGCGCGGCAGCCTGTCGGCCGCGGCGCGCGCTGAAGGCATTGCGCCGGCCATGATCGGCCGCCGGCTCGACGCACTGGAAAGCCGCCTGGGCGTGAAGCTGTTGCAACGGACCACGCGCCGTCTGGTGCTGACCGACGAGGGCGCGGCCTTCCTGGAAGATTGCCAGCGCATCCTGGCCGAACTCGAAGCTGCCGAAGCCGCCGCGGCCGAGCGCAGCGTGCGCGCGAGCGGGCATTTGCTGGTGTCGGCGCCGGCCGGATTCGGGCGCCAGCACGTGGCGCCGCTGCTGCCCTCCTTCCTCGCCGAGCACCGCGAAGTGACGGTCAACCTGAACCTGACCGACCGGCTGGTCGACGTGGTCGGCGAAGGGGTGGACGTGGCGATCCGGATCGCCAGCTTGAGCGACTCGACATTGGTCGGCACCAAGCTGGCCGACAACCACCGCGTGGTGGTGGGCTCGCCCGCCTACCTGAAGCGGCACGGCAGGCCGCAGGTCCTGGCCGACCTGGCCAGGCACAACTGCCTGGCGATCAGCAGCCAGGGCAGCCAGCGCGGCTGGACCTTCCTCGATAACGGCAAGCCGGTGGCGCTCAAGGTGGCCGGCAACATGGAGTGCAATGACGGCGCGGTGCTGCACGCCTGGGCGCTGGCCGGCAAGGGCCTGGCCTGGCGCTCGATGTGGGAAGTGGGCGCGCAGATCGCGGCGGGCGAGCTGTGCACCGTGCTGGACGAGTTCGCGGCGCCGGGCAACGACATCCATGCGGTGTTCGCTCAGCGGCAGCATTTGCCGCTGCGGATACGGGCCTTCGTGGATTTCTTGCGGAGGAGTTATGCGCAGCCGGAGTATTGGCAGGTGCGGTAGGCGGGCGCAGTCATCTCGTGGTACGCATGGCCGCACCGTTCGATCCGTCAGCACCTCGTAGGGTGGGCAAGGTACACATGCAAGCCACGCCGCGTCAACATCACCGTGATTTGCACGCGCGGGCGGGAGACCCGCCCGCCCTACGAGAATCACCCTCACCACGAACCATCAGACGAAAAAAATCCCCGGCAGTCCGGGGATTTTTGCTATCGCTGGAGGGCGATTACAGCGGCTGAATGTTCGCGGCCTGCTTGCCCTTAGGGCCAGTGGTCACATCGAACGAAACGCGCTGGTTCTCTTGCAGCGACTTGAAGCCATTGCTTTGGATCGCCGAGAAGTGAGCGAACAGATCTTCGCCGCCTTCATCAGGGGTGATGAAGCCAAAACCCTTCGAATCATTGAACCATTTTACGATGCCAGTTGCCATTACAATTTCCTATTTCAGTTAAGTTGGGCTTGCGCCCGTTTAAGATCGTTTGAAGAAGCAAGAAAGGAATGACAGACAGACTGCACTACTACCTACAACCCAACGATCCCGTATTATACCGAATAAAAACAAATAAAAACCATGTCTGCAAAATAAAAATTCTCGCGCTCGCAAAATCTCGATAAAAATTCCTTACTTCAACTTTTACGGTCGCGCTTTGCTTTCGGTAGTACAGAAAATATAGGGCAATGAGTGAAGCCAAGTTTGCGCGATATCAAACCTTCCATCATTGGCTTATTGCGCTAGGGCATTATGCCGCTGGCACAATGGAGGCAGTAATCAGTTGAATCCGCGCGGATCGCGGCGTCCTGCTTCGACGAACTGTTCCAGCTCCGCTGTCCATCTGGCCCAATCGCTGGCGGCGACGGCGTCGAAGGTCATCAGGACCCGCAGGCGCTGTTCGAGCGCGCGCGCGTGGTGACCCAGACCGCGGTAGCCGAAGGTGGCGGCCGAACCCGCCACCGTGTGCAGCATGGCCTGCAATTCGTCGGCGGCGACCGCCGGCTCGCGCGGGTCGAGGCTGGCCGCAACCGCCGCCATGCGCTCGAGCGTGGCGGGCAACTTGCTGGCGAAGCTGTCGTTGAAGGACGCCAGTCGCGAGAAGAATCCCTTGTCGGCCGCGTGCATGCTTATTTGGTGCCGAAGATGCGGTCGCCCGCATCGCCCAGGCCCGGCACGATGTAGGCGTCGGCATTCAGGTGAGAGTCGAGCGAGGCAACGTAGACCTTCACGTCCGGGTGCGACTTCTGGAACACCTCGATGCCTTCCGGCGCGGCCACCAGGGCCAGGAACATGATGTGCTCGCTCGGCACGCCGCGTTTTTTCAGCACGTCGACCGCGTGCACCGCCGAATTGCCGGTGGCGACCATCGGGTCGCACAGGATGAAGGTGCGCTCGTTGGTGTCCGGCAGGCGCACCAGATATTCGACCGGCTCGTGGGTGTCCGGGTCGCGATAGACGCCGATGTGGCCGACGCGCGCCGACGGCACCAGTTCCAGCAGGCCGTCGCTCATGCCGATGCCGGCGCGCAGGATCGGCACGATGGCCAGCTTCTTGCCCGCGATGACGGGCGCGTCGATCGTCACCAGCGGGGTCCGCACCGGGCGCGTGGTCAGCGGCAGGTCGCGCGTGATCTCATACCCCATCAGCAGCGTGATCTCGCGCAGCAGCTCGCGGAAGGTACGCGTCGAGGTGTCGTGCTCGCGCATGTGCGACAGCTTGTGCTGGATGAGCGGGTGGTTCAGGATGAAGAGATTGGGAAAACGCGGGTCTTGTTTCATGGTCGGTATCAAGGCAATGGGTGTGGTGCGGTAGACCGGCATTATCCCAGTCACGCGCCGGTTTGTCCTTTTTTTCTGCACATTTCGACAAGAAAGCCGAAGCTTTTCTCGAATCCTAGGTCACGAGCGCCCGCGCCAGGATCGCCGCGCAATCGGTGTGCGCCGGCAGCCGCCCGAACGCGCCTCCCGGCGCCGCGGCGATGCGCGAGGCGACGAACGCGCTTGACACGAAGCCTGGGGCATGGCGCAGCAGCAGCGCGCCCTGCACCGCCAGGACGATGCGCTCGGCCAGCAGGCGGGCGCCGCCCTCCTCCTGCACCAGCACGGGCAGTTCTTCCAGAAGGCGCGCCGCGCAGTCGGCGAAGCGCGCGTCCAGGCCGTAGGCCGGCGTCCATTCCCGGGCCAGGGCCTCCTGCGCCTCCGGCAGCGACTTGCCGAGTGCGCGCAGCAGGTCCAGGCACATCACATTGCCCGAACCCTCCCAGATCGAATTGACGGGAAACTCGCGGTACAGGCGCGCGAGCGGCCCATCCTCGACATAGCCGTTGCCGCCCATGACTTCCATCGCCTCGGCGCCAAAAGCGGGGCCGCGCTTGCAGATCCAGTATTTTCCCGCCGCCGTCAGGATGCGCCCCAGCAGCGCCTGGACCGGGTCGTCGCCAGCGTCGAAGCAGCGCGCCAGGCGCAGCGCGAACGCGGTCGCGGCTTCGGATTCGAGCGCGAGGTCGGTCAGCACGTTCTGCATCAGGGGCTGCTCGGCCAGCACCCGCCCAAAGGCGCTGCGCCCGCGCGCGTGGTGCAGCGCGTGGCACAGCGCCGCGCGCATGATGGCGGCGCTGCCCAGCACGCAGTCGAGCCGGGTGTAGCCGCCCATCTCGAGGATGGTCGGGATGCCCCGCCCCGGCGCGCCGATCATCCAGCCCACCGCGTCCTGGAACTCGACTTCCGACGAGGCATTGGAGCGGTTGCCCAGCTTGTCCTTCAGGCGCTGCACGCGGATCGCGTTGCGGCTGCCGTCGGGAAGGAACCTCGGCACGAAGAAGCAGGACAGCCCGCTGCCGCCGGCATCAGTCAGCTGGGCCAGGATCAGGTGCGCGTCCGACTGCGGCACCGAGAAGAACCATTTGTGGCCGACGATACGGCAGGCGCCCTCGCCCGCCGCGCCGAAACGCTCCCGAGCATCGGACGGCAGTATCGGGCTCGCCCGGGTGGTGTTGGCGCGTACGTCGCTGCCGCCCTGCTTCTCGGTCATGCCCATGCCGATCAGGGCGCCGCGCTTTTGCGCGACCGGCAGCGAGCGCGGGTCGTATTCGTTCGACAGCACCTTGGGCAGCCATTCGTCCGCCAGCACCGGGTGGCGGCGCAGGGCCGGGACCGAGGCAAAGGTCATCGTCACCGGACACTGGGCGCCGTTCTCGACCTGGCCGAACAGCAGGTACTGGGCCGCGCGCGCCACCTGGGCGCCGGGGCGCGGGTCCTGCCACGGGCTCGAATGGGCGCCCGCCCCGATCATCAGGGCCATCAGGGTGTGCCAGGATGGGTGGAATTCGATCTCGTCGACCCGCCGGCCGGCGCGGTCGAAGCTGACCAGGCGCGGCCCCGCCGCATTGGCCTGGCGCGCCAGGTCGAGGATGTCGGCGCGGCCGAGCGTGGCGCCGAGCGCCTCGAGCTGGGGCGCGGCCCAGCCGCCGCCTTCGCGCTCGAGCGCCTCGCGCAGCGCCGGGTCGCAGCCGAACAGGTTGACGTCCGCGAAGGCTGCGGCCTGATTCAGGACCTCGTGGGTATCGAAAGCATTCATTTCTTGCGCCTCTCGTCAGATTATGTTGCAGCTCAGCATCAGAACAGCATGCCCTCGTCACCAATAATTTGCTTTCTTGCAAGGATCAGCGACAATGGCAGATGCCAGTATGCTTGTCTATGCAACAACTACGCAACAAGTACGCTAGCGCAAAGGACACATCAACACAAGCGGCTGCGCCAGCGCAAGGATCGACCGGGCGCGTCGGGCCATTGTGTTATTTAGTGCCTTTTGGAATCTTTCAATGCACCAGTTGCCGTTGGTTTGATAGACTTGCATGGTTTACACAAGGCTGGCGCAAGGCGCGCACGGATGCGCCGGCCGGCAACAAACAGGCAGAATCCAAGGCAGAACCCTAAGAATGCACACCAGTTCCATCGCTGCGAACCAGCCACACTCGCCAGACCCGCGCCGCCCGGCGCCGGGCTTGCTCGACAGCTTGCTGGAAGCGGCCGGCGACGCCGTATTCCGCGTCACGCTCGGCGGCCAGCTGCGCGCCGCGAGCCGCCGTGCGCAGACCTTCGCCGGCGTCGAGTCGGGCAGCGGTTCGCTGGTGTCGCTGGTGCATGACGTCGACCAGGCGGCGCTGCGCGACGCTCTGGCCAGCGCCGGCGCCAGCGGTGCGCCGGAGGTGGTCGAGGCGCGCTTTCGCTGCGGCGAGCGCGATCTCTGGTTCGAACTGCGCATTGCCCTGATCCCGAGCGGCGACGATGCCCCGCTGCTGGTGGTGGGCCGCGACATGTCGGCCCAGCACGCGACCGAAGAACGGCTGCGCCACATGGCGACCCACGACGCCCTCACCGAGCTGCCCAACCGGGTGCTGCTGTCGGACCGCATCCGCATGGTCATCGCCAATGCGCGCCGCTCGGGCCAGGGCTTTTCGGTCGCCACCATCGGCCTGGACGGCTTCAAGAAGGTCAACGACGGCCTCGGCCACGGCGTCGGCGACGCCGTGCTGCGCATGGCCGCCAGCCGCCTGCGCCGCACTCTGCGCGACAGCGATACCCTGGCGCGGGTCGGCGGTGACGAATTCGTCGCGGTCCTGCCGGGCACCGCCGGCGAAGCCCAGATCAAGCTGGTCACCGGGCGCCTGATGGCCACCTTGCAGTCGCCCTTCGAGATCGACGGCCACACGATCTACCTCGCCGGCTCGATCGGGGTCGCCACCTATCCCGAGCATGCCGAGGACGAAGTGCGGCTGGTGACGCTGGCCGATACCGCCATGTCGCGCGCCAAGGAGACCGGCAAGGCCAGGGCCGTCACCTACAGCCCGAGCGACCCGGGACCGCCCGAGCACGACATCTCGCTCGAGGCGGCGATGTTCAATGCGGTGCGCGAAGGCGAATTCCAGCTGTACTACCAGCCGATCGTCGACGCGCGCAGCCGCACCATCGAAGGCTTCGAGACCCTGATGCGCTGGAAGCACCCGACCCTGGGCATGGTGCCGCCGGTGCGCTTCATCCCGATTGCCGAAACCAATGGCCTGATCAACCTGCTCGGGGCCTGGGCCCTGAAGGCCGCCTGCATGCAGATCCGCCAGTTCGAGGAAGTGGCCGGCCGCGAGCTGTACATCTCGGTCAACATCAGCCCGCGCCAGTTCAGGAGCGACAAATTCCTCACGGTGCTCGACGACGCGCTCGCGCTATCGGGCACGCCGGGCCGCCAGCTGGTGCTCGAGATCACCGAAGGCACCCTGATGGTCGATCCGGTGCACGCCGAAGCAGTGCTCGGCAAGATGGCCGAGCGCGGCGCGCGCATCGCGATCGACGACTTCGGCACCGGCTATTCGTCGCTCGCCTACCTCAAGCGCTTCCCGATCTCGGTGCTGAAGATCGACCGCGCCTTCGTGAAGGACTTGCCGCATGCCGACAAGGATGGGGCGATCTGCAGCGCGGTCCTCGACATCGCCAGGCACCTCGACCTGTCGGTGGTCGCGGAAGGCGTCGAGACCGAAGAGCAGCTGGCCTGGCTCGACAACCTGGGCTGCCACTACGTGCAGGGCTACCTGACCGGCAAGCCGATGCCGGCGCATGTGGCAATGGCCGCCCTGAAAGAGAATCTCTATACCGAATTACTGCCGGCCGACAAACGGACGGGCACACCATGACGACAACTCGCGACACCAATCGCCCGCCGCGGGCCGAAGCCACCCTCTCCCTGCTGTGGGAACGCATCCGCCGCCAGGGCGACATGCCGGGCTTCACCAAGGCCATCAACGCCATCCTCGCCTCCATGCGCGGCGAGGATGAACGCGAGTTCTCGATGACCCAGACGGTGCTGTCCGATCCGGTCCTGACGCAAAAGGTGCTGCGCCTTGCCAACAGCGGCATGTACTCGGCCTTCGGCCAGCGCATCAACACGGTGTCGAAGGCGGTGCTGGTGCTCGGCACCGAGGCCATCGGCCACCTGGCGCTGGGACTGAAGCTGATCGAGGAACTGTCCAAATCCACGCCGAACACCGAGAGCGCCCACATCGAGATGGAAAAAGCGGTGCTGGCCGGGATGGTGGCGCAGCAGGTGGCCGCCAGCGCCATCTCGCGCGACCCGGAAGAAGCCGTGGTGTGCTCGATCCTGCATTCGCTGGGCCGCATGATGATCACCTTCTACATGCCCGAGCGCTGGAGCCAGATGCGCGAGAGCGCCGGCGCCGGGCGCGAGGAAGCGGCCGCCGAGACGCACCTGGGCCTGTCGCTGGAGGCGATCGGGCGCGCCACCGCCGAGCACTGGGGCCTGCCGCACAACCTGGTGGCCGGCATGCGCCGGGTCGAGCCGAGCGAGCGCTTCGACGGCTTCGGCCACGACGACTGGCTGGCGGCCCTGGGCACCATGTCGACCCAGGCCGCCGAAGCGCTCTGGCACGACGACGACACGGGCGCCGCCCGCGTGGCCGAACTGGCCGCGAGCTTCGCGCCGATGCTGGGCGTGGAAGCGGCCAGCCTGCTCGGCGCCATCGACAAGGCGCGCGAAACCGCCGCGGCCGACCTGTCGATCGCACCGCTGGCCAAGCCTCAGGAAAAACGCGAGCAGCAGGTGGCCGCAAACCGCGGCCGCACGGCCGGCAACAAGGTCCTGATGAGTGGCGTGGCCGACATGCGCGACGCCGGCCTGGCCGCGACGCCTGGCCAGATGATGTCGATGGCGCTGGAAACCATGCACAAGGGCCTGTCGTTTACGCGCTCGTTCGCGTTTCTCCGCAACCGCCGCGAAGCCAGGTATGCGGCCCGGCTGGGCCTCGGCGAGGGCAGCAAGGCGCTGCTGCCGAACCTGGTGTTCGACGATGCCTACGAGCCGGATGTCTTCCACGCCGCGCTGGGCAACGACCGCGTGATCTTCATCGAGAACGCCCAGGACGAACGCTTCGCGGCCAAGCTGCCGGGCTGGTGGAAAGGCACGCTGGGCGAGGCCAGGTGCTTCGTCGTGATCCCGCTGTGCGCCCACGGGCAGCCGGCCGGCTTCATCTACGGCGAGTGGGACGGCAGCTTCCCGTCGGTGGTGCTGAGCCAGACGGAATTCTCGCTGCTGAACGACTTGCGCGGGCTGGTGGTGCGCACCGTCGAGCGGCGGCATCAGCTGGAGGCGGTCGCCACCCGCGTTTGACGCGACGCCGGCGAGATTGCCGGCCTAGCGCAGGGTTGGCGTTGCCACTTTCACGTCACCGCACTGCGCCCGGTGCATCAGCGCGTGGTCGATCAGCACCAGGGCCAGCATGGCCTCGGCGATCGGCGTGGCGCGGATGCCCACGCAGGGATCGTGGCGGCCGAAGGTTTCGACCATCACCGGATTGCCGTCCTTGTCGATCGAGCGGCGCGGGGTGCGGATCGAGGAGGTCGGCTTGATCGCAATCGAGACCGTGATGTCCTGGCCGCTCGAAATCCCGCCCAGCACGCCGCCTGCATTGTTCCCGACGAAGCCCTCCGGTGTCAGTTCGTCCCCGTGCTCGGAGCCCTTCTGCGCCACGGAGGCGAAGCCGGCGCCGATCTCCACGCCCTTGACCGCATTGATCCCCATCATCGCGTAGGCGATGTCGGCATCGAGCTTGTCGTAGATCGGCTGGCCCCAGCCCACCGGCACACCGGTTGCTACCACGTCGATGCGCGCGCCGATCGAGTCGCCCGCGCGGCGCAATTCGTCCATCGCCGCTTCCATGCGCGCCAACAGGTCGGCATCGGCCGTCGCCGCGAAGAAGGGATTGGCGTGCACGTGCTCGAAGCCCTGGAACGGCACCTCGATGTCGCCTAACTGCCGCATGCAGCCGAAGAATTCGGTGCCGTGCCGCTCGCGCAGCCATTTCTTCGCCACTGCCCCGGCCCCGACCACGGGCGCGGTCAGGCGCGCCGACGAGCGTCCGCCGCCGCGCGGATCACGCACGCCGTACTTGTGCCAATAGGTGTAGTCGGCATGGCCCGGGCGGAAGGTCTCGACGATGTTGCCGTAGTCCTTGCTGCGCTGGTCTTCGTTGGGAATCAGGAGCGCGATCGGGGTGCCGGTGGTGACGCCCTGGTACACCCCCGACAGGATCTGGACCCGGTCCGCTTCCTGGCGCTGCGTCACATGGCGCGAGGTGCCGGGCTTGCGGCGGTCGAGCTCCGGCTGGATGTCCGCTTCGCTCAAGGCCATGCCGGGCGGGCAGCCATCGATGACGCAGCCGATGGCCGGACCGTGCGACTCGCCGAAGGTGGTGACGGAAAACAGCTTGC
This sequence comes from Telluria sp. ZT3P39, assembly GCF_059685935.1. Taxonomy (NCBI): domain Bacteria; kingdom Pseudomonadati; phylum Pseudomonadota; class Betaproteobacteria; order Burkholderiales; family Oxalobacteraceae; genus Telluria; species Telluria sp. ZT3P39. Next base: position 108,126 of record NZ_JCASIH010000004.1, read on the forward strand.
CAAAGGAGTTGCCGGACATGGATTGCTCTGCATGCAAAATAGTGGAATTGGCATTCTACCAGTCCCGCCATCAGGCGATCGGCGAAGGGCCTGTGGCATATATGCCGGATATTCGTCAAATAGTTGCCGCAGGGATATATATTTTATGCTTAAGGCAGCGCCGGGGGTTTTGTATTGGCAATTGCATATATACTCGGGAATATCAAAGCCCAGCTCAACTGGAGATGTAGCACATGCCTGCCTCGATGACGCCACCAGGCAACCAAGCCGATGCGCGAGACGACGAGACCCTGGTCTTCGTCGATGAAGCGCCCGCGTCCCATGCCGCCGGCCAGGCCCGGTCCGGCGAAGCGCTGCAGTTGCCGACCTGGCGCATCCTGGTCGTCGACGACGACGCCGACGTGCATTCGACCACGCTGTTCGCGCTGAAGAACGTCGAGATGCAGGGTCGCCCGCTGGAATTCCTGCATGCCTATACCGCCTTCGAGGCGCGCGCCGTGCTCGAGCGCGAAGCCGGCATCGCCGTGGTGCTGCTCGACGTGGTGATGGAGCGTCCCGACGCCGGCCTGCAGCTGGTGCGCCAGATCCGCGAGGAGCTGGGCATGCACGAGGTGCGCATCATCCTGCGCACCGGCCAGCCCGGCTACGCGCCTGAACTCGAGGCGATCCGCGGCTACGACATCAATGATTACCGTACCAAGTCCGAACTGACCCGTACCAAGCTCTACACCGCGGTGGCGGCCGCCGTGCGCTCCTACCAGCAACTGTGCGCCATCCAGGCCAGCAGCGCCGGCCTCGAGCACATCCTGTCGGCCGGCACCCAGCTCATGGCCCTGCAGGGCGTGCGCGACGTGGCCCAGGGCGTGCTGCAGCAAGCGGCCACCCTGCTCGGCCAGCCTCCCGCCGGCGTGCTGTGCGTGCGCGAGACCGGCCACGCACGGCCGGACGTGCTGCGCGTGCTGGCGGCGGCCGGCGAACAAAGCCCTCTGGAAGGCGGGGAACTGAGCCCGCAGCGCGACCCGGCGCTGGCGGCTGCGGCCGCGCACACCCTGCGCGAGCGCAGCGCGTTCGAAGCCGGCGGCTGGCTGACCCTGCACTTTCCCGGCAAGGAAGGCCGCGATTTCGCCGCCTGCATTCCTTTCGGGCGGCTGCTGGGCGACATCGAACGCCGCCTGCTCGGGGTCTTCGCCAGCATGGTCGCCGTGGGCCTGGAGAACGTCGAACTGGTCACCCACCTGAACCAGGCCGCCTTCCGCGACCAGCTCACCGGCCTGCCGAATCGCACGCGCGCGGTCGAACTGCTCGATGCCCTCCTCGCCGGCGCCGGACGCGATGCGGTGACGCTGGCGCTGGTGGACCTCGACCATTTCGCCGAGACCAACGACGCGCTGGGCCACCATTTCGGCGACCTGCTGCTCGCCGCCGTCGGCAAGCGCCTCACCTCCCGCCTCGGCTCAGACGCCACGCCAGGCCTGCAGGTGGCGCGCATCGGCGGCGACATCTTCTGCGTGCTGGGCGACGCCGCCAGCGTGCAGCCGGCGCCGATCCAGGCGCTGTTCCGCGAGCCCTTCCACATCGACGGGCAGGACGTGCAGGTGTCCGCCACGCTCGGCCTGGTGCGCCTGGCGGAGCACGACGGCAGCGGCGCCGACGCCCTCAAGGACGCCGACATTGCACTGAAACGCGCCAAGTCGCAGCAGCGCGCCGGCCACTTCTATTTTTCGCGCAGCATGGGCGTCGAGATCCGCGAGCGCGTGCGCATGATGCACGCCCTGCGCAGCGGCTTCCAGCGCGGCGAACTGTTCCTCGCTTACCAGCCGCAGGTGGACCTGTCCACCAACGCCGCCTTCGGCGCCGAAGCGCTGCTGCGCTGGCGCACCGAGGACGGGCGCCTGATCGGGCCGGACCGCTTCATCCCGATCGCCGAGTATTCCGGCCTGATCGTGGACATCGGCGAATGGGTGCTGCGCCAGGCCCTGGCCGAACTCGTGCGCCTGCATGCGGCCGGCTACCGCACGTTCACGATGTCGGTCAACGTCTCGCAGGTGCAGTTCCGCCACCCGCATTTCGTCGAGATGCTGCGCCGCGCGCTTGACGACACCGGGGCGCCGGCCGAATTCGTGGAACTGGAAATCACCGAATCGATGGCGATGGAAGAGCCGGCCCTGCTGGTGGAAAAGCTGGCCCAGGTCAAGCGCACCGGGGTGTCGATCGCGATCGACGATTTCGGCACCGGGTTCTCGTCGCTATCGCACCTGCAGCGGCTGCAGGTGGACCGCCTCAAGATCGACCGCACCTTTGTCACCGAGATTACCGGCTCGGCGCGCGGCAGCAGCATCGCGGAAATGGTGATCCAGCTGGGCCGCAACCTGGGCCTGTCGGTGATCGCGGAAGGTGTCGAGGATGAACGCCAGGCCCACATCCTGCGCAGCCTGGGCTGCCCGCTGGCGCAGGGCTTCCTGTTCTCGCGGCCCTTGAGCCCGGAGGCGCTGGTGGAGTGGCTGGGGAACCAGGGCTTGATCGAAGCCGCGTAGGGTGGGCGGGTCCCGCCCGCCCTGCCAAATCAATCCTCGGCCGCCTGCTCGGCCGGCCAGTCCCGGATATACGCCTTGAGCATCCGGTTCTCGAACTGCTGCGCCTCGAGCACCGCCTTGGCCACGTCGTAGAACGAGATCACGCCCAGCAAAGTGCGGGCATTCATTACCGGCAGGTAGCGCGCATGCTTTTCCAGCATGATGCGGCGCACCTCGTTGACTTCGGTGTCGGGGGTGACGGTGATCGGGCTGTCGTCCATCACCTTGCGCACGGTGCCGGCGCCGAGGGTGCCGCCTTGGGCGTTCAACTCCTTGATCACCTCGCGGAAGGTCAGCATGCCGACCAGGTCGCCGTATTCCATGACGACCAGCGAACCAATGTCCTTTTCCGCCATCGTCGCGGCAGCCTGTACCAGCGGCTGGTCGGGCGTGACCGTATAGAGGATTTCGCCTTTCACCTGCAGGATCTCGGATACTTTCATATTGGCCACCCCGTCCGGTTGGTTTGTAATGCCAGAAATATTTGTATTACGCATAACGCCGACTGTAGCCGATGCCCACCAAAAAATCCAGCATTGCACCAAATCAGGGTCCCGGAGGCGTTGCGCAAACTTAAAACAATGCTACGATGCCGCCCATCTCGATTGATGGATGAGTTCACCATGAGCGGTCCCCAGTACCCAGGCTTCGATACGCTGGCCCTGCACGCAGGCAGCGCGCCCGACCCGGCCACCGGCGCGCGCGCCACGCCGATCCACTTCACCTCGTCGTTCGCCTTCCGCGATTCGGACCATGCGGCGGCGCTGTTCAACATGGAGCGCGCCGGCCATGTGTACTCGCGCATTTCGAACCCGACCAATGCGGTGCTGGAAGAACGCATCGCGGCCCTGGAGGGCGGGGTGGCCGGCATCGCCACCGCCAGCGGCCAGGCCGCGATGCACCTGGGCCTGGCGACCATCGCCGGCGCCGGCAGCCACATCGTGGCGTCAACCGCGCTGTACGGCGGCTCGCACAACCTGCTGCACTACACGCTGCGCCGCTTCGGCATCGAGACCACCTTCGTCGACCCGCGCGATATCGACGCCTGGCGCGCCGCAGTTCGGCCAAATACGAAACTGCTGTTCGGCGAGACGCTCGGCAACCCGGGCCTGGACGTGCTGGACATCCCGTCGATCGCCGCCCTGGCGCACGAGCACCACCTGCCGCTGATGGTGGACGCGACCTTCACCACGCCTTACCTGCAGCGTCCGTTCGATCTCGGCGCCGACCTGCTGTTCCACTCGGCCACCAAATTCCTGTGCGGGCACGGCACCGCGATCGGCGGCCTGCTGGTCGACGGCGGCACCTTCGACTGGGATGCCGCCCACACGGCCAGCGGGCGCTTCCCGGAACTGTGCGAGCCCTACGAGGGCTTCCACGGCATGGTGTTCGCCGAAGAATCGACCGTGGCGCCATTCGCGCTAAGGGCACGCCGCGAAGGCCTGCGCGACTTCGGCGCGGCCATGAGCCCGCACAATGCCTTCGCCATCCTGCAGGGCGTCGAGACGCTCGGCCTGCGCATGGACCGGCACGTCGCCAATACCCGCCGCGTGGTGGAGTTCCTGCTATCCCATCCGGCGGTCGATTCGGTTTCCTATCCCGAGCTGGAATCGCATCCGGACCACGCGCTCGCACAAACACTGCTGCCGAAGGGCTGCGGCGCCGTGTTCACCTTCAATCTCAAGGGCGACCGCGCGGCCGGCCGCCGTTTCGCCGACGGCCTGCAGGTGTTCTCGCACCTGGCCAACGTGGGCGATGCGAAGTCGCTGGTGATCCACCCTGCCTCCACTACCCACTTCCGCGTGCCGCTCGAGCAACTGGCGGCCTCCGGCATTACCGAGGGGACGATGCGCCTGTCGGTGGGACTGGAAGATGCGGACGACCTGATCGAAGACCTCAAGCGCGCGCTGAAACTTGCGCAGAAGGGAGCCTGAGATGCAGATCGACCTGCATGGCGCCCCTGCTTACGCCTATACCGGCGGCAAGGCCTTCGACCCCGCCTTGACGACGGTGGTCTTCATCCACGGCGCCCAGAACGACCATTCGGTCTGGGCGCTGCAAAGCCGCTACATGGCACACCACGGCTATTCGGTGCTGGCAGTCGACCTGCCCGGCCATGGCCGCAGCAGCGGTCCGGCCCTGGAAAGCGTCGAAGCGCTGGCCGACTGGGTCCGCGACCTGCTCGAGGCCCTGGGGGTGCAGCGCGCCATCCTGGCCGGCCACAGCATGGGTTCGCTGATCGCACTGGAGGCCGTGCAGCGCGCACCCGGGCTGGTCGTCGGCCTGGCCCTGCTGGGCACGACCTACCCGATGAAGGTGTCGGATGCCCTGCTCGAGACTTCGCGCAGCGACGAACAAGCCGCGATCGACATGGTCAACATCTGGTCGCATTCCTCGATCGCGCACAAGCCGTCCTGCCCGGGCCCGGGCTTTTCGGTGATGGGCGGCGCGCGCCGGTTGATGCAGCGGATGTCGGCACGCAATCCGGATCATCTGTTCCATACCGACTTTGCGGCCTGCAACAGCTACGCGGGCGGAGAAACGGCGGCCGCCGCCGTGCATTGCCCGGTACTGTTTGTGTTCGGCAAAAAAGACATGATGACGCCGCCGCGCTCGACGAAACTGCTGACTGGCGCCCTGGTACATGGCAAAATCGTCAGCGTGGACGCGGGCCACCAGATGATGTCCGAGGCGCCCGATGCGGTACTCGACGCCCTGGCCGGGTTCGCCGCCACGATCAAGTAAATCCGACGAGGAGACGCCATGACGGCCCGGTATGCGAGCTTTGCGGAGTTCTATCCCTATTACCTCACCCAGCACGCCGACCGCCGCTGCCGCCGTGCCCATTTCATCGGGACCTCGTCGGCGATCGCCTCGATCGCCCAGTACATCGACAGCCTGAACCCCTGGTGGCTGCTGTTTGCCGTCGTCAGCGGCTATGGCGGCGCCTGGGTCGGCCATTTCTTCTACGAGAAGAACCGCCCGGCTTCGTTCTCCCAGCCCTGGCTGTCGTTCCGTGCCGACTGGGTGATGTACTGGCAGATGCTGACTGGCAAGCTGAGCTGGTAAGGCCCTGCTTCACGCCGGCCGGCCGAAGTGCTCCGCCAGCGTCTGCTCCAGCCCCTGCTCCACCGCCCCTTCCACCTGGCGCGCCAGCGCTGCCGTGTCCAGTGCCAAGGGCGTGGCCGGCGCCGCCGGGACGGGCTCGTTGCGGCTGACGCCATCCGCGCCGGCCGCATCGAACACGAACAGGCGATAGACGTCGGCCAGACGGATCGTGCCAGGGTCGGCCAGCAGCACCCAGTTGTCGACCTTGGCGTGCGCACCGAGACCGAAGCGCGAGTGGGAGGGCAACTCGTCTTGCACCCGCCCGACCCAGCCGGCTTCCACCATTTTTTCCAGCAGCATCGTCATCTCCTCGTAGCCGATGCGCGTGTGCGCGCGGATCGCGGCGCTCGGGACCAGGGCCGTGCCGGTCGCCTGAGAACTGCCGTGCAGCACCTTGAGCACCGCCATCGCATCGACAAAGGCGCTGCCCGGCACCGGCTGGTACCACCAGCGCTCGTATTTCACCACCGGCAGCGCGGCGGCCAGCACGGCGCCGACCAGGGTGATCAGCCAGGAAATATACATCCACAGCAGGAACAGCGGCAGCGCGGCCAGTGCGCCGTAGATCAGGGCATAGGTCGGGAACTGGCGGATGAAGAGCGCGAACAGGCGCTTGGCCAGCTCGAAGGCGAGCGCTGCGGCCAGCCCGCCCCAGAGCGCGTCGCGCCAGAACACGCGGCGGTTCGGCACCGCCATGTAGAGCAGCGTGTAGGCGCCGGTGGTGAGCAAGACCGACACCAGGGTATAGAACAGCGTGCCCAGCAAGGGCATCGACCTGGCCAGCCCGCCGGTGGCGGTAAACAGCTGTGAGGTCGCGCTCAGCGACAGCCCGAACAGGATAGGCCCGAGCGTGATCAATGCCCAGTAGACCAACACCCGCTGCGACCAGGGCCGCGGGCGGCGCACGCCCCAGATCTGGTTGAATGCGCGCTCGATCATGCCCATCATCGTGGTGGTCGTCACCAGGAGCAGCACCGCGCCCAGCAGCGACAGGCCCTTGGCCTTGCTGGCGAACTGGGTCAGGTTGTAGCTGATGGTGTTGGCGATCGCCTTGGGCATCAGGGTTTGCACGAACCAGGTGTCGAGCGCGCTGCGCAGCTGGCCGAAGACCGGGAAGATCGTCAGGATGGCCAGCACGATGGTGAGCAGGGGTACCAGGGCCAGGGTGGTGGTGAAGGTCAGGCTGCCCGCCACCTGGGGCAGTCTTTCCTCGCGCAGGCGGCGCCGCGCGAAGCGCACCAGGTCGCGCGCCTCGCCCAGGGTCAGCCAGCGGGCGCGGTCCACGCCGAGGGCGAACATGTCGGAAGTGGAGCGCGACAGCGAGTGCACGGTTTTTGAAAGCATCTGGTGAGTAGAAAGCGGTGTCGATTTCCCCTCGCGGGGGCATGTCATTTGAGCAAAGCGCCCTATAATACCAATGATGAAGCCCACCCACCTGACCATCCTCGTGTTGTACTACTCGCGCCACGGCGCCACCCGCAAACTGGCCGAACTGGTCGCACAGGGCATCGAGAGCGTGCCCGGGGCCGAGGCGCGCCTGCGCACCGTGCCGGCCGTGTCCACCGTGGCCGAGTCCACCGCGCCCGACATCCCGCTCCACGGCGCCCCGTATGTCGAGCTCAGCGACCTGCATGAGTGCGCCGGCCTGGCGCTGGGCTCGCCTACCCGCTTCGGCAACATGGCTTCCAGCGTCAAATACTTTCTCGACGGCACCGCCGCCGACTGGGTCAACGGCACGCTGTCGGGCAAGCCGGCCGTGGTATTCACCTCCACCGGCAGCCTGCACGGCGGCCAGGAATCGACCCTGCTGTCAATGATGATACCCTTGCTCCACCACGGCATGCTGGTGATGGGCCTGCCCTACTCGCACCCGGAGCTGATGAACACGGCCAGCGGCGGCAGCCCCTACGGCGCCTCGCACTGGGCCGGCGCCGACGGCAAGAAGGGCCTCACCGAAGACGAGCGCGTGCTTGCCGTCGCGCTCGGGAAACGCCTGGCCACTGCCGCGGTCAAACTGCACGGGATGCAATGATGGATAGCGCAAAAGTCTTTCACGCCGGGGCCATTGCCAGCCTGATCTGGCTGATCTGCTGGCTGGTGGCCTGGGAAGTCTTCGTCGCGCCGCTGCGCCCGGGCGGGTCGCTGCTGGCGCTCAAGGCCTTGCCGCTGCTGCTGCCGCTGCGCGGCGTCATCAAGCGCGACCTGTACACGCTGCAATGGTCGTCGATGGTCATCCTGATTTATTTCGCCGAAGGCGCGGTGCGGGCCTGGGCCGACACCCTGGCCGCCTCGCGCATGATGGCGCTGGGCGAAGTCTGCTTCGTGCTGGTGTATTTCGCCTGCGCGCTGCTGTTCCTGCGCCCGTACAAGAAAGAAGCCAAGCGCCTGGCGAAGGAATTGCTCGACAAGGTCAAAGTACCGCATGACTGATCCGCTGCCGGCTGCGCTGGCGGAAATCGTCGGCGCAGCCCACCTGGTGCTCGATGCGGCCGCGATGGCGCCCTACCTGGCCGACTGGCGCGGGCGCTTCACCGGCCGCGCGCGCGCCGTCGTGCTGCCCGCCGATACCGCCGAGGTGGCCCGCGTCGTGGCCGCCTGCGCCGCCGCCCGCGTACCCATCGTGCCCCAGGGTGGTCGCACCGGCCTGGTGCTGGGCAGCGTGCCCGATGCCGGCGGCGAGGCCATCGTGCTCTCGCTGCGGCGCCTGAACCGCATCCGCGACATCGATCCGTTCAACCGCACCATGACGGTGGAAGCCGGCTGCATCCTGTACGACATCCAGCAGGCGGCCATGGAAGCCGGCATGCTGTTCCCGCTGTCGCTGGCCAGCGAAGGCAGCTGCACCATCGGCGGCAACCTGTCGACCAATGCCGGCGGCACCGCCGTGCTGCGCTACGGGAATATGCGCGAGCTCTGCCTCGGCCTCGAAGTGGTCACCGCCCAGGGGCAGGTATGGGACGGCTTGCGCGGCCTGCGCAAGGACAATACCGGCTATGCGCTGCGCGAGCTCTTCATCGGAGGCGAAGGCACCCTGGGCGTCATCACCGCCGCCGTGCTCAAGCTCTTTCCGCAGCCGAAGGCGGTCTTGACCGCACTGGTGGCGCTGGAGTCGCCGCAAGCGGCCCTGAGCCTGCTGGCGCTGATGCAGGAACGCTGCGGCGCCTCGCTCACTGGCTACGAACTGATGTCGGATTTCTGCCTGCGCCTGGTGGCCGCCCAGTTCCCCGACCTGCCCCGGCCCTTCGCCGCCCACTATCCGCAGTATGCGCTGGTCGAGCTCTCCAGCAACGAATCGCAAGACCACGCCGCCGACCTGGTCGAGAACGCGATCGGCGCGGCGCTGGACGCCGGCATCGCGCTCGATGCGGTGCTGGCGACCTCAAGCAGCCAGTCGCTCGGCCTGTGGAAGCTGCGCGAGCACATCCCGCTGGCCCAGGCCGCGGCCGGCAAGAACATCAAGCACGATATCTCGCTGCCGGTATCGCGCATTCCCGCCTTCATCGAGCAGACCGATGCGGCGCTGCAGGCCGCCTTTCCCGGCTGCCAGCTTGTGTGCTTCGGGCACTTGGGCGACGGCAACCTGCACTACAACGTCGCCCCTCCCGAGGGCATCGGCCACGATAGCTTCCTGGCCCACCAGGAGGCGGTCAACCGCATCGTCCACGACAGCGTCGCCGCGTTCAAGGGATCGATCTCGGCCGAGCACGGCATCGGCGCGCTCAAGCGCGACGAGCTGGCGCGCTACAAGAGCGCGGTCGAACTGGACATGATGCGTGCCGTCAAAGCCGCACTGGACCCGCTCGGCATTATGAACCCTGGCAAAATCTTGTGAGGGGGAAGGCGATGCGCAAGCAGGTTTCCATGGCAGTGCTCTGCCTGCTGGCCGGGATGGCATCCGGCGCCAATATCTATAAATGCACGGAGGGCGGCAAGGTCAGCTACCACGACCGGCCCTGTGGGACCACGGCGGTCGTACTGGCCGCGCCCGGCGCGCCGGCCGATGCCGCCGAGGCAGTCGAACGCCTGGCACGCGAGCGCGCCCTGCTGCAGGGAATCGAGAAGGAACGCGCAGAGCAGACAGCGGCCCATGCGCGCGACGCCGCCCGCGCCGAGCGAGCCGCTCTCCTGGAGCGCCGCCGCTGCGACAAGCTGCGCCTGCAGCGCAAATGGGCCGACGAAGACATCGCCCGCGCCGGCCGCGAGGAAGCGGAACGCGCGCGCATCAAGGCCAGGCGCCAGGGCGAGGCATTGGCGGTGGAATGCCCGGCCTGACTCTCCTGTCACGCTGGCTGCTGCTGGGCGAATGGCGCGCCCATCCGGTGCGCGCCCTGCTGGCAATCGCCGCCATCGCGGTCGGGGTGGCGATGGGCTTCGCCATCCACCTGATCAATGCCGCGGCCTTCAATGAATTCTCCGCCGCCGTCAAGAGCCTGTCGGGCCAGGCCGACGTGCAGGTGCTCGGTACCGAGCCCCTGTTCGACGAAGCCATCTATCCGCGCCTGGCCGGGCGCCCCGATGTCGTGGTGGCCTCGCCGGTGCTGGAACTCTCGGCCGGCGTGGCGGGTGCTTCCGGTGCGCTGCGGATCGTCGGCATCGATCCGTTTCGCGCCGGATTCATCTCGCCCGACCTGACCGGCGTGCCGGTTGAAGGCCGCATGACCGACGTACTGGCCGACGATGCGATTTTTCTCTCGCCGGCCGCCGAAAGCTGGCTGGGCAAGCGCCGCGGCGACACGCTCGTGCTGCGCGCCGGCACCGAGGACGTTCTGCTGCGCGTGGCCGGGCCGGTGGCGCGCGCGCGCGCCGGGCAGCGCATCGCCGTGATGGATATCGGCGCGGCCCAATGGCGCTTTCGCCAGCTCGGGCGCCTCTCGCGGGTCGACCTGAAGCTGCGCGACGGCGTCGACCGCGCCGCTTGGCTGGCCGCGCTCCGGCGCGAACTCGATGCCGCCTACCCGGGCCGCTTCGTGGTGCGCCAGCCGGACGACAGCGACCAGGAAGACCGCAACGCCAACCTGAGCCGCGCCTACCGCGTCAACCTGACCGTGCTGGCGCTGGTGGCCCTGTTCACCGGCGCCTTCCTCGTGTTCTCGACCCAGGCGCTGTCGGTGATGCGGCGGCGCGGCCAGTTCGCGCTGCTGCGCGTGCTGGGATTGGAACGAGCCCGGTTGCTGCGCCAGGTGCTGCTGGAAGGCGCGAGCCTGGGCGTGCTGGGCGCGGCGCTGGGCATCGCGGCCGGTTATGCGCTGGCCGCGCTGGCGCTGCGCTTTTTTGGGGGCGACCTGGGCGCTGGATACTTCCCCGGCATCCGGCCGCAGGTAGCGTTCACGCCCGTCGCCGCCGCCGTCTTCTTCATGCTGGGCCTGGGCGTCGCCCTGCTGGGCTGCCTGGCGCCGGCGCTGGAAGCGGCGCGGGCCCGGCCGGCCGTGGCGATCAAGTCGGGCGCCGACGAAGCGGCCCTGTCGGGACTTGGCCGCATCTGGCCCTCGATGGTCTGCCTGGTGCTGGCGTCCATGCTGGCGTTTGCGCCGCCGGTGTTCGAGCTGCCGCTGTTCGGCTATTTTTCGATCGCGCTGCTGCTCATCGGCGGCATCGGCCTGATGCCGCGCCTGGCCGCGAGCGCCTTCCGGCGCCTGGAAGGCGTGGCCCTGCGCATGCGCCGCGCGCCGCCGGTCCTCTCGCTGGCGCTGGCGCGGCTGGCCAACGCCCCCGGCCAGGCATCGATCGCGCTGGGCGGCGTGCTGGCCAGCTTCAGCCTGATGGTCGCGATGGGGATCATGGTGTCGAGCTTCCGGGTATCGGTGGACGACTGGATGGGCCATATCCTGCCGGCCGACCTGTATGTGCGCACTTCCCTGGGCGGCAATACCGGCTTCTTGACGCCGCAGCAGCAGGCCGCCCTGCGCGCGGCGCCCGGCGTCGCCCAGGCCCAGTTCCTGCGCACCCGGCCGGTATCACTGGCGGCTGATCGCCCCAACGTGATCGTCATCGCGCGCGACATCGACGCGGGTGCGCCCGGCAAGCTGCTGGCCCTGGTGGGCGACACGGCCCCGGCGCCGGCGGGCGGCCGGCCGGCCTGGGTGTCCGAGGCCATGGTCGACCTGTACGGCGCACGGGTCGGCCAGGAGCTGGCGCTGCCGCTGGGCGGCGGCCAGGCGCGATTTTTTGTCGCCGGCGTATGGCGCGACTATGCCAACCAGAGCGGCTCGGTCGTGATCCGCCTGGACGACTACCGCGCGCTCACCGGCGAAGCCGACGTCACCGACGCCGCCCTGTTCGCGGCGCGCGGCGGCAGCGCGCAGCAGCTCGAACAGTCGGTGCGCGCCCTGCCCTTCGGCGCGGCGCTGCAGACCATGTCGGCCGGCGACATCCGCGCCATGAGCCTGCGGATCTTCGACCGCAGCTTCGCCGTCACCTATTTGCTGGAGGCGATCGCGATCGCCATCGGGCTGTCGGGCGTGGCGGCCAGCTTCTCGGCCCAGACCCTGGCGCGCGCGAAAGAATTCGGCATGCTGCGCCATGTCGGCGTCACCCGCGCTCAAGTGCTGCAGATCCTCGCCTTCGAGGGCGGCCTGCTCACGCTGCTGGGCGTGGCCTGCGGATTCGCTTTGGGGCTGGTCATCAGCCTCATCCTGGTTTATGTTGTAAACCCGCAGTCCTTCCACTGGACCATGCAGCTGCACCTGCCGTGGAATTTGCTGGGCGGCGTGGCGGCGACCCTGGTGGGAGCCTCGGTCGCCACGGCGCTGGTGTCGGGACGCTATGCGCTATCGGGCGGTCCGGTACGCGCGGTCAGGGAGGATTGGTAATGCGCGCTGCGCTGTTGGGCCTTTTGCTGTTGATCTGCCAGTGCTGCCATGCGGCGCCGCCGGAATTCGCCCCCGTCACGCCGGGCGCGAAGCTCTCTTTCCCGCGCGACTACGGCGCCCATCCGGAATTCCGCACCGAGTGGTGGTATGCCACCGGCTGGGTCGACACGCCCGACGGCAAGCCGCTCGGCTTTCAGGTGACGTTCTTCCGCAGCCGCACCGAAATCGACCAGAAGAACCCGAGCGCTTTTGCCCCGCGCCAGCTGGTGATCGGCCATGCCGCCTTGTCGGACCCGGAACTGGGCCGGCTGGTGCACGACCAGCGCAGCGCGCGCGAAGGCTTCGGCCTGGCCTGGGCCCGCACCGGCAACACCGACCTGAAGCTCGACGACTGGCGCATGGTGCGCGAAAGCTCGGGCAGCTACCGCGTCACCATCCGCTCGAGCGAACTGACGCTGGAACTGCGCCTGCAGCCGACCCAGGCGGTACTGGTGCAGGGCGAAGGCGGCTATTCGCGCAAGGGCGCCAGCCCGCAGCACGCCAGCCATTACTACAGCGAGCCGCACCTGAAAGTCAGCGGCAGCGTGGGCCGTACGGGCAGCGCGCAGGTCGCGGTCACGGGCAGCGCCTGGCTCGATCACGAATGGTCGAGCGAAGCCCTGCAGCCGGAGGCCACGGGCTGGGACTGGGTCGGCGCCAACCTCGATGGCGGCGGGGCCCTGATGGCTTTCCAGATCCGCAAGGAGGGAGGTGGTAAACTATGGGCGCACGCGACCCATCGCGACGGCGCCGGCAGGATCACCCGCTACGCGCCCGACCAGGTGGTGTTTACGCCGATCACGCACTGGACTTCCCCGCGCACCAAGGCCGTGTACCCGGTCGCGATGGAGATCGCGCTTGGGGGCTTGCGCTGGCAGCTCAGTCCCCTGCAGCAGGACCAGGAACTCGATTCGCGCCGCTCGACCGGCGCGGTGTACTGGGAAGGCGCGGTGACCATCAGCCGCGACGGCAAGCGCCTGGGCCGCGGCTACCTGGAAATGACGGGCTATGTCCGCCCGATGAAGCTTTAGACGAACGCATTTTCGAACAAGAACGCGCAAGCAGACGATGACCTCACGCTCCACCGGCAGCACCGGAAATATTGACACCGACACCTCCCGCAAAGGCAGCCTCCCGGCCCTCAAGGGCCTGCTTCCCTTCCTGCGGCCCTACCGCCGCCAGTTCCTGCTCGCCGGCATCGCGCTGCTGCTGGCGGCCGGCGCCACGCTGGCCATTCCCGCCGCCTTCAAGCGCATGATCGACCTCGGTTTCGGGGCCGGCTCGGCGATCACCAGCATCGAGCACGTGGACGCGACCTTCCTGGCGCTGTTCGGCGTGGCCTCGGTGCTGGCGGTGGCCACCGCCGCGCGCTTCTACATGGTGTCGTGGCTGGGCGAGCGCGTGACGGCCGACGTGCGCTCCGCCGTCTACCGCCACGTGGTGCACCAGAGCCCCGAATTTTTTGAAACCACCCGCACCGGCGAAGTGCTGTCGCGCCTGACCACCGACACCACCCTGATCCAGAGCGTGGTCGGCACCAGCATCTCGCTGGCGCTGCGCAATACCCTGCTGTTCGTTGGCGGCCTGGTGATGCTGTTCGTGACCAGCCCCAAGCTCACCGCCATCATCCTCGGGATGCTGGTGCTGGTGGTATTGCCGATCGTGCTGTTCGGCCGCCGCGTGCGCAAGCTCTCGCGCGACTCGCAGGACCGCATCGCCGACGCCTCGGCCATGGCCGGCGAGATCCTCAACGCGATGCCGACCGTGCAGTCCTTCACCCACGAGGACATCGAATCCGGGCGCTTCCAGGCATCGAGCGACAGCGCCTTCCAGACCGCGATCCGCCGCATTCGGGCGCGCGCCACCCTGACCATGCTGGCCATCGTGCTGGTGTTCGGCTCGATCGTGTTCGTGCTCTGGCTCGGCGCCCACGCGGTATTACAGGGCAGCATGACCGGCGGCGAGCTGGGGCAGTTCATCCTGTATGCGGCCATCGTCGCCGGCTCGGTCGGCGCGCTGTCCGAAGTGATGGGCGAAGCCCAGCGCGCCGCCGGCGCCACCGAGCGCCTGATGGAGCTGCTCGCCGCCCGTTCCGATATCCAGAACCCGACCAATCCCCGGCAGCTGCCGCCGCGTACCGCCAACGGCGCGCGCGTGTCCCTGGAGGACGTCAGCTTCAGCTATCCCTCGCGCCTGCAGACGGCCGCCCTGTCGCACCTCAAGCTCGACATCCGCGCCGGCGAAACCGTGGCCCTGGTGGGACCCTCGGGCGCGGGCAAGACCACTCTGTTCCAGCTGCTGCTGCGCTTCTACGATCCGCAGGCGGGCGCGGTGCGCCTCGATGGCGTGGATATCCGCGACCTGTCCCTGCACACCCTGCGCGACGCGATCGGCATCGTCCCGCAGGACACCGTGATCTTCTCGAGCAGTGCGATGGAAAACATCCGCTACGGCCGTCCCGAGGCCAGCGACGACGAAGTGATCGCGGTAGCGAAAATGGCGGCGGCCCACGAATTCATCGAGCGCCTGCCGGAAGGCTATGCCTCCTTCCTGGGCGAGCGCGGCGTGCGCCTTTCGGGCGGCCAGCGCCAGCGCATCGCGATCGCGCGCGCCCTGCTGAAAAATCCACCGCTGCTGCTGCTGGACGAAGCCACCAGCGCGCTCGACGCCGAATCGGAACGCCTGGTGCAGCGCGCGCTCGAGGCGGCCATGATCGGCCGCACCACCATCATCATCGCGCACCGCCTGGCCACCGTGCAGCGCGCCGACCGCATCGTCGTGCTCGACGACGGCCGGGTGGTCGAATCGGGCACCCATGCCTCGCTGGTGGCGCATGGCGGCGTGTACGCCAACCTGGCGGCGCTGCAGTTCCAGTCGGCGGCCCCGGCGGAACAGCTGGGATGATCGGCGACGAGGCACCCGAAGCCGTGGCGCCGACCCGCCGTCCGGTGCTGACCCACGGCTGAGCTTCACCTTCCGGGGCGGCGCCCTTCGGTGTAGAGTAGCAGGCTCGCCAGAATCCCGGAGCCTGCCTTGACCGACGCCGCACTACAACGCCGCTGCCACACCGTCTTCCCCGGCCACCGCGCCCGCCCTCCCGCCGAACTGTTCGCGGCGATGGCGGCGTGGTGCGAAGCGAACGGCGTCGAGCACGACGTCTACGGGGCCGGCAGCCTGCTGCAGGAATTCGAAGCCAGGGTCGCGCGCCTGCTCGGCTTCGAGGCGGCCGTGTTTTGCATCAGCGGCACCATGGCCTCGGCGACCGCCCTGCGCCTGGCCTGCCAGGACCGCGGCCGCGACCTGGTGGCCCTGCACCCGACCTCGCACATCTTCGTGCACGAACGCTCCAACTACCAGCTGCTCGGCCACTTCAAGGCGCTGCAGGCGGGCGATCGCCATCGTCCCTGGCTTGCCGGCGACCTGGCCGCGATTCCCGACCGCCTGGGCGCGGTCGGCCTGGAACTGCCGCTGCGCGAAATCGGCGGCCAGCTGCCAGGCTGGGACGAGCTCGAGGCCATCAAGGCCCACTGCGCCGCGCGCGGCGCCCACCTGCACATGGATGGCGCGCGGCTGTGGGAAGCGGCCGCCGGCTACGGCAAGCCGGTGAACGAAGTCGCAGCGGGCTTCGATTCGGCCTACGTCTCGCTGTACAAGGGCATCGGCGGCCTGGGTGGCGCGATGCTGGCCGGCTCGCGCGAGTTCATCGATCGCGCGGCGGAATGGTTCCGGCGCGAGGGCGGTAACGTCATCCACCGCTCGCCCTATGTCGTGGCCGCGGCGATGCAGTTCGACGAACGCCTGGCGGCAATGCCGGACTACCTGGCGCGCACCCGTTTCCTGTACGACGCGCTGGCCGCACATCCCGTCATCCGCGTGAACCCGGCCGCGCCGCAGGTCAACATGCTGCACCTGCATCTGCCGGTGTCGCCCGAGCGCGCGCTGGCGATCCGGCAGGCGCTGGCCGAGCAGCACGGCATCTGGATGTTCAACCGCATCGCAAGCAGCACCCTGCCCGGCACCAGTTCGTTCGAGCTGTACGTGGGGGACAACCTGCTGGCCGCGTCGGACGAAGAGGTGCGCGAGGCGCTGGCCCGGTTTGCGCAGGCCTTGGCGGCCTGAATATTTCCCTTCTTCGTGGCCGGAATTATCAGGCGCCCTACGTTACAATATGGCATTGCACCCATTAGCTACCGCAATGCACCAATACCTGGAATTCATGCGCCATGTGAAAGAACATGGCGCCGTCAAGACCGATCGCACCGGCACCGGCACGCTGTCGGTGTTCGGCCACCAGATGCGCTTCGACCTGGCCGCCGGCTTCCCGCTGCTGACCACCAAGAAGGTGCACCTCAAGTCGATCATCCATGAACTGATCTGGTTCCTGCAGGGCTCGACCAACATCGCCTACCTGAAGGAAAACGGGGTCAGCATCTGGGACGAGTGGGCCGACGAAAACGGTAACCTGGGTCCGGTCTATGGCTGCCAGTGGCGCAGCTGGCCTGCTCCCGACGGCCGGCACATCGACCAGATCTCGCAGGTGCTGGACCAGATCCGCAACACGCCGGACTCGCGCCGCATGATCGTGTCAGCCTGGAACGTGGCCGACATACCTAACATGAAGCTGCCGCCCTGCCACGCCCTGTTCCAGTTCTACGTCGCCGACGGCAAGCTGTCCTGCCAGCTCTACCAGCGCAGCGCCGACATCTTCCTGGGCGTGCCCTTCAATATCGCCTCGTATGCGATCCTGACCCACATGATGGCCCAGCAGGCCGGCCTTGAAGTGGGCGAGTTCATCTGGACCGGCGGCGACTGCCACCTGTACAGCAACCACCTGGAGCAGGTGGACTTGCAGCTGTCGCGCACACCGAAAACCCTGCCGCGCCTGGTCATCCACCGCAAGCCGGATTCGCTGTTCGACTACCGCTTCGACGATTTCGAGGTCACCGGCTACGATCCGGACCCCGCAATCAAGGCGCCGGTGGCCGTATGAACCCGACACCGCACCTGACCCTGGTAGTGGCGATCGACGCCCAGCGCGGCATCGGCATCGACAACCAGCTGCCCTGGCACCTGCCGGAAGACCTGGCCCATTTCAAGCGCGTCACGCTGGGCAAACCCATCGTCATGGGCCGCAAGACCTTCGATTCGATCGGCCGTCCGCTGCCCAAGCGCCGCAACATCGTCATCACCCGCAACCCGGACTGGTCGCACGAAGGCGTGGAAACCGCGGGCTCGCTGCCGGCCGCGATCGCGCTCCTGGGGGGCGAGCCGGCCAGCATCATCGGCGGCGCCCAGGTCTTCGGCGAAGCGATGGCCGTGGCCGACGCCATGATCGTCACCGAGATCGACCACAGCTTCGCCTGCGACACCTTCTTCCCGCCGGTCGACCCGGCCGCGTGGGTCGAGACCGCACGCGAGACCCATCATTCGGAAAGCGCCGGCTACGGCTACGCTTTCGTGACCTATGCACGCAAGGAGCAGCGCTAAATGACGGAACAGGCAATTCGTACCCCGGGTACCCGCGGCGGCGACGGCTTCGCGGGCAAGGTGGCGGTCCTGATCGCCATTCTCGCCACACTGGGCACCATGTTCGGCTTCATCGGCAGCGCGTCGCACAACAATGCGGCGCTCTACAAGAGCAATGCGGCGATCGAGAAGACCAGCGCGGCCAACGCCTGGGCCCATTACCAGGCCAAGTCCAGCCGCCAGAACCTGGCCGAGCTGGCGTCGAACCTGCCGGGCGTGAACCAGGCCCATTACCGCGACGAGATCCGGCGCTACGGCGTCGAGAAGGATGGCATCCGCAAGGAGGCCGAAGCCTTCGAAGCGGCCACGACGAAATGGAACGAGCTGTCCGACCAGGAGCTGCACCGCCACCGCCAGTGGGCCGCCGCCTCGGTCGCCCAGCAGATCGCGATCTCGCTGGCCGCCATCACCCTGCTGTCGCGCCGCACCTGGCTGCTGACCCTGACCTGCGCGGTCGCCGCCTTCGGCATCACGCTCGCTTTCTTCGCCGTGATCAAGGCCGAACCGATGTCTTTCTCGGCCGTGCCGCTGCTGGCCGCGCTGGGCGCCGCCGGGCTGACCGAGATGTTCCGGCGCCTCGGGCGCAAGCTGACCAGCTAGAGTGCGCCGCGATTGCGGCGCAACCGTTAGTCTCTGGACTGGCTCGTCGAACAAGATTGCAAAAATAATCGCACCGGCGCCCGCGATTTCTGCGAAAATCCGTTTCCTCTTTTTCCCGGTGCCGTGGCCGGCGGATCGACCCATCCGGGCCGGCCGCTTCCACGGCGCTTCGCTTTGGAGCTGTCCATGAAATTTCGTTTCCCCATCATCATCATCGACGAGGACTTCCGTTCCGAGAACACCTCGGGTCTCGGCATCCGCGCCCTCGCAGCCGCGATGGAACAGGAAGGCATGGAAGTGCTCGGCCTGACCAGCTACGGCGACCTGTCCCAGTTCGCCCAGCAGCAGTCGCGCGCCTCGGCCTTCGTGCTGTCGATCGACGACGAGGAATTCGGCAGCGGCTCGATCGAAGAGACCGATACCGCGCTGACCCGCCTGCGCGCGTTTGTAAAGGAAATCCGCCACAAGAACTCGGACATCCCGATCTACATCTATGGCGAAACCCGCACCAGCCGCCACATCCCGAACGATGTCCTGAAGGAGCTGCACGGCTTCATCCACATGTTCGAGGACACCCCGGAATTCGTCGCGCGCCACATCATCCGCGAAGCCAAGTCCTACCTGGACGGCCTGGCGCCGCCCTTCTTCCGCGCGCTGGTGAACTACGCCTACGACGGCTCCTACTCGTGGCACTGCCCGGGGCACTCGGGCGGCGTCGCCTTCCTGAAGTCGCCGGTGGGCCAGATGTTCCACCAGTTCTTTGGGGAGAACATGCTGCGCGCCGACGTCTGCAACGCGGTCGAGGAACTCGGCCAGCTGCTGGACCACACCGGCCCGGTGGCCAAGTCCGAGCGCAATGCCGCGCGCATCTACGGTGCCGACCACTGCTATTTCGTCACCAACGGCACCTCGACCTCGAACAAGATGGTCTGGCACTCCACCGTGGCGCCGGGCGACATCGTGGTGGTCGACCGTAACTGCCACAAATCGATCCTGCACTCGATTATCATGTGCGGCGCGATCCCCGTGTTCCTGATGCCGACCCGAAACAACCTCGGCATCATCGGCCCCATCCCGCTGGAAGAATTCACCGCCGAATCGATCGCCCGCAAGATCGAGGCCAATCCGTTCGCGCGCGAAGCCGTCAACAAGAAGCCGCGCATCCTGACCATCACCCAGTCGACCTACGACGGCGTGGTCTACAACGTCGAGACCCTGCGCGAGATGTTGGACGGGAAGATCGACACCCTGCACTTCGACGAAGCCTGGCTGCCGCACGCGACCTTCCACGACTTCTACAAGAACATGCACGCGATCGGCCGCGACCGCCCGCGCGCCAAGGAATCGATGATCTTCTCGACCCAGTCGACCCACAAGCTGCTGGCCGGCCTGTCGCAGGCCTCGCAGGTGCTGGTGCGCGAATCCGATTCGGTCAAGCTCGACCAGGACGCCTTCAACGAGGCCTACCTGATGCACACCTCGACTTCGCCCCAGTATTCCATCATCGCGTCCTGCGACGTCGCGGCGGCCATGATGGAAGCGCCGGGCGGCACCGCGCTGGTCGAGGAATCGATCCTGGAAGCGCTCGACTTCCGCCGCGCCATGAAGAAGGTCGACGCCGAATTCGGCGACGACTGGTGGTTCAAGGTCTGGGGCCCGGACGTGCTGTCCGAAGAAGGCATCGGCGAGCAGAAAGACTGGATGATCCATGCCGACGACGACTGGCACGGCTTCGGTCCGCTGGCCGAAGGCTTCAACATGCTCGACCCGATCAAGGCCACCATCGTCACCCCGGGCCTCTCCCTGGACGGCAAGTTCGGCGACACCGGCATCCCGGCCTCGATCGTGACCAAATACCTGGCCGAGCATGGCGTGATCATCGAGAAGTGCGGCCTGTACTCGTTCTTCATCATGTTCACCATCGGTATCACCAAGGGCCGCTGGAACACCCTGGTGACGGCGCTGCAGCAGTTCAAGGACGATTTCGACCGCAACCAGCCGATGTGGCGCGTGATGCCGCAGTTCGCCGCGGCCAACCCGCGCTACGAAACCCGCGGCCTGCGCGACCTGTGCACCGAGATCCACCTGATCTACAAGGAGCACGACGTGGCGCGCCTGACCACCGAGATGTACACCTCGGACATGGTGCCCGCGATGAAGCCGTCGGACGCCTTCGCCAAGATGGCGCACCGCCAGATCGAGCGCGTGGCGATCGACGAGCTGGAAGGCCGCATCACGGCCATCCTGCTGACGCCTTACCCGCCGGGCATCCCGCTCTTGATCCCGGGCGAACGTTTCAACCGCACGATCGTGGATTACCTGCGCTTCGCACGCGACTTCAACGAGCGCTTCCCGGGCTTCGAGACCGACGTGCACGGACTGGTGAAACGCGAGGTCGATGGCAAGCGGGGGTATTTCGTGGACTGCGTGATGCAGGACGCGGCGTAAGAAAACAAAAAGGGGCGAAAGCCCCTTTTTTCATGCGCTCACCGCAGAGCTAGCGTCGCTTGAGCTCGACCGGCGCCGCCGGCGCCATCTCCCGCATTTCCCCGCGCGCCTGATTGATCACCGTGCGCGCCGCCGACAGCCCCAGCAGCCCCATGATGGTCGCCACCAGCAGATCCGGCACCCCGCTCCCCGTCTGGAACACGCCCAGCGCGGCGATCAGCACCGCCACGTTGCCGATCGCATCGTTGCGCGTGCACAGCCACACCGAGCGCATGTTGGCGTCGCCGTTGCGCCAGGCGTAGAGCAGCACGCCAACCAGGCAGTTGGCGGCCAATGCGGCCAATCCGATGAGACCCATGGTATGCGCCTGCGGCACGATGCCCGTTTGCAGGTGCCAGAAGGCCGTGCCGAGCACGAAGACGCCGTAGGCGCCCATGGTCGCGCCCTTGAACAGCGCGGTGCGCGAGCGCCAGACAGGCGCCAGGCCGAGGACGAACAGGGAGATGCCGTAGTTGGCAGCGTCGCCCAGGAAGTCGACCGCATCGGCCAGCAGCGCGACCGAGCCGGCCGCCCAGCCGCCGACGATTTCGACGCCGAACATGAGCGCGTTGACCCAGAGCGCGATCCAGAGGATGCGCCGGTAGCGCGGATCGGCGGGCGGCTTAGCCGAAGAACAGCCGCCGCTGCAACAATCGGACATGGCACTATCCTGTCAAAGCGAACCCATCAATATGATTCAGTTCTGACAGCCTAGCACGAAAAAATGTATCAGGTTTTCGGCAGCGTGACGCCGTGCTGGCCCTGGTATTTGCCGCCGCGGTCCTTGTACGAGGTTTCGCAGACTTCGTCGGACTCGAAGAACAGGACCTGGGCACAGCCCTCGCCCGCATAGATCTTGGCCGGCAGCGGCGTGGTGTTCGAGAATTCGAGCGTCACGAAGCCCTCCCACTCCGGCTCGAAGGGGGTGACGTTGACGATGATGCCGCAGCGCGCATAGGTCGACTTGCCCAGGCAGACCGTCAGCACGTTGCGCGGGATGCGGAAGTATTCGATGGTGCGGGCCAGCGCGAACGAATTCGGCGGGATGATGCAGACATCGCTCTTCACGTCCACGAAGGAATTCGAATCGAAGTTCTTCGGATCAACGATGGTGCTGTTGATGTTGGTGAAGATCTTGAATTCGTCGGCGCAACGGATGTCGTAGCCGTACGAAGAGGTGCCGAAGGAAATGACCTTACGGCCGTCGAGCTCGCGGACCTGCTGCGGCTCGAAGGGTTCGATCATTCCGGTTGATTCCGCCATGCGGCGGATCCATTTATCGCTTTTGATGGCCATTGTCGAAATTCCAAGAAATCAATTCCGCGATTTTAAACTAATTGACCGCCCCTGGTGATGTGCCGATGCTTGTCGGCAAACTCGAGCCCAGCAGACGCTCGATCATCTCGTGCGTCAGGCGCGCCGTCGTTTCCGGTTTTTCCAGCGGATACAGGTGGCCGCCCTCGATCATGACCAGGTTCTCGCCGACCAGGCGGCGCGTGGCCTCGAGCCCGGCCTGGCGCAATTCTTCCGACGTGGTGCCGGCGATGAAGCCGATCGGCAGCGGATAAGGCTCGCGCAGGAAGTCGCCCATGTGGTGCGGCAGCGTGTTGTAGATCAGGGTTTCCACCGCGCGGTCGAAGCGCAGCTGCACGCCGTCCGGGTGCGGCGCCAGGCCGTGGTCGAGATAGTCGTCCAGCGCGCCCGGCGACCAGGCCTGGAACATCGGCTTGGAGATGAAATGCTGGTAGGCGGCCTGACGGTCGGGCCAGACGTTGCGGCGGCGCTCGGAAAACTTCGCCGGCGAGAAGCGCGAGCCCATGCCGCGGCTTTTTACCAGGCGCCAGAGGAAAGCGCGCCAGCCCGCCACCACCGGCGAATCGAGCATGATCACGCAGCGCGCCAGTTCCGGCCGCTCCCGTGCCGCCATCATGCTCAGCATGCCGCCCAGCGAATGCCCGACCAGGATCGGCGGCTGCTCGTAGGCCTCGAGGTGATGAATCAGTTCGTCCACCAGCGCATGCCAGCCATCGCCCACCGGGAAGCGCGGATCGTGGCCGTACATGTCGTGGGCATGCACTTCGTAATGCGTACCCAGCGCCTGGAACAGCCGGTTGTAGGTGCCGGCGGGATAGCTGTTCCCGTGGGAGAAATGCAGCAGGGGTTTGCTCATGGACGGACTGGCTTCAATGACAACGGATTTCCATTGTAATGAAAGAAGCCGCTTTCAGAACTTTGTTTAGAAGGAAACACCTAGGGGCACGGGCCTGACAAACATCCGGTTCGCCGTCGCCGCGCTGGCCGGCGTGCTCGAAGGCGGTATCGCCTACACGCCGTTCGGCTGATTGCCGGTGTAAAAGCGGGTAAAACTTCCTTTTCCGCAACAGGCCGGCGGGTGCTGTTTGCTATCCTGCGTCTCATGAACCATGTGCTGCTGATTGACGACGACGTCGAACTCGTCGGGATGTTTTCCGAATA
Source organism: Telluria sp. ZT3P39 (assembly GCF_059685935.1). Taxonomy (NCBI): domain Bacteria; kingdom Pseudomonadati; phylum Pseudomonadota; class Betaproteobacteria; order Burkholderiales; family Oxalobacteraceae; genus Telluria; species Telluria sp. ZT3P39. The sequence continues at coordinate 131,743 of NZ_JCASIH010000004.1, forward strand.
CCTGGTCCAGGAGGGTTTCCGGGTCACGTGCGTGTACAACGGCGACGACGGTGCGCGCGCGGCGCTGGGCGGCGAGCATGCGATCGCCATCCTCGACGTGATGATGCCGGGGACGAACGGCATCGAGGCCCTGCGCCGGATCCGCACCACGAGCCGCATCCCGGTGCTGATGCTCACCGCCCGCGGCGACGACGCCGACCGCATCCTCGGCCTCGAACTGGGCGCCGACGACTACGTGGCCAAGCCCTGCACCCCGCGCGAACTGACGGCCCGCGTGCGCGCCATCCTGCGCCGCACCCAGGCCACGCAGGGCGACAGTCCGGCCGCGGCCATCACTGTCGGCAAGCTCACCATGTACCCGGAACAGCGCCGCGTGACCTGGGACGGCGTGCCGGTCGACCTGACCAGCACCGAATTCAACCTGCTGGAAGTGCTGGCGCGCCAGGCCGGGCGCCCGGTGAGCAAGAACGAGCTGTCCGAACAGGGTCTGGGACGGCCGCTGGCGCGCTTCGACCGCAACATCGACGTCCACCTGAGCAGCCTGCGCCACAAGCTGGGGCCCCTGCCGGACGGCCGCTCCTGCCTGCAGACGATCTACCGCCAGGGCTACCAGCTGATCCGGGACTAGCATGGGACGCCTGTTCTGGAAATTCTTCCTGAGTATCCTGCTGGCCCAGGTGGCCGCCACCATCGGCATCGGCGGCGCCTTCTGGCTGTATGACCAATCCCGCAGCCGCGCGGCCGAACTCGATACCGGCCCGCCCGCCTTCGTCGCCCTCGACGCCGCAGCCGCCACGCTCAAGCACGGCGGCATGCCGGCGCTGCGCGGCATGATCGGCGAACTCAAACGCCCGCAGGTGTTCGTGCTCGACGCGCGCCGTCATGAGCTGCTGGGACGCGTGGTGCCGGCCGAACTGCTGGCCGAAGTCGACCGCAAGCTGGCCTCCGGCGACGCGCTGCGCGGCATCCGCTATCTGAACGGCCCCAACGGTGCGCGCTACCTGGCATTCGTGCAGCGTCCCAACCACAGGATGGGCATGGGCGCACGCGTGGCCAGCTCTCCCGTGCTGGTGAGCACGGGCGGGCGCCCGTCGCCCGGTTTCGGACACGGCCTGAGCCGCGGCGTCGGCCAGGTGACCGGTATCGTCGCGGGCACCCTGGCCAGCCTGCTGTTCGCCGCCCTCCTCGCCTGGTATTTCTCGCGCCCGATCCGCGCCCTGCGCAGCGCCTTCGAGGCGGCATCGGCCGGTGACCTGGCGCCGCGCTTTACCGGCACCGGCCGGGGCGGCGCCCGCGGCGGCGACGAGTTGAGCGACCTGGGACGCGATTTCGACCGCATGAGCGCGCAGTTGCGGGCCGTGATGGACGGCCAGCGCCGCCTGCTGCACGACGTCTCGCACGAGCTGCGCTCGCCGCTGGCGCGCCTGCAGGCGGCGGTCGGCCTGGCCCACCAGCAGCCCGACAAGATCGCCTCCTCGCTCGACCGCATCGAGCGCGAGAGCATGCGCATGGATAAACTGGTCGGCGGCCTGCTGACCCTGTCGCGCCTGGAAGCCTCGCCCGCGATCGTGCGGCGCGAGCAGATCGACCTGGCCGAACTGATGGACGAAATGGTCGCCGATGCGCGCTTCGAGGCCGGCAGCGATTTGCCCGGCGCCCCCGCCTTGCGCACGTGCGTCGAAGCGCCCGGCCCGGTGATCGTGCAGGGCGACCCGGACCTGCTGTGGAGCGCGCTGGAAAACATCGTGCGCAACGCGGTCCGGCACGGCGGCAGCGGCGGCGAACTGCGCGCGGTGCTGCGCTGCGACGGGCAATCGGCCCAGGTCGAGGTGCTCGACCGCGGCCCCGGCATCGCCCCGGCCGACCTGGCCTCGGTGTACGAGCCCTTCTTCCGGTCGAATCCGGGCGGCGCCAGCGTCGACGGCCACGGCCTGGGACTGGCGATCGCCCAGCGCGTCGTGCTGGCCCACGGCGGCCAGATCCGCGTGGCCAACCGCGACGGCGGCGGCCTGCAGGTGACGGTCAGCCTGCCGATGGGAGCTTGACGCTTAGCGGCCGTGCCAGTACCTCGGATGCTTGCTTCGGAATTCCTCCAGCTCGACCGTCTTGTCGAAGCTGATCGTCACCGCTCCGGATTCGTCGGTCCGGATCCGGCGGATGCCGAGGGCATGGTAGCGTGCATAGACCTCGGTCTTCGGATGGCGGTAGCGGTTGCGGTAGCCGACCTGGAAGACGCCGACACCGGGCCGCACGGCCGAGAGAAAGCCGGTGGTGGACGACGTGCCGCTGCCGTGGTGCGGGGCCAGCAACACGTCGGCGCGCAGCGATTCCGGCGCCTGCGCCACCAGCTGCGCCTCCTGCGCCGCTTCGATATCGCCCGCCAGTACGATCGCCTTGCCGCCTGCACTCACGCGCAGCACGCAGCTGCGCGCATTGGGCGTCAAGCCGGCATCCGCGTACGAGCCGGGCGCGGGTCCCAGCATCTCGAAGCGCACGCCATCCCAGTTCCAGGCCTGGCCGGCGCTGCAGCGGGTGTGCTTGCGCGCCTCGCGCACGACAGGATGTCCGTTCGACAGCGAGGAATGCACTCTACTCACCTCGATTCCTTTCAACAGCGTGCGCGCGCCCCCTGCGTGGTCGATATCGCTGTGCGAGACCAGCAGCGCATCGAGCGCCCGGATCCCGCGCCCGCGCAGGTAGGGCAGGATGATGCGGCCGGCGGCGTCGGCGCCCGGCGCATACTGCGGGCCGGCGTCGTAAAGCAGGCGGTGCGCATGCGTCTCCACCAGCAGCGCCATGCCCTGCCCCACGTCGAAAGCCGTCACCGTGAAGCTGCCCGGATCGGGCGTGGCTGGCAGCTGGGTCAGCATCGGCGCCCAGGCCGTCAATCCGGCCCAGCGATGCGGCCAGCCGCGCGGCGCCAGCATCCAGGCGGTGCCGGCCATCGCCAGCACAAACACCCATGGCTGCGGCGCCGGCGCGCTCCACACGGCCAGCGGGCCGGCGGCGAGCCAGGCCAGGGCTTGCGCCAGCAGCTCGACGAGCAGGTGCGCCAGACCCAGCACCCATCCCGCCAGCGGCGCCGGCAGCAGTGCGCCACCGAGTGCGAGCGGCGTCACCACCAGGCTGACCACCGGAATCGCCACGGCGTTTGCGATAGGGCTGACGATCGACACCTGCGAAAACAGGAACAGCGTCAGCGGCACCAGGCCGACCGTGACCGCATACTGGGTCCGGGCAGCCATGCCCAGCGTGCGGCGCCAGCCTTCGCTAGCTTGCACGCGCCCGAGGTTCGCGTACACGATGACGGCCACCGCGCCGAACGAGAGCCAGAAACCGGCCGACAAGACGGCCCACGGATCGAGCACGACGACCACGGCCAGCGCCAGGCACAGGACCTGCGACAGCGCCGCCACCCGGCCGCTCCAGAGCGCGACGGCGACGGCCGCCAGCATGTAGAAGGTGCGCTGGGCCGGGACGCCGAAGCCGGCCAGCAGCACATACAGCAGCGCGGTGAACGCACCGGCCAGGGCCGCGGCCTTTTGCGCCGGCAGCGCCAGCGGCAGCGCCGCGCCCTCGATGAAGAAGGAGCGGCGCCACAGCCACGACATCGCCCATGCCGCCAATCCCGCCACCATGGTCACGTGCAGGCCCGAAATCGACACCAGGTGGCTGATGCCGGTGCGGTTGAAGACGTCCCAATCCGACTGGTCGATGCCGCGCTGGTCGCCGATGACCAGCGCGACAATGACACCGGCGTAGCGCTTGCCCTCGAGCTGCGCGAGGATGTGGCGCCGCAACGATGCGCGGGCACGCTCGACAACATGGCTGGCGGAAGGCACGAAGCCGGCGAGGCGCTGGTTTTTGCTCCCTGCGGGACGCACATAACCGGTCGCGCGCACGCCCTGCTCCAGCAGCCAGGCCTCGTAGTCGAAGCCGTGCGGATTGGCGTTTCCATGCGGGCGCTGCAGCCGCACCACGAGGCGCCAGCGTTCGCCCGGTTCGACCTGCGCGCCTCCGGCTGGCGCCGCCATCCGGCCGTACCACGACAGGGCGATACGCTTGGGGATCGCCGCGTTCGGCGTGACGACCTGCTCGACCTGGAAATTGAAGCGCGTGCCGCCGTCGAAGGCGTGCGGCAGGCTGGCGACCGTGCCGATGAGCTCGACGTCCTTGCCTTCGAGCGCGCGCGGCAGCCCGTCGGCGAGTGCCAGCGTTGCAATGAATGCGGCCCAGGCAGCGCCGAGCAGTCCGGCGGCAAGCAGGCTGGTGATGCGGCGTTTGAGGGCGGACAGGAGAAAGGCGATGGCGCTTGCCGCGAGGATTGCTTTTGGCGATGGCAGCGAGGCGGCCATCTGGAGCATGCAGGTGCCGGTCAGGAATGCGAGGGTGGCGCAGCGCATGGGCAAATGGGCGGTCGGGCGCTGCTTTCCGGCGCTGCCCTATTTCCCGAACTGGGTTGGCGGCCGCTCTAGCTGGCCCATCCGTTGCGGTGTTGCTGCGTGCAAGCGAATGCTGGACGTGATCCTATCCCATAGGTCAAGTGCGGCGCCGTCCGATAATGAAGATGGAACCGTTCCGGCAGTGCCGGTGCCCGTGCTCATCCTGAAAACAAGATGGGGAATGAGCACATCGTCCTCTCTTCCGCTTACTTCCCACCAGAAGCTGTGTACACGCGCCTTGTTTTCCTCGACAACCGATTCAAGTAATTCTTCGCCGGCCACGCCGTTAATTTGCCGCGGCGCCGCCCGTAAATTCGAAATGCGCATTCTTTCGCCAATGGACAGCCGACCAAGCGCGGACTTTGACCTGGCCAGAAGGCCATGCTCATCGGGCTTGAGTCCGGCTGACAACGTCAGCATGAGTTCAATATCGGGGTGGCTTGGCAAGCGAGCCAACATCATTACTCGTTCGCCCTGATTGGCCGTGAGCAGACCGCGGAAATAAGCGCGACCGACGCAAAAACCGGGCTCCATGGGAATGTCGTTCCTCGGGTTTGGAGCCAGCTGCACGACAAGCCTTGCGAGCTTGTCAACCTGGTCAGGGTAGTAATCGTCGGCCGCAAGGTCGATACTGATTCCGGAGACGTGTACAAGCGCCTCAGCCGCAACACCTTCATACCGGTAGCGCTCAAGTTGCAGACCATTCGTTGCAGTGCCTTCCGTCACAGCGCGGCTGTGAACAAATATTTTTCCGACAACACCGCTGTCGGTCCTTACGTCTTTTGCCGATTCAAGATTTCTGTTACCGCCAAGCCGGTCGGGTTTGGCCTTGATCTGCGCCTCTCGTTCGGCGAGGCGCTTTTGAAACTCGCCGGTGCTTTCAATGAAAGCCGCGATCTCAAAGCCATCAATGCGAGCCTGGGAAAGCTCCACCTGTGCTGCATCAGGTAGGTCAATGAGGAACCTGCCGACACAGGCCGACTTCATTTTCCCGGTCGCTCCGGCCAGCTTTTGTACCTCCAGGGGCGTCGCCTCATGCTTATCCAGCATTTGACCCGCGGCCCAAGTGGCGGCCAAGGCTGCACAGGCGATTCCGATCGATACTCTCACCATCTTCCTACGGAGAATCCGGTGCATTTCCGCTCCTCGAAATCGGTACGTGCAAACAGGCATTCGTCCATTTCCGCCGTCCCTCACCTCTTGTACAGGCGCGGCTCCGAATTACTTCGCTACGCGTTGCGCGTTGCGGCGTCGTCTGCGCGGTATGCGCCTTCGTCGCCGTTCTGTTCGTGTCGTACCAGTTGCCACGCGCTGCGCCGATGGATGTGTTCGGGATGGGAAGTTCCTTTCAGCGGCACCGGCGCCCGAAAGGTAGCTGGCGGAAGCAGACTTCCCGCGGCGAACCATCGTGTCCCATCGAGTGCGTGACTGTCCTCGCAACGCCACCAACCGGACGCAGGACAGGTCGTACCCGTCTTCGCAACGCTGCCGATGAGTGCTTGGGACAATCCATATGGCACGACGCCGGCAGGCACACTCCCGCTTTCCGACCCAGTCATCGCGTGCGCCAGCATTGGAGACGGTGGCAATCGCGCGGTGCTGCGTTTATCGGCCAACTTCCACATGGTCGGGCTGCTACTTTCGTAACTCGGTTGTACACCGCGCAATCGTTCCCAGAGCGTCTGGGGTGGCAGCAACAGCGCTTGCGGCATGTGCTGTCCGGCGCGGAGATACTGGCGCTGTCCGCCCAGGACATCCATGCCGCTTCCGCCGTCGCAGCATTGCCACCATCCGGTGTGTGGACAAGCTTCCCCCGAAAAGGCAGTCGTTCCCAGCGCCGTCACGACTGGCTTTGGCGCCGCGGCCTGGGAATCTTCAGTTGGTCTGGGTCTGATACTACCGGCGATGCGTTCCCATAACTCGAAGAGTGCTTCTTCCGATAGCGTCGACTGCACCGGTTTGCCGCCACTAATGGGATTCGTGCCCGAGTCAAGCTCCAGGGTCAGGAGCGGAGCGTAGATGTCCTTTAGCTTGCCAGCCATCTCCCATTGAAATGAATATCCGGTCGTAAGGTTCGGTTCACGTACGCGCAGCACAAGCTCCTGGCCTTCCAGGCCGTTTATTGCACGTTCACTTTCTCGCAAGGTCGTGAATGCAAGCCGCATATAGATCGGCTCTCTTTCAGCCGCTTTCGCATTACGCTCCAATAGCCCAGGCGCTGAGACCATTCGTGACATTGACGAAAAGACGATGTTGACGTCCGCATGACCCGGTAATCCAGCAAACAGCACCAGACTCTCGGTACCCAGATGTTCGTATGGGTCCAACACGATGGCACGGTCAAAACAAAATCCGGGCTGGCGCGGCACCTGTTCGGCCTCGATCGGGGCGACCTGGGCCAAGAGACGCGCCAGATCGCCTACCTGATCCGGATCGATCCAGTCGACATTGGCAGTGATGCTTACTCCGGGAAGCCGTAGCATGCTGCGAGCACTGACCGTCTCGCTGATGGTCATACGGTCACCTTCAGGAACCTTGGTGCGCTGGCGGTTATAGACGAATATTTTTCCTTGCGCCGTTCCGATCGCGAGCTGTTTTACGGATTCAAGGCTTGGACGACCGTTTTCTCCCTGCTGTTCCTTCAGATGGGTCTCAGTTTGGCGAAGACGAGCTGCAAACTCCTCGTCTGTTTCGTCGGCCGTGCTCGAAATGTCGTAACCTCCGACAAAACCGCGTCCGATACTCACCTGCGCTTCGGCCGGAAGATCAATCAGAAACCGCCCCAGACACACTGTTTTCATCTTCTTCGTCATTTGCGCGACCTTTTGCCTGTCTTGAACCGCTTGCATCGAACTTGCGAGAACGGATACAAACGTCATTACCAACGCCAGAAGTCCTGCAGTCCATCGTGCTTTCCGGCTGCCAGGCCACTTCATTGCACATCCTGCACAATCTTGACGATGAGATGACGTGTCAAGACGAGCATGTCTTCATGCTCGAAGCTCTCCTGGTGGCGAAACCCGTCTGCAGAAAAGACCTGGCGCACATGCGACTCTGGCCCTGCGCCCGATTGCACCGGTACTGTTTCATCACCGTGAGCATCCTGCGGCCAGACTTTGAAGCGCAGGCGCAGGACTTGATCGATCTCGACTTCCCGCGACCCGTCCTCGCCGAGGGCAATCAGCTTCCCCGAATTCACGCTGCCTTTCGTCAATGCAATCGAATTATTGCGGGACTCGCGCGCGACCCATCGAATCTGGCCGTACGTCTTGAGCGAACGATCGCTGCCGTGAAATGTGTAGGTATTCGGGTGGTAGTATGGTTTGCCGGTTTCCTTGCCGCTTCCGCCCACCGTCAGGGTTTGCGTGTGAAAGCGCTCAGCCGCATCGATGCTCTTCAGAATCGCTTGCCGGACACCGTTCTTTGATTTGGCATACTTGCCGGAGGGGTCGGCAAGCGCGGGATCGATCATGCGGTACCATGACTGCATGTCGCGGTAGAAGTCGTACGGATTACCGACGGGCAGCTCTATCAAGTCGCGCACTTCGTCATTCTTGTTCACAGTTCGCACTGTTTTAATCGTCAGCCACGGTTTCGGATAAAGGTGGTTTGGAAGCAGCTGCAGAACCCCGCTTGACAGCGCCATCACCGGTGTCGTTTCAGCACTCGTATCACCCGCGATCTCCGCAAATTTCGATGCCCGGATATTGTCGGTGAGTCCGTTAGCGAAATTTCCCCCTTCGGTGCCGCACGCAATTCGGCGATAAGCGACCGGAGCGCCCAATGCCGGCATGACACCATGAACAATGCCGGCGATATCTGGTGCGCTTCCATCCCCCGGCGGGCTTTGCCTGGCGCATGCGCGCGCCACTAGCCCTCCCATGGAATGGGTTACCAATATCACCTGCCGACAATCGTGCTTTCGATCAGTCCAAAATTTCTTGATCTTGTTGATACGCTGACGCAGGGCCACGGCGGAGAGTTCGCACGAGTCCAGCCAGTTGTAGCCAAAGGCGTAGACGGGGTACTGATACTCGGCGTATTTTTTTAGCTCCGGTTCGGTGACTCGGGCAATATTGCGTACGCCCCAGCGCTTTGGATCATACTGCATGACCTGGCGCCAGGATGGTCTTACTTCATATACTCCCTGAGGTGAACGCCAGTAGGTTTTGTCGAGATGGCGCTGCAATCCGCTGAGAAGCTTGCCGTAGGATGCTGCATGGATTTCGCCCCATCCGCGTTCACGCATGACTGAATCGTCCAGGGCGCAGGCCGGATAGTCCAGGTCACCACCATCGTCGACCTCGAGAATTCCAGCATCGAGAATGCGTTGCCGTTGCACAGGGTCGCGGCGCGACCATTTCCTGGCCTCGCGATACCCGTCCAGCGCCCCGCCAGGCGGGCGCCATGCAGGTTCGCCAGGTTGCAGCGCGTTGTTGGGACCGGGCTTCAGGTCGCTGCGGGCGCGCAAATTCGTACCCATCATCCCCGGCACGAAAATCACCGGAATCACCTTGCGCGACCCAACCGTGACGCGCGCGCGCACCTTGAATGAAGTCGGCGTCGCAACCGTATGTGCCACCAGGCTGCCATCGGGGTCGACTCTCGGCTGGTGGATGGGGCGGGTCGGCTCGCTCATGCCTGGCCTGCACCGGGAGGATCGTTGTCGTCGTCCGGCAGCAGGCGAACTTCGATGTCGCCCATCGCATAGGTGTGAAGGACGTCGGTGCGCCCTTCGTCGTCGGTCACGCCTTCGATGGTGGTGCCGTCTTCGTGGCGCGCGATGTAGCGCCGGCCCTTGGCGGGCATGCCGGTCTGGCGGTCGAGCACGATGACGCGCTCGTCGGTTTCGAGTTCCGTGGTGGGCAGCGACAAACCGACCGGCGCGCCTCCGCCGCCGACCACATGCTCGATCGTCGCGGCCTTGACCACATGGCGGTTGGTGGACTGGTGGGTGATGGTGCCGGCGTCCCAGTTGGTCTGGGTGCCTTGCGACACGATCTTGACGCTGGAGGCTTCGAGCTCAATGCCGCCTGCTGCGACCAGGCTGATACGGCCGGCCGACTTGATCTCGACGTCGCCGCGATGGGTCTGTACCACCACGTTGCCGCGCCCTGCGATCAGGCGCAGGCCCAGCTCGTAGGCAAACAGGCTCATGGCGCGCGAGGCCCGGAGGAACAGGCTGCGGCCGGCGGCCACCTCGGTATCGCCGGCGGATACCACGTCGATCTTTTGCTGGGCGCCGAGGGCGATGCTGTCTTCGCTACCCAGGATGATGCCGGCGGGACCGGTTGCCGCAACCAGCGGCGCGCCGCCGTCGGCGCCGCCCGGGGCCACGTTGGAGCCGGCGTGCCAGCGCCGCAGTTTATTGTTCAGCTCGGCCAGCCGGGGCTTGGCCTGCTCGTCTTCGCCGTGCTCGGTCGCCAGCCGGCCCAATTCGTCGAGCACGCCCTGCATGAGTTCACCTATGCCGACCAGGCCCTCGCGCTCCAGTTGCCCGGCGCCTTCGTTGTCCTTTCCGCCGGCGCTGATCAGGACGCCCTTCCCGCCGCGCAGTGCGACGGCCTCGTCGCTGCGCAGTTCGGCGCCCTCGCCGCGCGCCCCGGCCTTGCCATTCGTGCGCGGCTGGGCCAGCCAGCCGAGGTTCAGGCTCGATGCGCCGTGCTCGCTCGCGAGCTGGACGCCGATTTCGGCGGGGGTATCGTCGAACATGAGTTGCCCGGCGCGGCCGGCGCCGACCTCGCGGCTGCGCAGGCCTGACAGATAGCGGTTGCCGGGCAGCTCGCCCTCGCCGCCCAGCGCCGGCGGCTGCGCGCGCTGGTTGAACAGCTGCGACAGGATGACGGGCCGGTCCGGGTCGCCGCCCATGAAGGCCACCAGGACTTCGGTGCCCACGCGTGGCAGGCCGAGCGCGCCGCATTGCTGGCGGCTCCCGGGCCCATTACCGGCCCAGCTCGACGACACCCGCACCCAAGCCGAATCTGCCGGCGTATCCGACACCCCCGCCCCATGCGCATGCTTGTGGTCGGCCGCGCGCATGCCGGGAAAGCGGATCTTGACCCGCCCCAGCGAATCGCAATGCACTTCCTCGCCCGGCGGCCCGGTAACGATGGCGCTTTGCAGCTCCGGGTGCGGCAGGTCGACCCGCGGATCGAAGGCCGGCACCAGCGGGATGCCGCGGCGTACGGCGTCGAAGCGCATCCGCACGCGCACGCCGTCGCCGGCCACCGGCTGCTCGTTCGGGGCCAGCATGGCGCGGTCCGGGCTGTAGGGCCCCATCAGGCGGCGCACCCGGCTCGAGAGGTCCGCCGGCAGGTTGTTCTCGGCTTCCATCCACACCGCGGTAACGACGAAATCGCGCTCGGATTCCGTGTGGCTGTCGATCTCGGGATGGCCCGTGAGGGTGAAGTATTCGCCCGCGCACAGGTCGCGCACGCTGCCTTCGCCGTGGAAGCACTTGGTGTCGAATTCGTGGCGGTTCATGCGCACCTGGCCGAGGCGCCAGTGGTCTTCGACGTCGTTGCCGGCGTGCGGGATCTCGACCAGGTAGTCGTCGAGAGTGGCGGCCAGCGCATTGCCGCTGCGGCCCTGGTCGGCCATGCCGCGCGCGGTGGTGGTCATGAACTGGGCACCCAGGGGGTTGCGGTAGTCCCAGCTGTGGCGGGTGATGCTGCCCGGCTGCAGGCGGCGCGCGGCGCACCAGGACACGATGGTGTCGCGTTCTTCGGTGGCGTCAATGCGGTGGTAGCGCACGCTGCCGGCGGCGCTGCGCGGCAGCGAGGCGCCGTCGGAGAACATCACCAGGGTGTGGACGGGGGTGTCGTCGGATTCCTGCTCCGCGGCGCCGGCGCGGGCACGGCCGGGACGGAAGGTCCAGGCGATGCCGCGCCGCTTGAGCAGGCGCCGCACGAAGGACGCGTCGGACTCGTTGTATTGCATGGTCTGTTCGCGCGGCGGGAACTGGCGCATGTCGAACAGCGGGTCGAGTTCGTAGTCGAAGGCGCTGGCCATGACGCTGTTCGATTGGCGCCACTCGTCGAACAGGACCTGCACGATCTCCAGTTCGTTCTGGTAGCGGAACACCCGGCTGTTGACGCGCTTTTCCATGACCGCCAGCGCGTCGCGCATGACGAGCTGGTAGACGGCCAGGCCGCCGTCATGGTCGCCGGCTCTAGCCTCGGCCACGATGCCGCAGATGCTGCGCAGCTGGCCGCGGTCGGTCACCAGCTGGAGTTCGGCGGGAAGCGCGATGAGTTCCTTGAGCGGGATGCGTGGGGTTTCGGCGACGCAGGTAATGACATATTCGAATCCGCCGCAGACGGATTCATGGCCCTGCACGCGCTGGGGCAGCAGCAGTTCGTCGGAGAGGTGGTCGGCGTGGCCTAGGCGCAGCCGGATGGGCCGATGGGCGCTCGTCAGCGATTTCTCGTGCCTCAGCATCCGCAGGAATTCGCTCGCACTGTCCAAGTCCGTCTCCCGGTTCTCGTGGCTGCCGTCGCAGCGAAGAATGCATATTGGCAGAACGGAAGAGCGCGGGCATTGCGGCCCGTCATCAAGAAAAACGAACTTCCCGGCGGGTGGACGGTCGGGAAGCGGTCAGCCGGGCGACAGCCCCGGGAAGGATGCCAGCCGCGGAATCGCAGCGAGGCAATTGCGGTGCACGGCCTCGCGCAACTCGGCTTCGCCGATCCCGCGCAGTTCGGCCAGGGCGGCGCCGATGCGCGGCAGCTGGTCGGGGGTGTTCCGGCCCGGGTGAATCCAGCTCGGCGCGATGTCCGGCGAATCCGTCTCCAGCACGATGGCGTCCAGGGGCAGCTCGGTGGCCAGGCGGCGGATCTGGAGGGCGCGGGTAAAGGTCATGGCGCCGCCGAAGCCCAGGTGCAGGCCCAGGTCGATGAAGTTCGAGGCCTGCTGGAAGCTGCCGTTGAAGGCGTGGGCGATGCCGCCTGGTGGGCGGATCTGGCGCAGGTGCTTGAGCACCTGGTCCTGCGAGCGCCGCACGTGGGTCATCACGGGCAAATCGAAGTCGCGGGCGATGCGCAGCTGGGCGCGAAAAAAACGCTCCTGCTTCTCGCGCATGTCTGGCTCGCACAGCAGCGGAATGAAGTAATCCAGGCCGATCTCGCCGATGCCCACAAAGCGCGGGTCCTTCATTGCCGCCTCCACCGCCGCGCGCAGCACCTCGAGGTCTTCGTCCCGGGCCTGGGGCACGCAGATCGGGTGTATGCCGAGCGCATAGCTGACGTTCGGGGCCCTGGCTGCGAGATCGGCGACGGCGCCGAAATTGCCGCGCTCGACCGCCATCGCCACGATCACCGACACCCCAGCCCTTGCCGCCTGCGCCGCCACATCCAGCGACTGCGCGCCGAATTCACGGGCATCGAGGTGGCAGTGGGTGTCGATCCACATGGTTCAGGCCTCGGCCGGCTGCAGCCCGTGTTCGGTCAGGCGCAGCACGCGGTCGCAGCGGCGCGCCAGTTCCATGTCGTGGGTGACGATGACGAAGGCCGTGCCGAGGGTGCGCGAGAGCTCCAGCATCAGGTCGAAAATGGTCTGGGCGGTGCTGTGGTCGAGGTTACCGGTGGGCTCGTCGGCCAGCACGCAGGCCGGCTGGGTCACCAGGGCGCGCGCCAGGGCCACGCGCTGGCGCTCGCCGCCGGACAGTTCGCCCGGACGATGCACCACGCGCTTGCCGAGGTTCACTCGTTTCAAAATCGCCTCGGCCTTCTGCAGCGCCGACTCGCGCGCTTCGCGGCGGATCATCAGCGGCATCATGACGTTGTCCAGCGCCGAGAATTCAGGCAGCAGGTGGTGGAACTGGTAGACGAAGCCCAGCGAGGAGTTGCGCAGGTCGCCGCGGCGGGTCTCCGACAGCGTGGCGAAGTCTTCGCCCAGCAGGGTGACGGCGCCGGTCGATGGGGTGTCAAGCCCGCCCAGCAGGTGCAGCAGAGTCGACTTGCCCGAGCCCGAGGCGCCGACGATGGCGACCCGCTCGCCGCGGTGGATCTCGAAGTCGATCCCGTCCAGCACCTTGACCGTGTAGTCGCCCTGCTTGAAGGTTTTACCGAGGCCGCGGCAGGACAGCACAGGAGAATTATTCATAACGCAGGGCCTCCGCCGGTTTCACACGCGAAGCCGACCAGCTGGGATAGATGGTCGCCGCAAACGCCAGCAGCACCGAGACGCCGCCAATCCTGGCCACGTCCGGCCAGCGCAGCTCGGACGGCACGGCGCTGATCAGGTAGATATCTTTCGACAAGAACTGCACTCCCAACAAATGTTCAATAAACGGGACGATGGTATCGATGTTCAGGGCCACCAGCACGCCCCCGCCGACGCCCAGCAAGGTGCCGAGGATGCCCACCAGCGCGCCCTGCACCATGAAGATCTTCATGATCGAGCGCGGCGAGGCGCCCAGGGTGCGCAGGATGGCGATGTCGGCCTGCTTGTCGGTCACGGTCATCACCAGCGTCGACACCAGGTTGAAGGCGGCCACCGCGATGATCAGGGTGAGGATGATGAACATCATCTTCTTTTCGGTCTGTACGGCAGCGAACCAGTTGGCATTGAGCCTGGACCAGTCGCGCATTTCCAGGTCGCCCGGCATGCTCTTCTTGAGCTCCGCGGCCACGACCGGCGCCTCGTGCATGTCCTCGATTCGCAGGCGCAGGCCCATCGGCGCGTCCAGCCGCTCCATGCGCTCGGCATCCTCGATGTGCACGAACGACAGGGCCGCATCGAATTCGAAATGGCCAGCCTCAAAGATACCGGCGACCGTAAAGCTGCGGCTGCGCGGCAGCAGGCCGGCCGGCGTCACCTGGCCCTTGGCCAGCAGCATGGTCACCTTGTCGCCGATGCCCACGTTCAGCGCGCGCGCCAGCGCATAGCCCAGCACGATGTTGAACGAGCCGGGCTTCAAGGCATCGAGGCTGCCGGCCTTGATCTGCTTGCCGATACTGGATACCTGCGCTTCCTGGCCGGGCAGGATGCCGCGGATGACGGAGGGCCGCATCACGCCTTCGCCGACCAGCATGCCCTGGGTCTCCACAAAAGGCGCGGCGCCGCGCACGGCCGGGTTGCGGGCGGCCGCCTGCGCGGCCTCGCGCCAGTCCGGCATGCTGCCGCGGTTGTCGAACACCTCGATGTGGGCCAGCACCGACAGCATGCGGTCGGTGACTTCTTTCTGGAAGCCGTTCATCACCGACAGCACGATGATCAGGGCGGCCACGCCCAAGGCGATGCCGGACACGGAAATCAGGGAGATGAAGGAAATGAAGCTGTTGCGGCCACTGCGCTTGCCGGCGCGCGTGTAGCGCAGGCCGACCAGCCATTCATAGGGCAGGTTCTGGGTGATACTCATGCTGTGCAGCCTTGGTTTTCGAGGCCGCAGTGTGCCATACAAGCCGGGTCCGCGACAGGGGTCTTCGGGAGCTCATTCATAGCGCAGCGCCTCCGCCGGCCTGGTGCGCGAAGCCGACCAGCTCGGGTAGAGCGTGGCCAGGAAGGCCAGCAGCACGGCCACGCCGCCGATCCAGCCGACGTCGCCCCAGCGCAGTTCGGACGGGATCTCGCTGATCAGGTAGACCTCCTGCGACAGGAACTGCACCTTGAAGCTGCGCTCGATGAAGGGCACGATCACGTCGATATTCAGGGCCACCAGCACGCCCAGCCCCACGCCCATCAGCGCGCCCAGCACGCCCACCAGTGTGCCCTGCACCATGAAGATGGTCATGATCGAGCGCGGCGAGGCGCCCAGGGTGCGCAGGATCGCGATGTCCGACTGCTTGTCGCGCACCGTCATCACCAGGGTCGAGACCAGGTTGAAGGCGGCCACCGCCACGATCATGGTCAGGATGATGAACATCATGCGCTTTTGCGATTCCACGGCGGCGAACCACATCGCATTGACCTTCGACCAGTCGCGGATGAACAGCTCGCCCGTCATGCTGGCCTGGAGCTCGCTGGCGACCTGGGGCGCGCGCTGCATGTCGGCCAGGCGCAGGCGCAGGCCGCCTGGGGCGGTTACGCCGGCCAGCTCCTGCGCATCCTGGATGTTGGCGAAAGCAAGCGTCGAGTCGAACTCGAAATGGCCGGCCTCGAAGATGCCGGCCACGGTGAGAGGCCGCGTGCGCGGCATGGTGCTTGCCGCCTGGCCGGGCACGCCGCCGCCGCTCGAGGCCATGAGCAGCGTGATGCGGTCGCCCACGCCCACGTCGAGCGATTTCGCCAGTGCGCGGCCGATGATGATGTTGTAGGAGCCCGGCGCGATGACGTCGAAGCGGCCTTCGCGCATGTGTTTCGCCACGTCCGACACGGTGGTTTCCTGGACCGGGTCGACGCCGCGCAGCAGCACCGGCTTCATCACGCCCTCGCTGAGCAGCATGGCCTGGGTCTCGACAAACGGCGCAGCGGCGCGCACTTCCGGGTTGCGCAGGGCTTCCTGGCTCGATGCGCGCCAGCCCGGCATGGCGCCGCTGGCGTCGAATACTTCCACATGGGCCAGCACCGACAGCATGCGGGCCGTCACTTCCTTCTGGAAGCCGTTCATCACGGACAGCACGATGATCAGGGCGGCCGCGCCGAGCGCGATCCCGGCCACCGAGGCCATCGAAATGAAGGAAATGAAGCTGTTGCGCCCGCTGCGCTTGCCCGCGCGGGTGTAGCGCAGGCCGACCTGCCACTCGTAGGGCAGCTTGTGGGTGATGCTCATGAAATCCGGTTGTTGGTTTGCCAACCCGACAGTTTGCCAGACATCGGCGCTTCCTGTCGCAAAAACGTGTGCCCGGCCTCTCGCCGGGCCGCGCCGGGCCGCTGCACCGCCGTCGCGATGCGCGTATTTGCCTTAAAATGGCGGTATGTCCCACATAACGCTTGTCCTGCCCCACCTGCTCCCGCTTCCCGAATTCGCGCCCGACCTGGTGCGAGCCTTGCAGACCCCGATGCTGGCCTCCCTGCTCACCCGCACCAGTTCGCACGAGCGCAGCGCGGCGGTGGATACCGCACGCGCCTTGCCGCACGAGCAATGGCTGTCCCGCTCGCTTGGCCTGGCCCAGGATGGGCAGCCGGCCTTTGCCGCCGCGGCCATGCGCGGCTTCGGGCTCGATCCGGAAAACGGCACCTGGTTCATCGTCAACCCGGCCCACGTGCAGATCGCGCGCAGCCATTCGATGATGGCCGACCTGCGCCACCTGGCCTTGAGCGACGAAGAAGGCCGCGCCCTGTTCGAGGCGGCGCAGCCGCTGTGCGAGGAAATTGGCCGTCCCCTGCGCTATGGCGACGCCCAGACCTGGTTCCTGCGCGCCGACGACTGGGCGCATATCGAGACCGCCACCCCGGACACCGTGGTGGGCATGGACCTGACCGACTTCGTGCCGCGCGGTCCGCGCGCGCTGGCCTACCGCAAGCTGCAGAACGAAGTGCAGATGGCCTGGTACACCCATCCGGTGAACGCCGCGCGCGAGGCGAAGCGCCTGCCGGCCGTGAACGCCTTCTGGCTGTGGGGCGCCGCAGCCGCGGGCACGCATCCGGCCGCGAACATCACCAGCGTCGATGCGCCGGGCTGGATCCGGGCGCTGTCGAACCGCAAGACCGACGCGCTGGACGACATCGAAGGCGCGCTGGCGCAGGACGGCCTGCTCTACGTCGGCAGCCTGGCCGACGCGGCGATCGCCGCCGACTGGGGCGCCTGGCTGCAGCAGGTCCAGCACCTGGAAGACAAGCTGTTCACTCCCCTGCATGCGGCATTGGTGCGGGGCCGCGTCAAGCGCCTGCAGCTGGTACTGAGCCACCGCGACGCCCTTGCCGAATTCACTACCACCGCCATGGCCCAACGCAAGTTCTGGCGCCGGCCGACCCTGGATCGACTGATTTGAACCCTGCAAGCCTCGACAAAAGTACCAACACCGGCACCATGACCCGCATCACCACCCGCCCCTGCCCATTCCGCACCTCCGAGATGCTGCGCCAGGGCGGCGTGCACCCGGTGCTGGCGCGCATCTACGCCTCGCGCGGCCTGGTCGACGCGCGCGAGCTCTCGAGCGAGCTGACGGCCCTGGTGCCGCCCGGCGCGCTGATGCAGATCGATGCAGCAGCCGGGTTCCTGGCCGACGCCATCGCAGCGGGCAAACGCATGACCATCGTCGCCGACTACGACTGCGACGGCGCCACGGCCTGCGCGGTCGCCCTGCGCGGCCTGCGCATGATGGGCGCGAACGTCGACTACATCGTGCCGAACCGCTTCGAGTACGGCTACGGCCTGACCCCGGAAATCGTCGAACTCACGGCGCGCGAAAAGGCGCCCGACATCATCATCACCGTGGACAACGGCATCGCCAGCATCGACGGCGTGCTGGAGGCAAACCGGCGCGGCATCGAAGTGGTCGTCACCGACCATCACCTGCCGGGCGACGCCCTGCCGCCGGCGCGCGTGATCGTCAATCCGAACCAGCCCGAATGCGGCTTCCCGAGCAAGCACCTGGCCGGCGTGGGCGTGGTGTTCTACGTACTGCTGGCGCTGCGCGCCGAATTACGCAAGCGCGGCGTGTTCGATGCAGGGACCCAGCCCAAGCTCGACAGCCTGCTCGACCTGGTGGCGCTGGGCACGGTGGCCGACGTGGTGCGGCTGGACGCCAACAACCGCATCCTGGTCGCGCAGGGCATCAAGCGCATGCGTGCGGGCCGCATGCATGCCGGCGTGGCGGCCCTGTTCCGGGTGGCGGGCCGCGAAGCGCGCTGCGCCTCGCCGTTCGACCTGGGCTTTGCGCTCGGCCCGCGCCTGAATGCCGCCGGCCGACTGGAGGACATGTCGCTCGGGATCGAATGCCTGGTCACCGACGACCCGGGCCGCGCCTGGGCCATCGCCCAGCAGCTCAACGACATCAACCTCAAGCGCCGCGAAATCGAAGCGGACATGCAGGACACCGCCCTGCTGCACCTGGACAGCTTCGAGCCGGCCAGCAGCAGCACCATCAGCGTGTTCGACGCGGGCTGGCACCAGGGCGTGATCGGCATCGTCGCGTCGCGCCTGAAAGAAAAATTCTTCCGGCCGACGATCACCTTCGCACCGGGCATGGACGGCTGGATAAAAGGTTCGGGCCGTTCGATCCCGGGCTTCCACCTGCGCGATGCGCTCGACCTCGTGTCCAAACGCGTGCCAGGGCTGATCGACAAGTTCGGCGGGCATGCGATGGCGGCAGGTCTCACCATCCGGGCCGACCATTTCGACACCTTTTCGCAGGCCTTCGAAGCGGTCGGCAATGCCTGGCTGAGCGCGGCCCAGCTCGAGCGCATCGTCGAGACCGACGGGCCGCTCGAGGACGAGTATTACTCGACCCAGTTCATCGAGCAGATGGATAATCAAGTCTGGGGCCAGGGCTTTGCGCCGCCGGTGTTCTGCGACGAATTCCGCGTGGTCAGCCAGCGTATCCTGAAAGAGCGGCACCTGAAACTGCTGCTGGAAAAGAACGGCCGCCGCTACGACGCGATCTGGTTCGGGCATACCGACAGTCTGGCGGACCGGGCGCGGGTGGCGTTCAGGCTCGATGCGAATGAATACAACGGCGTCACCAAGGTTCAGCTATTGGTGGAACACGCGGAATCCGTGTAAATCGGATGGCGGGCGCGGGCCCGCCCTTCATTATTTTTTCGGCGGCGGCGGGCCGAAATCCGAGCCGCGGTCGAATACCACTTCCCATTGTCCCGGCGCCTTCAATCGCCAGATCGAATTGAAGCGCCCGATGCGCTTGCCCGCGGCATCGAGTACCGGCCCGCCGCTATACGCCAGCGTGCCCGACTCCACCACTTCGACTTCTTCCGGCTCCCACGAGAACGGCGCCTGCGGCCCGGTGTAGAACTGGCGCCAGCCCTTGACGATCGCGCCCTTGCCGCGCAGGTTGCCCTGCGCCGACATGAAAACCGCCTCATCGGCCAGGAACCGGGCAAAACCGTCGAGGTCGCGGGTTTTCATGGTCGCGGCGAAAGCGCGTTCGGCATCCATGACCTGTTTTTTCAGGTCGCCATTCGATTCGCGCGCGCCGGCGGCCGTGGCGGCAATCAGCATCAGACATACAGAAACAACAGACAGCAAACGCAGGCGCATTGGTTGATCCTTTCCTAAGCCTTTCCAATTTGCAAGATTAATAATTCTGTCACGGGACTCCCCACATGACAACCGGTAGTTGCCACTCTTCCGAAATCGGAGTATAAAGAATCCAATTACGGAGGATTCCATGAGCCTAGCCTACTGCTACCCGAAGAGCCGGTTTGAAACGGCGGTACTGGTCGACCTCAATTCGCGCAGCGAGCGCGAGCGGCTTTCCAGCTCGGCATTGAAAGGCTTTTTCAAGCTGGCATCCGCCTGGGGCGTGCGCGACGACGATGCGCGCGAGCTGCTCGGCGGCCTCTCGTCCTCGTCGTATTACGACTGGAAGAAGCATCCCGACAGGGTGCTCGAAGTCGACCGCATTACCCGCGTGTCCTACCTGCTGGGCATCTACAAGGCCCTGCACATCCTCTACGGCGACAAGCTTGCCGACGAATGGATCCACCTCCCGAACACCAATCCCGTCTTCGCCGGCCGCACGCCGCTCGCCTATATGCTGGGCGGCGGCCTGATCGCCATGCAGACCGTGCGCAAATTGCTGGACGCGCGCCGCGGAGGCCTCTGATCTTGAAGGTAGCGCATAAACTGACCCAGCTGCGCCAGATCGATACTTGCCGCCTGATCCCGTCGCGCTTCGCCGACGTCGAGGATTCCGTCCTCGCGCCGCTGGCCGAGAACAACGACATCCTGCGCGACCTGTTCGACCTCGACAACGCCACCAACGAGCGCCTGCGCGGCGAGTCCGGCCTGTTGCCCGGCATCGGCATGGACGAACTCGTGTTCGGCGTGCCGAACTTCCGTATCATCAACGCCGCCTATACCTATGCCCGCCCGGAAGGCAGCCGTTTCAACGACGGCGAGCGCGGCGCCTGGTATTGCGCCTTCGCGGCCGAGACGGCGCTGTGCGAAGTCATCTTCCACAAGACCGTCGAATACCAGGAAATCAAGCGCTTCGACGACAGCGTCACCTACCGGTCGCTACTGGCCGATTTTTCCGCTACCTTCCACGACTTGCGCGGCGTCGAGGCGCATCAAGCCTGCCTCGACCCAGGCAGCTATATCGCCTCGCAGGCCCTGGCCAGCCAGTTGCTGGAGGCCGGCTCGATGGGCATCATCTATCCGAGCGTGCGCCATCCTGGCGGCATCAACCTCGCCTGCTTCCGCCCCGCGCTGGTGGGGAATGTACGCAAGGCCCAGACCTATCGGTTAACATGGGCGGGTTCGCCGCACCCGGCGGTCGAGATCATTTGAAGACGTAGAACCTATGAAGACGAACCCAGAAAAAGACATCGAGCTGCACGACAAGATCAACCGCGAAACCGGCCGTGTGAAATGGAGCGAACTGGAGCGCCATTTCGCCAGCGGCTCGGTGATTTTCGTGAGCGCGGAGCTGGATTTGATCGACGTGGCGCTGCGCATTGCGCACGACGACAAGGAGAGCATTGCGAAGTGGATGGCGGCGGGGACGGTAGCGCGCGTCAGCGACCAGCAGGCGCTGTCATGGACCGAATCGGATGCGACGCTGTGGGCGTCGGTGGTGAGCCCGTTCGTGCTGGTGCAGGTGGAGAAGGGGTCGCTGCACTGATGTAGTTGGTGGCGGGGCGACGAACGAACCCCGCTACCGCTTCCCCTCACCCCGGTGCGTCAACGCATGCGCCGCCCTGCGCATCAACTGGGCCGCCTTGACCGGATCGGGTTCCAATAGCGCCAACTGCTGCCACGCCTCCGGATAATCCAGCTCCGCCGCCGCCTCCAGCCAGCGCCGCGCCTCCGCTTCGTCGCGCGGCACGCCCTGCCCGTCCAGCAGCATGTTCGCCAGCACGAACATCGCCTCCGGCATGCCGCGCGAAGCCGCCACGCCCAGCCAGTGCACCGCCAGCGCCGGATCGCCGCTGCAGTAGGCCAGGGCCCGACGGAACGCGATGTCGCCTTCGTCGCCATGCTGCGCCATCACGGGCTGGGCCAGCAAAAGCGCAGCCAGCGCCGCAATCACACCCCGCTTCATTTCGACAGGTCCACCGCGTACAGCGCTGTGCCCTTGCCGCGGCCGTCGTCGGCCGCCAGTTGCGACACGTTCTGCAGCCCTGCGTCACGCGCCAGCTTGAGCATGCCGGGGGCCGAGTAAAACACCACCGGCCCGGCCGTCTTCACTTGCGCGAAACGCCAGCTGCGGGCCGCTCCATTCGCCGCGCGCGTCAGCTGCTTCGCCTGCTTCACATAGGCGATCAGGATGTCGCGGTTATTGTCCGGCGAGGCGATCACGGTGCGGCTGCCGTCCAGCCCCGGGAAGTTGCCGCCGCCGCTGGCGCGGTAGTTGTTGGTCGCGACCAGGAATTCCTGCTCGCTTGACACCGGCCTGCCGCGCCAGGACAGCTTGCGGATACGCTCGCCCGGCGCCCGGGTCACGTCGATTTCATAGGCCACCTCAGGCGAAGTAATCGTGTCGAAGTTATAGCTCGGCACCGCCGGATTGACGAGCGGCTGCGGCTCAGTCTTCGCCGGATCGATCGTATTGAAACGCTGGGCCGCCTTTTCCAGCCACGCCCTGAGCTCCGCCCCATTGACCTTCACCGCATACAGCGCGTTCGGGTACAGATACAGGTCGGCCGCATTGTTCAGGGCCAAAGCGCCCGGCTGCACGTCGGTATAGTCGGCCGGGCCGGCCACGCCGCTCTTGAACGGCGCCGATACCGACAGCACCGGCAGATCCTTGTACTGCGGCAGGTTGGCCGCGACATAGTCCGTCACGTAGGCGGTTTGCGCCTGGTTGACCACTTCGATGGCCGAGACATCGCCCACGTCGGCGAAATAGCTCGACATGCGGAAATCGGTCGAGCCCACCGGCGTCTTCACGTAGCGGATGGTCGCCTCGTGCTCTTCCTTTACCAGCGCCATGACGGCGGGATCGGCATCGACGAAGGCCTTGTCGCCCGTCTGCGCGGCGCGTGCTTCGACAATCGTCTTGTCCTTCTCCACCATCCAGCGCTTGCCGTCGTGCCTGAGCTGCAGCTGGATCACGCCCAGGTGCTTGCCCCACAGGTTGGCCATCACGGTCGGCACCCCATGCACGGTTCCCCTGGCCTTGTCCACGCCCGGCAGGTTGAACTGCGGGACATTGCTGGAGGCATTCGGGAACAGCTGGTGCGAATGCCCGAGCAGCATGGCGTCGATGCCCGCGACCCGCGCCAGGTGCCAGTTGGCGTTTTCCATCGCCGGCGTGTACGCGCCGTTATCCAGGCCGCCGTGGGAGATGGCGATGACGAGATCGGCGCCTTTTTTTCGCATCTCCGGAACGTACTTCTGGGCCGCTTCGCGCACGCCCGTGGTATGGACGCGGCCCTCGAGCCAGCGCTTGTCCCAGGACATGATGGTGGGCGGCGTGAAGCCGATGATCCCGACGCGCACGGTCGCGGTGACCTTCCTGCCGCTCGCGTCCAATGCGCTGACCTGCTTGTCGATGATGGTGTAGGGGCTGAACAGCGGCTTCTTCGTCTTGCTGCTGTAGACGTTGGCCAGCACCATGGGGAAGGCCGGGCCGGCGCAGCGCTTCTTCTGGTCGACGCCGGCGACCCGGAAGCGGCTGCCCGTCACCTGGCCGAGGAAACCGAGCCCGTAATTGAATTCGTGGTTGCCGACCCCCGCGCCGTCGTAGCCGAGGCGGTTCATGATCTTGTAGATGCCCAGGGTCTCGCCGCAGCCGAGCGGTTTCACGAGGGCCTGGTAATCGGCCAGCGCATTGCCCTGGATGGTGTCGCCATTGTCCAGCAGGAGCGTATTGGCGAATTCCTTGCGCGCCTGATGGATCAGCGTCGCGGTGCGGTCAAGGCCGTGCGAAGGCTCGGCCACCAGCTTGTAGTAGTCGTAGCCGACCACGTTGGCGTGCAGGTCGGTGGTTTCCAGCACGGCCAAGGCCGCGGTGGTGCCGGCCTTCGGCGGCGTGGCCGCGAACGAGGAAGCGCTGATGAGCGCCGGCAGCAGCGCGATGCAGGTTTGATAACGCAGGAAGGTGGCCATGGCGATTCCAGGGTGGAGAACCGGGCGATGATAAGGCAGCGCCGGGCCATGGGGCAAGGCATGGCGGCGCCAGGGCTGTCGTGCTGCCGCTCCAGGAGCGTCCTGGGGTATAATCGAAGGTTCGATTTAACCTACTTACCGGATTGCCCAGACCATGGAAGCTGAACGCATCAACGCCATTTCCGCCCTGCTTAACGACCTGACCGGTCGTGAAGCCGAACTTCGGAGGTATCTTTGACTTCGATCGGAAGTCAGAGAAACTAGAGCAGGTCAACGAAGAACTCGAAGATCCGACCGTCTGGAACGACCAGAAGCGGGCGCTGGATCTCGGTAAAGAAAAGAAGGCGCTGGAAGGCGTCGTGCACACGCTCGAGAAAGCGAAAGCCGATCTCGCCGACGCAGCGGACCTGTTCGGCATGGCGCGCGAAGAAGGCGACGACGACACCATGGAAGCGGTGAGCAGCGACGTCGAAGCCGTCGGGAAGATCATCGAACAGATGGAATTCCGCCGCATGTTCAGCAACCCGATGGACCACGCGAACTGCTTCATCGACATCCAGGCGGGCGCCGGCGGTACCGAAGCCCAGGACTGGGCCTCGATGCTGCTGCGCCAGTACCTGCGCTATTGCGAACGCAAGGGTTTCAAGGCCGAGATCCTGGAACAGTCCGACGGTGAAGTCGCGGGCATCAAGACCGCCACCATCAAGGTCGACGGCGAATACGCTTATGGCCACCTGCGTACCGAGACCGGCGTGCACCGTCTGGTGCGCAAGTCGCCGTTCGACTCGGCCAACGGCCGCCACACCTCGTTCACCTCGCTGTTCGTGTATCCGGAAGTGGACGATTCGATCGAGATCGAGATCAACCCGGCCGACGTGCGCATCGATACCTATCGCGCGTCCGGCGCGGGCGGCCAGCACATCAACAAGACCGACTCCGCAGTGCGCCTGACGCACGGCCCGTCGGGCATCGTGGTGCAGTGCCAGAACGACCGCTCGCAACACCGCAACAAGGCCGAAGCCTGGGACATGCTGCGCGCCAAGCTGTTCGAGCTCGAAATGCGCAACCGCATGAGCGAGCAGCAGAAGCTCGAAGACTCCAAGACCGACGTCGGCTGGGGCCACCAGATCCGTTCCTACGTGCTGGACCAGTCCCGCATCAAGGACTTGCGTACCGGTTTCGAGACCGGCAACACCAAGAACGTGCTGGACGGCGACCTGGACGACTTCATCTCGGCTTCGCTCAAGCAGGGCGTCGGCGCGTGATGCAGGCCAAACGCGCTTTTGTTTTCGACATGGACGGCACCATCGTCGACAACATGGACTTCCATACGCGGTCGTGGATCACCTTCTTCGAGCGCCGTGGCAAGGCCATCGATGCGGACGCATTCTTCCGCACCACCGCCGGACGCCAGGGCAAGGAGATCATCCGTGCGGAGATGGGTGAGGATCTCAGCGACGACGAAGTCGCGGTGCTCAACCACGAGAAGGAATCGGTCTACCGCGAGATCTACGCGCCGCACCGCAAGACCGTCACAGGCTTCGATGCGCTCATCAAGCGTGCGCAGGCCGAGGGCATCAACCTGGCCGTGGCCACCGCCGCGCCACCAGCGAACATCGAGTTCACCCTCGATGGCCTCGACCTGCGCCGCCACTTCGGCGTGGTCGTCGGCGCCGCCGACGTCGCGCGCGGCAAGCCGCATCCGGACGTGTTCCTGAAAGCCGCCGCATTGTGCGGCGTCGCGCCCGAAGACTGCATCGTGTTCGAAGACGCGCCGCTGGGCGTGGAAGCGGCGCGCCGCGCCGGCATGCGCTGCGTGGTGCTCACCACCACCCTGCCCGCTTCGAGCTTCGCCGAATTCGACAACGTCATCGCCATCGCAGCAGACTTCTCGGCACTGCCGGCAGACCTGCTCTTCGCCTGAATAACAAAACTAACACTGCTATCCAATCATGACTACGGAAAACCAAGACCAGTCGCAGCTACCTGCGTTCGACGAAAACAAGATCATGGCCGAGCGCCGCGCCAAGCTGGCCACCATCCGCCAGCAGGGCATCGCCTTCCCGAACGACTTCGTCCCCCAGCACAAGGCTGCCGACCTGGTCGCGAGCTATGAGGGCAAGACCCGCGAAGAACTCGAAGCCGAGCCGATTCCCGTGGTGATGGCCGGCCGCATGATGCTGCGCCGCGAAGCGGGCAAGAAGGCGGCCTTCGCTACCTTGCAGGACAGCTCGGGCCCGGCCGCTTCCGGCCGCATCCAGATCTACGTCACGCTCGATTCCGCCGGCGAAGCCGCCATGGATGCGCTGCGCACCTATGACCTGGGCGACATCCTCGGCATCGAGGGCCTGCTCTTCAAGACCAAGGTCGACGAGCTGACTGTCAAGGTCACCAAGCTGCGCCTGATCGCCAAGGCCCTGCGCCCGCTCCCGGACAAGTTCCACGGCCTGGCCGACCAGGAGACCAAGTACCGCCAGCGCTACGTCGACCTGATCATGAACGAAGAGACGCGCCGCACCTTCAAGGCGCGTACCGCCGCGATGTCGTCGATGCGCCGCTTCATGGAAGAACACGGCTTCATGGAAGTCGAGACCCCGATGCTGCACCCGATCCCGGGCGGCGCCGCGGCCAAGCCTTTCGTCACCCACCACAACGCGCTGGACATGGAAATGTACCTGCGCATCGCGCCCGAGCTCTACCTGAAGCGCCTGGTGGTGGGCGGCTTCGACCGCGTGTTCGAGGTCAACCGCAACTTCCGCAACGAAGGCGTGTCGGTCCGTCACAATCCGGAATTCACGATGATGGAATTCTATGCGGCCTATACCGACTACAAGTGGATAATGAACTTCACCGAGCAGGTGATCCGCCAGGCGGCCATCGATTCGAACGGCAGCGCTGTCTTGAGCTATGGCGGCCGTGAGCTCGACCTGTCCAAGCCTTTCCAGCGCCTGACCATCGTCGAAGCGATCGACAAGTATGCGCCGGGCTATACGCCGGAGCAGCTGAACGATCCGGAGTTCATCAAGGCGGAACTGAAGAAATTCGGCGTCAAGCCTTTCGCCACCGCGGGTCTCGGTTCGCTGCAGCTGTCGCTGTTCGAAGAAACCGCCGAAGCCCTGCTGTGGGAACCGACCTTCATCATCGACTATCCGGTCGAAGTCTCGCCGCTGGCGCGCGCCTCGGACGCGCGTGAAGGCATCACCGAGCGCTTCGAGCTGTTCATGGTCGGCCGCGAGATCGCCAACGGCTTCTCGGAGCTGAACGATCCGGAAGACCAGGCCGCGCGCTTCCTGGCCCAGGTGGCCGCCAAGGATGCGGGCGACGAAGAAGCGATGTTCTTCGATGCCGACTACATCCGCGCGCTGGAATACGGCATGCCGCCGGCTGGCGGCTGCGGCATCGGCATCGACCGCTTGATGATGCTGATTACCGACTCGCCGAACATTCGCGACGTGCTGCTGTTCCCGCATCTGCGCAAGGAAGACTGATCCAGGGGCGTGCAGACGCCCTGTTCATAAGAAAGGCGGCCCGCGCGAGCAGGGCCGCCTTTTTGTTTTACTGGACCACCGTATAACAAGGCGTATACGCCTTCCCCGGCAACTTCATGCGGCTCTGCTCGACAAACGACGCCAGCAGCGCATCCATCGGTCCCATGATCGCGCTCTCGCCCTGGATCTCGTACTTGCCGAACTGCTCGATCGCGCGGATGCCCTCTTCCTTCACGTTGCCGGCAACGATGCCGGAGAACGCGCGGCGCAGGTTCGCGGCCAGCACGTGCGCCTCCTGGTTGCGGTGCAGTTTCAGGTTGCGCATGTTCTCGTGGGTCGGGCGGAACGGCTTCTGGAATTCCGGGTCGATCTTGAGCCGCCAGTTGAAGTAATAGGCGTCGCTGTGCGCCTTGCGGAAGGCCCGTACTTCGGTAATCCCGGCGGACATCTCCCTGGCCACTTGTGCCGGATCGTCGATGATGATCTTGTAGCGGCGCTGCGCCGCCGGCCCGAGGGTCAGCCCGATGAACTGGTCGATCTGGTCGAAATACGCGCGCGAGGTCGCCGGACCCGTGAAGATGAGCGGGAAAGGCGTTTCGGCGTTTTCCGGATGCAGCAGGATACCGAGGATATACAGGATCTCCTCGGCCGTGCCCGCGCCGCCCGGGAACACGACGATGCCGTGGCCCGTGCGCACGAAGGCTTCCAGGCGCTTTTCGATGTCGGGCATGATCACCAGGTCGTTCACGATCGGGTTGGGCGATTCGGCCGCGATGATGCCCGGCTCGGAAATCCCGAGATAGCGCCCGCCGCTCATGCGCTGCTTGGAGTGGCCGATCGCCGCGCCTTTCATCGGCCCTTTCATGGCGCCGGGACCGCAGCCGGTGCAGATATCGAGCTCGCGCAGGCCCAGCGCATAGCCGACTTCTTTCGTGTAGTTGTATTCGATGCGGCTGATCGAGTGTCCGCCCCAGCACACTACCAGGTTCGGGCTGCGCTGCGGCTGCAGCACGTTCGCATTGCGCAGGATATGGAATACGGCGTCGGTGATGCCGTCCGGGCGATTCAAATCGAAGCGCGGATTGTCGGTCACTTCGAAATGGACATAGACGATATCGCGCAGCACCGAAAACAGGTGCTCGTGGATACCGCGGATCATTTTGCCGTCGACGAAGGCGATGGCGGGAGCACCGCGGATATCGAGCTTGATGCCGCGTTCGCGCTGCAGGATGCTGATGTCGAAACTGCGGTAGCGTTCCAGCAGCTCCTTGCCGTCGTCGATCGAACTGCCGCTATTGAGCACTGCAAGTGCGCACTTGCGGAAAATATCGTACAAACCGCCCTTGCTGGTGTCCAGGAGCTTGGTGACTTCTGCTTTCGACAGGACTTCGAGGCGGCCTTCCGGAGAAATGAGGATATCGACTACTTCATGGGTCATGATTTTGTTTTCCCTATCTGGCGATGAAACGGTGTGGCTGGCTACCAATATACGCCAAAGCGCAAGGTTTTGCCCCCACGATAGAGGCAATACGCCGGCATCGCACAAGGGTAGATCGCGGCGGCTTCCGCACCAATTTGGACCGTCAATACCACAACCCGAAAAAGTTCGCTTGCGATGACCGATTTACACTAAAATGCGTGCCAGTTGGAATTTTCGGGCAACCGATCGCTCCAGTAAAAAAACGTCTATTCAGATAACTATTTCGGGAGGACCCGCATGAGCGGTGCAGCTGCTACACCTGGCAATAAGGCCATTCCAGAATTCAAACAGATCATGGGCCACCCGGCGCCACTGTGGATGCTGTTCATGACGGAGTTCTGGGAGCGCTTCGCTTTCTACGGCATCCGTTGGGCCCTCGTGCTCTACATCGTCGCCCAGTTCCACGGCGGCGACGCCGTCGGCCAGGCCGACGCCAACCTGATTTACGGTTCCTACCTCGCGCTGGTGTACGCCGGCGCAGTGTTCGGCGGCTATGTCGCCGACCGCGTCATCGGCTATCAGCGCTCGATCCTGGTCGGCGCCGTCTTCATGGCGGCCGGCCTGTTCATGATCACGCTGCCGAACGAAGATATCTTCAAGCTCGGCCTCGCGACCATCATCGTCGGTAACGGCATGTTCAAGCCGAACATCTCGGCCATGGTCGGCCAGCTGTATTCGCTGCACGACACGCGCCGCGACTCCGGCTTCACGATCTTCTACATGGGCATCAACGCCGGCGCCTTCTTCGCGCCGATCGTGACCGGCCTGCTGGCGCAGGAATTCGGCGACGGCACGACCCCGGCCTACAAGGTGGTGTTCGCCGCTGCAGGTGTCGGCATGCTGCTGGCACTGGTCTGGTTCTTCATCGGCCGCAAGCAGCTCAAGGGCATCGGCGCCCCGGTCGGCGAACTGGCCAGCCCGAAGCGCCTGATCGGCGTGATCGTCGGCGCCCTGGTCGTCATCCCCGTGGTCTACATGCTGCTGCGCCTTGGCGCCGCTACCCTGCAGATCGTGCTGTCGGTGATGTTCGTGATCCTGGCGCTGATGCTGATCGTCGAAGGCGTCCGCGAAGGCAAGGTCGCGCGCGACAAGACCATCGCCATGATGATCATCTTCTTCTTCAACATCCTGTTCTGGTGCTTCTTCGAGCAGGCCGGCAGCTCGTTCACCTTCCTGGCCGACCAGATCGTGAACCGCGACTTCCTGGGCTTCTCGATCCCGGTCGCCTACTTCCAGTCGGTCAACGCCGTCGCGATCATCATCTTCGCGCCGATCATTGCCGCAGTCTGGGTCATGCTGGGCAAGCGCAACGTCAACCCGTCGATCCCGCGCAAATTCGGCCTGGGCATCATCATCAACGGCTTGGCCTTCGGCCTGCTGATGTACGCGCTGTCGCAGCTGCTGGACCCGGTCGGCCAGATCCCGGCCTGGACCCTGCTGGCCGTGTACACGATCCAGTCGATCGGTGAACTGTGCCTGTCGCCGATCGGCCTGTCGATGGTCACCAAGCTCGCTCCTACCCGCCTGGTGGGCCTGGGCATGGGCGGCTGGTTCCTGTCGACCGGTATCGGCAACAACCTGTCGGGCATCTTCGCCTCGCACGTCTCGGGCGATGCCGGCATGTCGGTGGCCTCGGCGCTGGACGGCTACACCTCGGGCTTCTGGATCCTGCTGGTCGGCGGCGTGCTGCTGTTCCTGCTCGCACCGCTGATCCAGAAACTGATGCACGGCGTGAAGTAATCGTCTTGCGTATCAATGAAAACGGCGGCCTGCGGGCCGCCGTTTTTCATTGTCCGCCGTCCGGCGCCATCGTCGCCCGCAAGGCATCCATCTCCGCCACCATCCACTTCCGGAAACGCTGCACCTTGAGCATGTGCTGCTTGTGCGGGTTGGCAAGGAAGCGGTAGCCGTTCCCAAAAGGCGCGCTGCGGCAGGGTATCTGGCGCAGCGCGCCCGATTCGATGTCCTGGAAGGCGATCCCGTAGGGCACCAGGGCCACGCCCTGCCCCGCCACCGCCGCCTGCACCAGCACGCCCCAGTGGGTGTAGCCGCGCGAGAAATCGTACTTGCCCTTGAGCGCGCGGTTCTCGTTGAGCAGCTGCAGCCAGGCTTCGGGCGACTGCACCACCAGCAGGCTATGCTGCGGCAGGTCGGCCAGGGTCAAGGCTTCCTGGCCGGGCGCCAGCAGCTCCGGGCTGTACACCGGCACCAGCCGCTCGTGGAACAGCACCGAGGGGTCGCCGTCGCTCACCGGCCCGTAGCGCACCGCCACGTCGGTGCTGTCGGCCTGCAGGTCGACCGGAGCGTCGTTCGAATCGATGCGGATGTCGAGTTCCGGATACAGCTTGGTGAAGCGGTGCATGCGCGGCACCAGCCACTTGATGGCGAAGGAATGCGTGGTCGAGATGCGCAGCACCGCTTCCTCGTCGCCGCACTGGAGCGCCGCGACCTTGGCGCGCAGGTCGCCCAGCATGCGGGAAGTGGCAATCGCCAGCTCCTGGCCCTTTTCGGTGAGAGAGATATGGCGCGGATGGCGCACGAACAGCGCGAAGCCGACGTTCTCCTCGAGCTGCTTGACCTGCAGGCTGACCGCCGCCGGGGTCTTATGCAGCTCTTGCGCGGCCAGCTTGAAGCTGCCCCAACGGGCGGCGCAATCGAAGTCAATCAGGCCGGACAAGCTGCGTAGCGGCTTCATGGCGCCTCCATGCATAAGTTTTTCTTATTCAATGCCATGAGTTTTTCTCGGTTGATGGATTTTGCTGCTTTGCAGAAAATATACTCGATCCTACAAGGAAAAGTCATGCACAAGAATACGTTGGTGATTGGCGGTACCCGGTTCTTCGGCAAGCTCCTGGTCCAGCGCCTGCTGCGCGCCGGCCACCGCGTGACCATCGCCACGCGCGGCTATGCGCCCGACCCTTTCGGCGACCGTATCACGCGGGTGCGGGTCGACCGCCGTAGCGAAGCTGCGATGCGCAACGCCTTCCGCGATGCCTCCTTCGATCTGGTCTACGACCAGATGTGCTATTCGCCGCTGGACGCCGCCATCTCGGTGCGCGTCTTCGCCGGGAAGATCAAGCGCTATGTCATGACCTCGACCATCGATGCCTACCGCGGACTGGCGCCGTCCGATGCGGCCTTGCGTGAAGACGACCTGCAGGTGCGGGCGCAAAGGATCGATACGGCTTACCCCTGGCACGACCCGGCACTGGCCACCGACAGCTATGTCGCGGGCAAGGTGCAGGCCGAGGCCTACCTGGTGCGCGACGGCAGCCTGCCGGTGGCGACGGTGCGCCTGGCCCACGTGCTGGGCGGGCCGGAAGACTTTACCGGCCGGCTGGCGCACTACGTGGACCTGGTGCGCCTGCGCGCTCCCCTGCGCTATGCGAATGCGGCGGCGAAGGTGTCGTTCATGGAGGCCTCCAGCGCGGCGGACTTCCTGGCGTGGGCGGGGGCGCAGGAATTCGTGGGCGCGGTGAATGCGGGCGACGACGGGGCACTGTCGGCGCTGGATGTGCATGCGCGGGTGGCGCGGGTGCTGGATGAGGCGCCTCGTTCCGTCAAGGTAGCGGAAGCGGCGCAGGCGGGGGTGTTGTCGCCGTTTGATTTTTCACAGCCGCTGGTGCTGGATACGTCGCGGGCGAAGGCGCTGGGGTACCGGTTCGGGCATACGGATGAATGGCTGGACGATGTCGTTCGCCATCACGATCTCGCGTTCATCTGATCACGGACCGGTTGAACTCGGGGGCGGGAGGACCCGCCCACCCTACGAAAAACAAGGGCCCGGGATTTCCGGGCCCTTCTCTTATCGCTTCGCTTTTTCTCTAGCCACCCAGTACAGGATGGCGATGATCAGCGCATACGGGATCAGGGTCAGCAGGTTCGCGCTCTCTCCCGCGAAGAAGGGGTTCGATGCCTCCGCCCATTTCACCATGGTGCTGTCGAAATCGGTCAGCACGCCGGCGGTGATGGCGATGATGATGCCGGCCAGCGCGCCGCCGGCGATATAGCCGGAAGCCAGCAGCGTGCCGGAGCTGCGGTCGCCCGCTGCCTGGCGCTCCTCGGCGTTCATCGCCTGGTTCTGCGGCAGCTTGTCGTTGCGGCGGTCGGCCAGCCAGCGCACCATGCCGCCGACCGCGATCGGCAGCGTCGAGACCAGCGGCAGGTAGACGCCCACCGAAAAGGCCAGCGCCTGCACGCCCGCCATCTCCAGCACCACCGAGATCATCACGCCGAACAGCACCAGGGTCCAGGGCAGTTCCTGGTCGAGAATGCCCTTGATGATGTAGGACATCAGCACCGCCTTGGGCGCATCGTACTTCTTCACCTCGGTGCCGTCGGGACGGGTCTTGTGGGTGCCGTTGATGCCCGGGTCGACCAGATAGGCCAGCTTGCCCTCGTTCGTCACCAGGTATTTGCCGGCCGGGCCGCCGACGGTATCGCGCTTTTGCCAGACCTTGTAGGTATTGGCGTCAAGCGCCGCCTGCGGGCCCTGCAGCTGCGCGGTCTGGGTCAGCTTCGAGGCATCGACCGTGATGCCCGGGGCCACCTGGGCCGCCGGTACATAGACCGTGCCCGCGTCGTTGAGCTTGAGCAGGATCGGTCCCAGGATCAGGGCCGAGGCGAAGGCGCCGCACAGGATCGCATATTGCTGCATGCGCGGGGTCGAGCCGACCAGGTAGCCGGTCTTCAGGTCTTGCGAGGTGGTGCCGGCGTTGCTGGCGGCGATGCAGACGATCGCGCCCACCGACAGCGCGGTGACGTAATACTGGCCGCCGGTCCAGCCCATGAGCAGGAAGATCAGGCAGGTGAACAGCAGCGTGGCCACGGCCATGCCCGAAATCGGGTTCGACGAGGAACCGACTTCGCCGGTCAGGCGCGAGGACACGGTCGCGAACAGGAAGCCGAACACCAGGATCAGCAAAGCACCCAGGAAGTTCATGTGCAGCGGGGTCGCCACCGTGATGATGGCGATGATGGCCAGGCAGCCGATCACGACCCACTTGAGCGGGATGTCCTGGTCGGTGCGCAGGACCGGGCCATTGGACGAAGCTGCAGCGCCGTTCCTGGCTTTACCCATGCCGGACAGGCCCCCGGTGAGCCCCTTCCAGATGGTCGGCATCGAGCGCACCAGCGAGATCAGGCCGCCCGCGGCGACTGCCCCGGCGCCGATGTAGAGCACATAGGCGTTGCGGATGTCGTCCGGGCCCATGTCCTTGATGAGCATCGTTCCCGGCGACAGCGGCACGGTCATCAGCTCGCCGAAGAACTTGATCATCGGGATCAAGAGCAGATAGGACAGCACGCCGCCCGCCGCCATGGTGAAGGCGATGCGCGGGCCGATGATATAGCCCACGCCCAGCAGTTCGGGCGAGACTTCGGCGCCGGCCGAGCCGCCCTTGAGCGGCGCGGCGAATTCGAAGTTGACGTAATCGCGCCAGCCCTTGAACGACACGCTCAGGGTCTTGTACAGCAGGCCGATGCCGAAGCCCCCGAAGATGATCATGGCGCGGCGCTTGGCGTCGCGGGCCGCGCTTGACCCGGCTTCGCGCACCTCGCCGGCCGCTTCGCGCGAGGTCTCGGTGGCCGCGGCCTTGAGCACTTCGGCGCAGGCCGTGCCTTCCGGGTATTTCAGTTCGCGGTGTGCATCGACGATCATGGTGCGGCGCATCGGGATCATCATCAGGATGCCCAACAGGCCGCCCAGCACGCCCACCAGCATGACGCGCGAGATTTCCAGGTCGAAGCCGAGGATCATAATCGCCGGCATGGTCACGCCCAGGCCGAAGGCCAGCGACTCGCCGGCCGACCCGGCGGTCTGGGTGATGCTGTTCTCCAGGATGGTCGATTCGCGCGCGCCGAACTTCTTCGCGGTGTGGAACAGGGTGATCGCGATGACCGCGACGGGAATCGAGGCGCTGACCGTCAGCCCGACCTTCAGCACCAGGTAGAGCGAGGACGCGCCGAAGATCATCCCCAGCACCACGCCCATGAGCAGGGCGCGCAGCGTCATCTCGGGCAGTTGCGCGCTGGCCGGAATATAGGGCTTGAACGCGGCCGCGGCGTGATCGGGTGGTGGATCGTAGGGCATGGGCTTCCTTCGGAATGCAAACTTAGAGGGGGCTGAATCCGTGACTATCGCACATGCCGAAATGGAATGAAAGCGGTTTAAGGGGGTAAAATTGGGACCGACGGCCACCTGCAGCACCGGCCTTACCTCGAGAGCAAAGTAGTGAGCAAGCAAGTCAACAACAACGCCCGGCCGCCTGGGCAGCGTCTTCGCCGCCTGCGCAACGCCATTCTTCTGGTCCTCGCCGCGGTGATGCTGTTCGCCGCCGGCGCCGTGATCTACCTGATGTCCGCGATCCTGCCGAACGTGCCGGGGATCGACGCGGTGACCGATTACCGTCCCAAGATCCCGCTGCGTATTTATACGGCCGACAATGTCCTGATCGGCGAATTCGGGGTCGAGCGCCGCGACTTCGTGCCGATCGCGAAAGTCCCGCCCCTGATGAAGGCCGCGCTGCTGGCCATCGAGGACACGCGCTTTTACGAGCACGGCGGCATCGACTGGATCCGCGCGGCGGGTGCGGCCCGTTCCAACCTGCGCGGGGGCTTCCGCCAGGGCGCCTCGACCATCACGATGCAGGTGGCGCGCAACTTCTTCCTCTCGCGCGAAAAGCTCATTTCGCGCAAGCTCACCGAGATCGCCCTCGCCTACCGCATCGAGGATGCCTTGAGCAAGGACCAGATCCTCGAGCTGTACATGAACCAGATCTACCTGGGCAACCGTTCCTATGGCTTTGCCAGCGCGGCGCGCAGCTATTTCGGCAAGTCGCTCGACGAACTCACGCTGGCCGAAACCGCGATGCTGGCAGGCCTGCCGCAGAACCCCTCACGCCACAACCCGGTGGCGAATCCAAAACGCGCGCAGCTGCGCCAGCACGCGGTGCTCAAGCGCCTCTATGAACTGGGCGATATCGGCGAACCGGATTACCGCAAGGCCCTTGACGAGCCGCTGCGCATCAAGCGCGTCGGCCAGACCTTCGACACCAGGGCCGACTACGTGGCCGAGCTGGCGCGCCAGGCGGCGTTCGCGCAGTTCGGCGAAGCGGCCTACGAGCGCGGCATCGTGGTGACCACCACCATCCTCAAGGCCGAGCAGGACGCGGCCTACGAATCGGTGCGCCGCAATGTGATGGACTACGACCAGCGCCACGGCTACCGCGGCCCGGAAGCGCGCATCGAGCTGCCGCAAGACCTCGCCGAGCGAGAGGAAGCCATCGTCGAGGCGCTCCAGAAGCGCCCCTCGAGCGACGGCCTGCTGCCGGCGGTGGTCATCAGCGCCTCGCCCGACGTCGTGCGGGTTGAAACCCTGGCCGGCGACGAGATCACCCTGGAAGGCGCCGGCCTGAAATTCGCGGCGCGCGCCCTTCTGCCTACCGCCAAGGAATCGCTCGCCATCACGCCGGGCGCGGTCATCCGCGTCAGCAAGCGCGGCAAGGACGGCTGGGGAATCACCCAGGTGCCGCAGGTGGCCGCGGCCTTTGTCGCCATCGATGCCGACACCGGCGCCTACCACGCGCTGGTCGGCGGCTTCGACTACAACCTGCAGAAGTTCAACCACGTCACCCAGGCCTGGCGCCAGCCGGGTTCGGCGATCAAGCCCTTCGTGTATGCGGCGGCGCTCGACAAGGGCTATTCGCCGGGCACGCGCATCCTCGACGCGGCACTCGACATGCCGGGCGAGAACGCCGGCGCCACCTGGTCGCCGCAGAACGACGACGGCGTCTTCAGCGGGCCGATCACCATGCGCTATTCGCTGGCGCATTCGAAGAACGTCACCACCATACGCCTGCTGCGCGCGCTGGGCGTGGACTACACCCACGACTACCTGGGCCGCTTCGGCTTCGACCTGCCGCGCCACGCCAGGAACATGACCCTGGCCCTGGGCACCGGGGCCGTCACGCCGCTGCAGATGGCCGGCGCCTATGCGGTCTTCGCCAACGGCGGCTACCGGGTCAGGCCGTATTTGATCGCGCAGATCCGCGACGGCAACGGCAGCATCATCCTGGAGAACAAGCCGGCGGCGCGGCAGGAGGGCGACCGGGTGCTCGATGCACGCAACGTCTTCATCGCGGACAGCATGCTGCGCGACGTCACCCGCTACGGCACCGGCGCCGCATCGGTGCAAAAACTCGGCCGCACCGACATCGCCGGCAAGACCGGCACCACCAGCGACGCGTTCGACGGCTGGTTCGCCGGCTACGGCGGCAAGGTGGTCGCGGTGGCCTGGATGGGCTATGACGAGCCGCGCTCGCTGGGCGGGCGCGAGTTCGGCGCCACGCTGGCGCTGCCGATCTGGATCGACTACATGCGCGTGGCGCTGGCCAAGCTCGCGCCCCAGCCGGAGCAGGTCGAGCCCGAAGGCGTGGTGCGCGAGAACGACGACTGGATCTATGCCGAGTTTGCCGAGCGGCCGGATCTGCGCAGCATCGACATCGAGCAGGCAGCGGACAAGCCCGAGCCGGCCGAAGCGCCTGACACGATTGATGAGTCCGAAGACATGCCGGCCGAACCGGCCCCTGTTGCGCCGCCGCCACCGCCGGCGCCGTCGCCGCTGTTCTAGTAGGGTATCCTGCCATGGTTCCCGCAAGCGCCCTGCGCCTTGCGGGGAACCCGGGGGCTGCCCCGGGTCTGTCACTGAGCGGTTCGCTTTCTGCAACCAACCTGAGGAGATCAGCATGGCCTATGTCGATGGTTTCATCCTTCCCCTTCCCACCTCGAATATCGAGAAATACCGCGAGGTCGCCGCACGCGCCGGCGCCATCTGGCGCGAGCATGGCGCCCTGCAGTTCCGCGAGTGCATCGCCGAAGACGTCAAGCCGGGCAAGCTGACCTCCTTCCCGCAGGCGGTCAACCTGGAAGACGGGGAGACCGTGATCTTCTCGTGGATCGTCTACGAATCGCGCGAGAAGCGCGACGAGGTCAATGACAAGGTCATGAAAGACCCGCGCATGGCCGACCTCATGAAGCCCGAAGCGATGCCTTTTGATGGCAAGCGCATGGTGTATGGCGGCTTCGACATGATCGTGGACCTCTAGCCTCTCCTGACTGCGAAAACCGACGAGTCCTGCCGCCGCGGCAGGTCTCCCGCGGCGCGTCCGGCGCCGGTTGCGCACACGCGCCCTGTCCTTGTCAATCCTTGTGGGCCGCTTCCGTCAAAAGTGACATCCGACAACGGAAAATGTCAAAACCGGCGCGCATACAATTGACAAGCCGCCTGGTGGCATGTCAACATCAATTTCCTCAAATCAACTGATCTAATCCGGAGTCTTCATGCCTGCAGCCACCTTGTCGTTCTCGTCCGCCGACCTGGCATCACAGCTCGACAACTGCACCCCTGAACAGCTCGACGCGCTCGATTTCGGCGTGATCGGCTTCGACGCCGAGACTACTGTCCGCCTGTACAACGCCTTCGAATCGCAGGCGGCCGGCCTGTCGCCCCAGCGCGTGCTGGGCCAGCCGCTGTTCACCAACGTGGCGCCCTGCCTGAACAACTTCATGGTGGCGCAGCGCTTCGATGACGCCCTGGAAGATGGCTCCGTGCTCGACGACACCATCGACTACGTGCTGACCTTGCGCATGCGGCCGGTGAAAGTGGCCCTGCGCCTGCTGGCCAGCCCGGGTGGCGCGCACCGCTACGTGCTCGTGCAGCGCCAGCCGCGCTGAGCCGGCATGAGCGGCCAGGTCGACAATCAGGTGGACGACAGCGAACAGCTGCGCGCCGAGCATGAAGCGCTGATCCAGTTCCTGTACCTGGCGCCGGTCGGCCTGGTGCAGGCCGATATGGATGGCGGCATCGCGATGATGAACCCGATCTCGGCCCAGCTCCTGATGCCGCTCTCGCGCGACGGCGGGCTCGATAACCTGTTCGCCGCGCTGGAGACCGTGGCGCCCGAACTGCGCCACCTGTGCCGCGCCTACGACCGCCCGAGCGGCAAGATCTGCGACGGCCTGCACGTGCACCTGAACGCCGGCTCGCCGGGCAAGAACACCCCCCAGATCCTGGCGATCACCCTGCTCAAGCTCGACGCCCAGCGCCTGATGGCCGTCATCGACGACGTCACCCTGCAGGTGCGGCGCGAGCGCCAGCTGCGCCAGAGCGATGCCTGGCTCAACGCCATCCTGACCGGCATCACCGACTACGCGCTGGCCGCGATCGACGCCCGGGGCGCCATCACCGAATGGAACGCGAGCATCGGCCGCGTCACCGGCTTCGGCGAGGACGCCGTCGGCCAGCCCTATTCGATCTTCTGCCCGCCGGACGCGATGACACCCGAGCGCGTGCTCGACCGCCTGCGAGAGGCCGACAACGACGGCTGGAGCCTGGACGAAGGCAAGCGCATGCGCGCCGACGGCAGCAGCTTCTGGGGCAGCGCCCTGATCGCGCCCCTGCCCGACCGCGAGCCGGACGGCCCGGCCTATTGCCTGATCCTGCGCGACATCACCGACAAGCGCGAAGCGAGCGAGCGGCGCCGGCGCGAAGCCTTCGGCGACTACCTTACCGGCCTGGCCAACCGCCGCGCTTTCTTCGAGGCGGCCGAACAGGAACTCGCGCGCAGCCGCGTGGTGCCGCGCGCCACCTCCGTGATCACGTTTGATGCCGACAACTTCAAGGCCATCAACGACAGCCACGGCCATCCGGGCGGCGACAGCGTGCTGCAGCACCTGGCCGCGATCCTGGCCGAGACCTTCCGCGAAGTCGACGTGGTCGCGCGCATCGGCGGCGAGGAATTCGCCGTGCTGCTGCCCTCGACCGACCTGCCGCGCGCGGCGGTGGTGGCCGAACGCCTGCGCTCCCTGGTCGCCACGCAGGTCGTGCATTTCGAGGGCGCCCGCATCCGCTATACCGTCAGTGCGGGCGTGGCCTGCCTGGTCGATGCCGACGGCGGGATCGACCTGCTGCTCAAGCGCGCCGACCAGGCCCTGTACGCCGCCAAGCGCGCCGGCCGCAACCGCGTCGAACGCTGGCGTCCCGAATTGGCGGCCGCGCCTGCCCACCAGGCCCAGGCCCAGCCGGAAGGAACGAGCGATGCTGCCTGACCCGAGCGACGCCTACGAAGCCCTGGTCCAGTTCCTCTACCGCGCCCCGATCGGGCTGGCGCAGATGAACGTCGAGGGTACGGTCGACATGCTCAACCCGATGGCCTCGAACCTCCTGATGCCGCTGGCGCGCGAGGAAGGCCTGGACAACCTGTTCGCGGTGCTGGCGCCGATCGCGCCCCAGCTGCCGCAGCTGGCGCGCGACTTCCCCGGGCCCTCGGGCGTGATCTGCGAAGGCCTGCGCGCCATCCTGCCGCCCGGGATGACCGCACCCGGCGCCCCGCAGGTGCTGGCGATCAGCCTGATGAAGTTCGACGCCGACCGCCTGATGGCGGTGGTGGCCGACGCCACGCTCGAAGTGCAGCGCGAGCACGAAACCCTGTCGCGCCGCTTGCGCACCGCCGCCCGCACCGACCAGCTGACCCGCATGCCGAACCGCGAAGCGGTGCACGAGCAGCTCGCGCGCATGCTCGCGCGGCCGGCTCCGGGTCTTGAGCTGCAGGCCTCGCAGTTCGCGGTGCTGTTCATGAATTGCGACCGCTTCCGCCGCATCAACGACACCCTCGGCCAGGCCGCGGGCGACGCTCTCCTGGTGCAGATCGGCGAGCGTATCCGCGGCGCCCTGCGCCCGCCAAGCGACCGTATCGACAGCCTCAACGGCACCGGCCAGCTGGCCGCGCGCGTGGGCGGCGACGAATTCGTCGTGGTCCTGGACGGCATGCGTTCGCGCGAGGATGCCGAGCGGGTCGCCGGCCGCCTGCTCGACACCCTGGCCTTGCCCTACCGCGTGCAGGGCCATGAAGTGGTCTGCGGCACCAGCCTGGGCCTGGCCTGGGGCGCCGGCTGCGCGCATGATGCCGACGAAGTCCTGCGCGACGCCAGCATTGCCATGGCCGAAGCCAAGCGCGCCGGCGGCGCACGCCACCTGGTGTTCGACACGACGATGCGCGAACGCGCCGCGCACCGCGCCGGCATCGAGGCCGAGCTGCGCCAGGCGATCGCCGAAGAACAGCTGTTCGTGGTTTACCAGCCGGTGGTCGGCCTGCTGCCGGACGGCGGCACCGACCATTCGGCCGGCGTCGAGGCGCTGGTGCGCTGGCGCCATCCGCAGCGCGGGGTGGTGCCGCCGATCGAATTCATCACGGTTGCCGAGGAATGCGGCCTGATCGGCGCGGTCGGCGACTTCGTGCTGGAGCGTTCCTGCCGCGACTTCATGGACTGGCAGGCGCGCCTTGGCGAATCCGCTCCGCGCCTGATCGCCGTGAACCTGTCGCGCGCCCAGCTGGGCCAGCCCGGCTGGATAGACGGCGTGCGCCGCATCCTCGAGCTCACCGGGATGCCGCCCGAACAGCTGCAGCTGGAAGTGACCGAAAGCCTGGCCGCGCAAGACCAGGGCATCCAGCAACGCCTGCACGAGCTCAAGGCGCTCGGCATCCAGCTGGCGCTCGACGATTTCGGCACCGGCTATTCCTCGCTGTCGAGTTTGCACCTGCTGCCGGTCGACACCGTCAAGATCGACCGCTCGTTCGTCAGCCAGGCCGATACCAGCCAGCACCACCGCGTGCTGATCGAGGCAACGGTGAAGGTGGCGCAGAGCCTGGGCATGAAGACCGTGGCCGAAGGCATCGAAACCCAGTCGCAGGCCGACGTGGTGCGGGCCCAGTGCTGCGCCAAGGGCCAGGGCTATTTCTACAGCCGGCCGCTGCCCGCGCCCGAGCTGCTGGCCTGGCTGGAAAGCCACCAGCAAGCCACGCCGTAAGCAGTACGTACGCACCCTCCCGAAGGCGCTGGTGGTGCACCGCATGCTGGCTCGTTTCCGGTAAGAACACTCGCTGCCAAGCGAGCTCGTGTGTAGGCGAGATTCCCATCAGGCCGTACGCCCGGTCCTACATGCGCTAAGGTTTTGTTCCTATTTCACGCGCCTCGGCCTGCTCGCATGATGGGACACCCATCCACACCGAGGAGAATACAAATGAAGAACACCTTGCAAGGGGCCCTGCTGGGCGGCGTCATGATCCTGGCGCTCAGCGCATGCAAGTCGACCGATCCCGAAATGAGCACCGGAAGTTCGAGCACCGGATCGTCGATGAGCTCGGGCAGCACCGGCACCACCGGCGCTGCGGGCGCAAGCGGCACCAATACCGGCACCACGAACGAGGTCATGAGCCCCACGCCGACCCCAATGCCGCCGCCTGCCACCACGACTCCGCAAACAACGACTCCCCCGCCAACCGGCACTGAAAAACGCTGGTAGACAGGGCAGAGCCCCGGCCGGCACGCGATGGGAAGGCCTGGCGGCGACCAGGCCGCTCGATCGTGTCAAGCCGGCCGCCCGCGTCCAGCCTGTCCCTGCCACTCGCACCGCTCCCCCGGGCCAATGCTCGGCATTGCGCCATTGCCTGCCTGATAATTTCCTGCCTCTCCCCTGCACTCGGATAGAATCGTCACGCCCCTTGGCCTGACTTTCTATCCATTATGAAAAATTGGTTTGCGCGCTGGTTCGGTGGATCTTCCCACCCCGGCCAGGCCGCGCCTGCTGTACAGCCTGCTCATGCGAACCCACCGGCGTCGACGCATCCGCTTCCCGCGGCGGCCGCCGGTGTTGTTAATCCGCCACCATCCCTCGATCTGGACCTGGGCTTTTTCCGCTGGCTGATCGGGCCCGCAGCCCATGCTGGCGAAGCGCCGGAACAATTGATCCTGGACGAGCTGAGCCGCCTGGTGCGGCAGCCCGAGTCCGCCGCAGGCCTGGTGCCGCGCGTGCCCGCCGTCATCCCCCAACTGCTGCGCAGCCTGCGCGACGACAGCATGTCGCCGGCCGACCTGGCGCGTCAGGTGGCACAGGACGTGACCCTGGTGGCGGAAGTCATCCGTGAGGTCAACAGCCCGTTCTACGGGGCGACGGCGAAGGTCGGCAATATCGAAGGCGCGCTCATGCTGCTGGGCCAGAATGGCTTGCGCATGCTGCTGGCCCGGGTCGCCTTCCGCCCCGTGATCAGCGCGCAGACCGGGCGCCTGGCGCGCCAGGTGGCGCCGCAGCTCTGGAGCCAGTCCGAATACTGCGCCCAGGCCGCAGGCATGGCCGCGCCAGGGCTCGGCGCCGATGCTTTCGGAGCCTATCTGGCGGGCTTGATGCAGAACGTGGGCCTGATCGTCGCCTTCCGCCTGGCCGACCAGGTCGCCGGCACGCAAGCCCTGCCGCGCTCCGACGCATTTGCCCTGAGCCTGCTGGACAGCGCGCGCGTCCTGTCGGCGCGGATCGCCACCTTGTGGGAACTGCCGCCGAAGGTAGGCATGGCGATCCTGCAGGCCGGCCAGCTTGACGCGCCACCGCTGGCGCAGGCGCTGCGGCTGGGCGACCGCCTGGCCAGGCTGCGCATGCTGTTCGATGCCGGCGCCGAGGGGGCGTATGGCGCCGCCGCCGCCCTCCCGGGCGAGGAAAAGCGAATATTCGACAAACTGCGTAAAGGGGAAGACTGATGGGTTTCCAGATTGAGCAAAAACTGGTCATTGCGGTGGCGTCGAGCGCACTGTTCGACCTGTCGGCATCGCACCAGGTCTATATCGACGAGGGGCCGGATGCCTACCGCGGCTACCAGGAGCGCCATCTCGACCTCATCCTCGGCAAGGGCGTGGCCTTCTCGTTCATCCGCCGCTTCCTGAACATCAACCGTTGCTTCCCGCAGGAGGCGCCGGTCGAAGTCGTGCTCATGTCGCGCAATTCGCCCGAGACCGGCCTGCGCGTGATGCGCTCGATCGCCCACTATGGGCTCGACATCTCGCGCGCGGCCTTCATGAACGGCGGTTCGCCTTACTCTTACCTGCCGGCCTTCAATGCGTCGCTGTTCCTGAGCGCGCATGAGGAGGACGTGAAGTCCGCGATCGCGATGGACTATCCGGCCGGCCTGGTGCTGCCCTCGCGCATCGCCGACGACGAGGACGATGCCGAGTTGCGCGTGGCCTTCGACTTCGACGGCGTGCTGGCCGACGACGAGTCGGAAACCGTCTTCAAGCGCAGCGGCCTGGACGAATTCCATGCACACGAACTGCTGCACATGGCGCGCCCGCACCAGCCAGGGCCGCTGGCCGACATGTTCCAGAAGCTGTCCATGATGCAGCGCCTGGAGGACGAGGCGCAGCGCCGCGACCCGGCCTACCGCAAGGTGGTGCGCATCGCGATCATCACGGCGCGCAGCGCGCCCTCGCACGAGCGGGTGGTCACCACGCTGCAAAGCTGGGGCGTGTCGGCCGACGAGACCTTCTTCCTGGGTGGGATGGACAAGGCCCGGGTGCTGTCGGTGTTCCGGCCGCACATCTTCTTCGACGACCAACTGACCCATTTGCAGTCCGGGCCGGGCGGGACGATCCCAATGGTGCATGTGCCGTTCGGGATTGCCAACCGCCGCGAGCGGACCTAGCCGGCGGTGTTGGCCGGCAGATCTCGAAGAGCTTGAACTCGCGTCTTCGAGCCGGCTTGCTCACGCCCGAACTGGATATTGAAACTAATTGGCAGGCCTGGTTTCAAATGATAGAAAAAGGCGCGATTCTCAATTAGGTCCGGCAAATGACAACTAGAAACAAGACGGAAGCGACAAAGTCTCCAGTCACGAATATTCTCTTGTGCGCGGTCCCTTTCCTGGTGATTCTTGCTTTATGGGGAGGCTATCCCTGGTGGGCCGAATGGATGGCGCCAGCCATCAGCGGAAGCTTGCAAGACCGTGGCCAATTCGGCGATGCGTTCGGCGTATTGAACGCCCTTTTTTCGGGGCTGGCATTCGCGGCAGTGGTTGTCACGATCTATATACAGTTCACCTCACTCAGGCAGACCAGGACTGAACTGAAGCAGCAGCAACAGCTTCAGCGCCGGCAACTTTTCGACAGCACATTTTTTCAATTACTCGGCTACCTTCGGTCGAATGCCCGTGCATTCCAGTACAAAAGCAGCATGACCGATCTCAGCGCGCGTGGTGAGCAGGGTTTCCGGTCTCTAGGAACGGACCTCAAATCCTGCTGTCAAAAGAAAAGAAATGGTACGGATGGCGAAGCCATGCGGCATTTCTTGGGACGGCATTGCGAAGAGGAAGTTTCCTTCATACTGAGAAATCTTTATCGCATGATGGAATACATCCAGACCGCGCTGGACGACGAGAGAACGTTTTATGCCAACTTGGTGAAAGATCAAATTCCTCCCGGCGAAATGGAAGTACTCCGTCATGCAAAGGAAGCCAATTTCGGCGAAGTCAAGCTTTACCCCCTCCTGGACGCGCATGATTTCTTTTGATTCAATCAATCTAGCGGGTACTTTAACGCTACATTTGA
This sequence comes from Telluria sp. ZT3P39, assembly GCF_059685935.1. NCBI lineage: Bacteria > Pseudomonadati > Pseudomonadota > Betaproteobacteria > Burkholderiales > Oxalobacteraceae > Telluria > Telluria sp. ZT3P39. Next base: position 176,692 of record NZ_JCASIH010000004.1, read on the forward strand.
GCGCTCACTCGCCCTTTGTCAAACTATCAATGGGAGTAAGCAATGTTCGGAAATCTCATTACCAATCGGCAGTTTAATGAACTGCGGCTTGCCAAACACATCGAGATAACATCTTTCCGGCCAGAGTCACTCAAGACAACGCATTACACGCTGCGGCCCGGACGAATCCGTACTCTCCGGAACGGACAATGGCACCATACGCACAGCTTCATCGATACGCCAGACGGATTCGAATTGGAAGCGAACGAATATGTCGTCATTGAGGCCCTGGAACGGGTCACCATTCATTCTATCGGCATCGTCGGACGGTTCATCACTCCTTCAACCATGATTGAAGATGGACTCACATTGAATGCGGGGCAAATTGATAATCTGTATGGCACCAAGGGGGAAGCTCTTTGTTTTGGCATCAAGAACAACCTGGCCAAAACTTTTATCGTCAAGCCCGAACTTCGATTAGCGCACATGGAGTTCTTCGATGTACGCGGCGTTACAGTAGAACCAGTGGTGCTCACTCCGGAGGACAAGGAAATCAGGAACAATCGTCGATTCAACCGCGTTGCCGACGATGGTCCCTTCTACGACGAGTGAAACATTGTAGAGCGGTGGGTATCGTGGCATTCCTGCTCGTCCTGCAGTAGCAAGGCAAAGGGAAGCGCAGGAAGGTTCGCGCACGACGACGATTTGGGCGCCCACTGTGCCCGCCGCGATGGGGCCTGTAGTGCACGCTTGCCCGGACTAGCTCGCCCGAGCAAGCGGCGCCGTTCGTCTATAATTGGCAATCCATCCTGCCGATTGCCATAGCGCTGCATGCCCTTCGACCTCCAGAAACACCTCCCCAAACCCGGAACCCGTTTCGCCTTGCCGAACCTGCACGGCTCGAGCGACGCCTACGCGCTGGCCACCGCCGCGCAGGCCCTGAAGGCCAAGGGGCAGATCCTGACCGTGATCGTGGCCAATGCTTCGGACGGCCAGCGACTGCTGGACGAGATCCCCTGGTTCGCCGAGGGCAAGCTGGCCTGCCACCTGCTGCCCGATTGGGAAACCCTGCCCTACGACGCGTTCTCGCCGCACCAGGACCTGGTCTCGGAGCGCCTCGCGACCCTGCACGAGATCCGCAACGGCCAGTGCGACGTTCTGGTGGTGCCGGCCACCACGGCGCTGCAGCGCCTGGCCCCGCCCTCTTTCCTGGCGGCCTACACCTTCTTCTTCCGCCAGGGCGAACGCCTGGACGAGGCCAGGCTCAAGGCCCAGCTGACGCTGGCGGGCTATTCGCACGTGTCGCAAGTGATGTCGCCGGGCGAATACTCGGTGCGCGGCGGCCTGATCGACCTGTTCCCGATGGGTTCCGTGCTGCCCTACCGGCTCGACCTGTTCGGCGACGAGATCGAGACCATCCGCACGTTCGATGCCGACACCCAGCGCTCGCTGTATCCGGTGAAGGAAGTGCGCCTGCTGCCGGGCCGCGAATTCCCGATGGACGAGGCGGCGAGGACCGCTTTTCGCGGCCGCTGGCGCGAGCGTTTCGAAGGCGACCCTTCGCGCTCGCCGATCTACAAGGACATCGGCAGCGGCATCGCCTCGGCCGGTATCGAGTACTACCTGCCGCTGTTCTTCGACGAGACGGCCACTTTGTTCGACTACCTGCCGCAAGAGACCACGCTGGCGCTGGTGGGCGACATCGAGGCGGCCATCCAGCGCTTCTGGGTCGATACCGAGTCGCGCTACACATTCCTCAAGAGCGACCGCGAACGCCCGCTGCTCGAGCCGCGCGAACTGTTCCTCAGCGCCGAGCAGTTCTTCACCTGCGCCAAGCCGCACGGACACTGGTCCATCGCCAAGGACCCGGCCCTGCCGGCTTCCGAATTGTCGGCGCCGATTCCCGACATCGCGGTCAACCGGCGCCTGGACGACCCGCTGGCCAGCCTGCGCGCCTTCGTGCAGCAAAGCGACGCGCGCGTGATGATCTGCGCCGACTCGGCCGGCCGCCGCGAGACGCTGCAGCAGTATTTCCACGAATACGGGCTCGAACTGGCGCCGGTCGAAGGCTTCGAGGGCTTGCGCGCAACCAGCAAACGGCTGGCGCTGGGCGTGGCGCCGCTGCAGGCCGGCTTCGAACTGACCGAGACCCACGCCGGGCGCCTGGTCTTCATTACCGAGACCGAGCTGTATGCGGGCTCGGGCAGGCGCGCCGGCAAGAAGAAGCAGGAAGCGGTCAGTGAGGTCGCCTCCATGGTGCGCGACCTGTCGGAGCTGAAGATCGGCGATCCGGTGGTGCACATCAACCACGGCATCGGGCGCTACATGGGCTTGATGAGCATGGACTTGGGCGAAGGCGAGACCGAGTTCCTGCACCTGGAGTACGCCAAGGAGACCAAGCTGTACGTGCCGGTCTCGCAGTTGCACGTGATCTCGCGCTATTCGGGCACCTCGCCCGAAGACGCGCCCCTGCACTCACTGGGCTCCGGCCAGTGGGACAAGGCCAAGCGCAAGGCCGCCGAGCAGGTGCGCGACACCGCCGCCGAGTTGCTCAACCTGTACGCGCGCCGCGCCGCGCGCCAGGGCCATGCCTTCGAATATTCCAGCACCGACTACGAGAACTTCGCCGGCAGCTTCGGCTTCGACGAGACGCCGGACCAGGCCGAAGCCATCCACAACGTCATCAAGGACATGACTTCCGGCCGCCCGATGGACCGGCTGGTCTGCGGCGACGTGGGCTTCGGCAAGACCGAGGTCGCCCTGCGCGCGGCCTTCATCGCCGTCATGGGCGGCAAGCAGGTCGCAATCCTGGCGCCCACCACGCTGCTGGCCGAACAGCATGCGCAGACCTTTGCCGACCGTTTCGCCGACTGGCCGGTCAGAATCGCCGAGCTCTCGCGCTTCCGCACCGGCAAGGAGATCAACAACGCGATCAAGGGTATGGCCGACGGCACCCTCGACATCGTGATCGGCACCCACAAGCTGCTCTCGCCGGACGTGCAGTTCACGCGCCTGGGGCTGGTGATCATCGACGAGGAGCACCGCTTCGGCGTGCGCCAGAAGGAAGCCTTGAAAGCCCTGCGCGCCGAAGTCGACGTGCTCACGCTCACCGCCACCCCGATCCCGCGCACCCTCGGGATGGCGCTGGAAGGCCTGCGCGACTTTTCCATCATCGCCACCGCGCCGCAGAAGCGCCTGGCGATCAAGACCTTCGTGCGCAGCGAAGACGGTTCCATCATCCGCGAAGCCTGCCTGCGCGAACTGAAACGCGGCGGCCAGATCTACTTCCTGCACAACGAAGTCGAAACCATCGAGAACCGCCGCGCGATGCTCGAGGCACTGCTGCCGGAAGCGCGCATCGGCGTGGCCCATGGCCAGATGCACGAGCGCGACCTGGAAAAGGTGATGCGCGACTTCGTGGCGCAGCGCTTCAACATCCTGCTGTGCACGACCATCATCGAAACCGGCATCGACGTGCCGACGGCGAACACCATCATCATGCACCGCGCCGACCGCTTCGGCCTGGCCCAGCTGCACCAGCTGCGCGGCCGGGTCGGCCGCTCGCACCACCAGGCCTATGCGTATTTGCTGGTGAGCGACGTGATGACCCTGACCAAGCAGGCGCAGCGCCGGCTCGATGCGATCCAGGCGATGGAAGAACTGGGCAGCGGCTTCTACCTAGCCATGCACGACCTCGAGATCCGGGGCGCGGGCGAAGTGCTGGGCGAGAACCAGTCCGGCGAAATGCTGGAGATCGGCTTCCAGCTGTATTCCGACATGCTCAATGAAGCGGTGCGCTCGCTCAAGGCCGGCAAGGAGCCGGACCTGGCCGCGCCGCTGTCGACCACGACCGAGATCAACCTGCACGTGCCGGCCCTGCTGCCGTCCGATTATTGCGGCGACGTGCACGAGCGCCTGTCGATCTACAAGCGCCTGGCCAATTGCGAAAGCCAGGACAAGATCGACGGCATGCAGGAAGAACTGATCGACCGCTTCGGCAAGCTGCCGGAGCCGGTCAAGGCCCTGATCGAGACCCACCGCCTGCGCATCGCCGCCAGGTCGGTCGGCATCGTCAAGATCGATGCGCACGGCGAAGCGGCCAGCCTGCAGTTCATGGAAAAGCCGCCGATCGACCCGATCAGGATCATCACCCTGATCCAGAAGAACCGCCACATCAAGCTGGCAGGCCAGGACAAGCTGCGCATCACCGCCAGCATGCCCGACCTGGCGGCGCGCGTGACGCAACTGAAAACCACTATCAAACAACTGCTGGCTTGATTCCATGACGATGAACCTGGTGCTGCAGGGGCCGCAGGCCTCGCCCGACACGCTCGAACGGCTGGCGCAACTGGCGGGCGCCACCCGCATCGTGCCGGTGGGCGCGCAGGCGCTGCGCTGCGAAGATGTCCCGTTTTCCGCCCACATCAAGCAGGAGGTCGAAGCCGCCGCCTTCGCGGCCGGGGTCGATGCCTGCTTCATCGAAGCCGGACGCAAGCTGGCGGACTTCGGCCTGGTGGCGATGGACATGGACTCGACCCTGATCACCATCGAGTGCATCGACGAGATCGCGGACATGCAGGGCCTGAAACCCCAGGTGTCCGCAATCACCGAGGCGGCCATGCGCGGCGAGCTCGATTTCGCCGCCAGCCTGAGCCGCCGCGTGGCGCTGCTCGAAGGGCTCGATGCATCGAGCCTGCAGCGCGTCTACGACGAGCGCCTGCAGATCTCGCAGGGCGGCGAAGCGATGCTGCAGGCGGTGCAGGCCGCAGGCCTGAAGACCCTGCTGGTCTCGGGCGGCTTCACTTTCTTCACCGACCGTCTCAAGGAACGCCTGGCGCTCGACTATGCCCACGCCAACGTGCTCGAAGTGGCCCACGGCAAGCTGACTGGCCGCGTGCTGGGCGGCATCGTCGATGCGGAAGAGAAAATGCGCACCGTGCAAGGCGTGTGCGCCGAACTGGGCATCGCGCCGCGCCAGGCCATCGTCATGGGCGACGGCGCGAACGACCTGCGGATGATGGGCGTCGGCGGCCTGTCGGTGGCCTACCGGGCCAAACCGGTGGTACGCAGCCAGGCCAATGTCGCGCTGAATTTCTCGGGCCTCGACGGCTTGCTGACCATCCTCGCCTGAGGCAATCTAGGCGCGCAGAAAGAGCTCAGACACAGCGCAAACCTCGTGTCGCACACGGTTGGATGCAGCGCAGCGCTGGGCTATGTTGACGGTGCGGCCGCGTCGCGGCTGCATCCAATCGACAGGAGCCTGCCATGACTACCCCGGCCTTGCGCGCGTCGTTCCCCACCCTTCCCGGCAAACAGGTGCGCGATGACGCGCCACCGGACCGCAGCCGACGCCGCCTGCTGCTCGGCCTGCCGTCCCTGGCGGGCGCGCTCGCCCTCGCGCCTTCCATCGTTGCGGCCCAGAACTGGCGTTCGGAAGGCTGGTGCGCCACCTGGGGCTGTGCACCGGCCGGGCCGCCGCCTTCGAGCAGCACCATGAGTTTCAGCGGCCAGACGGTGCGCCTGATCGTGCGCGCCAGCATCGGCGGCAACCGCGTGCGCGTGCGCCTGTCCAACGAAATGGGCAGCGCCCCCTTGACCATCGGCGCGGCCCAGATCGGCCGCCGCAACAGCGGCGCGGCCCTGGTGGCGGGATCGAACCATCCGCTCACCTTCGGGGGGCGCACCTCGGTCACCATCCCGGCCGGCTCGCCCGTGCTGTCCGACCCGGTCACCATGCAGGTGGCGCCTTATACCGACCTGGCGGTGAGCCTGTACTTCCCCGGCAGCGCCAGCGGCACCACGATCCACCGCGACGCCTGGCAGGCAAACTATGTGTCCACTGCCGGCAACTTCGCCGCCAGCACCGCGTTCACGGTCGAGCGCACCATGGCCTCCTGGCCCTTCCTGACCGAGGTCGACGTCGACGGCGGCGCGCCCACCATCGTGGCCATCGGCGATTCGATGACGGACGGCCAGGGCAGTTCCACCAACCTGAACCGCCGCTGGCCCGACTACCTGGCCCGGCGCATGCAGGCCGAACTGGGCAGCATGGGGCGAATCGGCGTGGTCAACCGCGGGATTGCCGGCAACCGCCTGCTGGCGGACGACCCGGCCTTCCTGCTGCCCGGGCGCGAGGTGCTGGAACGCTTCGACCGCGACGTGCTCGCCACTGCCGGGGTGCGGGCCGTGATCATGCTCATCGGGATCAACGACATCGTCTACAGTTCCGGATCCACGCTGGTGAAGGTCGACGACCTGGTCGGCGGCTATCGCCAGCTGATCGCCCGCGCCCACGCGCGCGGGGTCGCCATCCTGGGCGCCACCATGCCGCCGATGAACGGTTTCGTCTACTACAACGCGGCGCGCGAGGCGGTGCGGGTAGGCGCCAACAACTGGTTGCGCTCGTCCAACGAATTCGATGCCGTGATCGACTGGGACATGGCGCTGCGCAACCCGGATGCGCCGGACCGGCTGCGGCCGGAGTACAACAGCCGCGACTGGCTGCATCCGAACGACGCGGGCTACCAGGCCATGGCGGCTGCGGTGCCGCTGGACGTGCTGGCGAACCTGATCGTGTAACACTCTGTAATACCGCGCGGCACCCGAGGGCGAAATTTTTTATCATGGAGGGATCAGGAGGACCGCCATGAAAAAACTCATCTTTATTACCGCATCGCTGGCCGTGCTGGCCGGATGCGCCGCGCCCGGCCCGAACCAGTATGGCAGCCGTGCCTACGGCCAGGGCGGCGACCCGGGCCAGTGGCAAGTCGTGTCGGTGACGCCGGTGCCGGCCGGCACGGGCGCCCGCGCCGCCGCTGCCGGCGAAACCGGCACCACCACCTACAGCAGCGCGCCGGTGTATGTCCAGCGCGAGCCGGTGTACGGGGCCAACCCGGTGTATGTGCCGCAGCCGGTGTACGTGCCGGAACCGGTGTACCAGCCTCGTTACTACTACCCGCCGGTCTCGATCGGCCTCGGCTTCAATTTCGGCCGTGGCTGGGGACACCACCGCGGCTGGGGCGGCAGTATCGGGACGCGCTTTCCCTTCCATTACCGCCGATAAGGCGGACGAGCCGGCAGCAGCCGGCTTTTTTTCGCCCTTGCGCGCACCAGGTTCACGCAGGCCCGGACGAGCCGAACAAGTCATGCGCGTCCAGCAGCGCATACGCGATCTCGGGCCGCGCATTCAGGCAGCGCCTCACTGCCGCCGGCACGTTCTGGCGCGTCTTCTTGCACAGTCCCGGCTTGTCTTCCAGCACGACAATGATGCCGCGCACCGTACGCACTTCGTTCGGTCCCGGCTCGATGCGCAGCTCCGCGCCCAGGTTCTTGTGGATCAGGGCCTGCACATGGCGCAGGTCCTCGTAGCTGGTGATGCGCTCGATGCGTTCGATGAGCTTCTGTTCCTGCTGGCGCGTCAGGGCCAGCGGGCGCTGGTCGGCCCCGGGGTCGGCCAGCACGCGATTGCGGTCGCACACGCAGGCGCCGGGCGGGCACTCGGTGCGGATGGGAAAAGCCGGTGGCGGAAGGTATTCGCTCACGCTGTCAAGGGTGGGGGTGGAGGGGCGCGGCCAATTCTACATCAGCCAGGCCGGCGAGCAGGCCGCGCATGCGCTCGTAGTGCGAGCCCTTCCAGTAGACACGGCCACAGGCGTCGCAGGTGGTGAATTCGTTCCTGGATTCGGCCACCCGCGGCGGCAGGCGATCGAACACCTCCTCGCGGGCCGCCGCGCGCAAAGGCAGGTTGCAGTGCAGGCAGAGCGAAAAGGGGCGCATGCCGGCGCTGAGTCGCAGCCGCCCGAACAGTTCGCGCAGCTGTCCCGGCGGGTCGATCGCATGCAGGTAGCAACCCAGCTCCACCGTGCGGCGCTTGAGCAGCTCGCGGTCGCGCGTGAGCAGCACCCGGCCGTCCTCGCGCGCGATGCGCGCGATGTCGTCGTCCTGGTAGCCGTTGTCGTACAGCGTGTCGTAGCCGGCCATGCGCAGCAGCCGCGCCAGGGCGCCGAGATGGGCGTCGGCCACGAAACGAGGACGTCCCGCCGGCCAACTGCGCAGCGCCTGCAGCGGCGCGACATCGAACCGGCCGAAGCTTGGGTAGGCGGCGATGCGGTCGCCCTCGCACAGGATGCGCTCGAAGCTGCTCGATTCCCCATTCACCAGCAGCAGCTCGACCTCGGTATGCGGCACGCCCAGCGCCTCGATCATGTGCTTGGTGGTGGCCTCGCGCGCGCATGCCGTGGTGATGTCGCGGCCGCGGCGCTCGCGCGGCAGGAAGTCGTTCAATCCGTCGTAGAAGCGGAAGGTGGCGGTCACCATGGCGCGGCCAGGATGGCATCCCCGTCCAACGGCTGCCCCTCCAGGCCATGCAGCAGTTCCAGCGCGTTCGCCGTCGCTTCCCCGGAGGCGGTGTTGTCGAAGATGCACCAGCAGGTCTTTCCTGCCGCGGCTTGCGCTGCCAGCACGCGCCGCACCGACCCGACGTATTCCGGCGTGTAGCGCGAATAATAGATGCGCGGGCTGCCATGCAGGCGCACGTAGGTCGCTTCGCTGCTGGTCGGGACATGCGGGCCGGGCTGGCCGGCGGCCGGATCGGCGACTACCCGCGTGACGCGGCTTTCGGTCAGCAACTCGGTGGCCGCCTCCGAGAACCAGCTCGGGTGGCGCGCCTCGAAGGCGATGGTGGCGCCGAAGATTCCGTGCAGCTGGCGGAAGAATTCGCGTGCGGTCTCATCGACGAAGCCGAACTTGGGCGGCAGCTGCACCAGCAGGCAGCCCAGCTTCTCACCCAGCTCCCCGGCTTCGGACGCGAACTGCACCAGCTGCTGCTCGACCTTCTCCAGGCGCGCATCGTGGGTGATCGCGCGCGGCACCTTGACCGCGAAGCGGAAATCTTCCGGGACGCAATCGGCCCATCTGGCGTAGGTGGCCGGGCGATGCGGCCGGTAGAAGGACGAGTTGATCTCCACCGCCGGGAACACGGCGGCGTAGCGTTCGAGGTGGCTGCCGGTGCCGGGAAACGCGCCGGCGGAGGCCTTGGGCAGGCTCCAGCCTGCGGTGCCGGCCAGCAGGCCTGCGGGGGCATGGGTGTGGTGCGTCATGGGGGTAAGCAAAATGGCAATAAGGCGATTCTACGAAATGCCGGGCGCCCGCGGCGCATGGCTGGCCGCGGCTGCCTGCGGCGAATGGGCGAATCGGCTTAGAATAATCGCATCACTACTGAACGAAGGAGTACCAGATGAGCGACCCGATCCACGTCGTCTGCCCCCACTGCGAGGCCGTCAACCGCTTGGCCCATGAGCGCCTGCGCGACGCCCCAAGCTGCGGCAAGTGCGCGCAGCCGCTCTTCACCGGCAAGCCGCTCGAGGTCGACGGCGCGCGCTTCGCGAAGCACATCGCACGCAACGACCTGCCGGTGCTGGTGGACTTCTGGGCCGAGTGGTGCGGGCCGTGCAAGATGATGGCGCCGCACTTCGCCCAGGCTGCCGCGCGGCTGGAGCCGGCGGTCCGGCTGCTCAAGGTGGACACCGAGCGCAACCAGGACCTGTCGGCGCGCTTCGCGATCCGCAGCATCCCCACCATCGCCCTGTTCCGCGGCGGCAGCGAGATCGCACGCCAGGCCGGCGCGATGGACGCGCGCGGCATTGCGGCCTGGGTGCAGTCGCAGCTGCCCCACGGCTAGCGCCAATCGGTTATCATTCGAGCAACTGCCGGCGCCCCGACACCGGTTTTTATCGTCCCATTACCTGGAGAACGCCATGTCTCAGCAACTCGTCCTGGACCGCAACGTCGAGGATGCCAAGCAGTTCGCACGCATCCTGTACATCGCGCACGCCCTCACCTTCTTCTTCTCGGTCGGCACCCTGTCGATCCTGGTCCTGATCGTCAACTACGTGAAGCGTCCCGACACCCAGGGCACCATCGTGTATTCGCACCATACCTGGATGATCCGCTCGTTCTGGTGGTACCTGGTCTGGATGGTCGCCGGCGGCGCCCTGTGGATCACCCTGATCGGCATCCCGGTCGCGATGGTGGTCTGGGCCCTGGCCTGGCTGTGGATGGCCTACCGCATCATCCGCGGCTTCCTCGACCTGAACAGCAACAAGCCGATGCCGGTGTAATCCCGCCGCGCAGGCCGTAGAAAAAGGGCGCGCCAGCCAGGTAGGGAACCTGGGTGACGCGCCCTTTATCTTGTAGCAGCCGGCCCGCCGTGCGGGCCGGCCTGGTGCTCAGTAGACCGGGAAGCCGAAGCCGTCCTGGGCCTGGACACCCACCAGCGCGGCCGCAGTGCCCGCGTCGGTGCTGCCATCGAACGCTTCCGCTCCCGGCAGCGTCAGCTCGAGCTTGCTCGAACCACCCAGCAGCTTGACCCACACGCCGCCGTCGAACACGTCCTTGTCGGTTTCCTGGCCTGGCGGCGGTGCGTCTTCGCCGTTGCCCCAGCCGTTGTTGCCGTGGCCGACCGACAGCTTGAACACATCCGATACCGACAGGCTGCCGACCGTGCTGCCGGTGGCCGCGACCTTATCGGTGGCGGTGACGCGCACCTCGATCGAGCTGACCGTCTTGGGCGCCATGCCCGAGAACGTGCCGGTGGCGGCATCGAACTTCAGCCACGACGGCAGGGCCGCACCGTTGGCCAGCTTGGCCGTGTAGGTCAGCGTGTCGCCCTTGTCGATGTCGGTGAAGCTGTTGGCCGCCAGCTGGAACGAGAACGCCTTGTTGAAGTTGATGTACTTGTCGGCCAGCGCTTTCGCCAGTTCCGGCGCGTCGTTGCGGCCCTGCACCGTCACGTCCATCGTCGAGGTGACCGGGGTACGGCCGTCCATCACGGTGTACTCGAAATGATCGACCACGGTGGCGCCGCGGCCCAGCGACTGCACCTTGTCCGTGAGGCTGGCCAGGGCGTAGACGAAGCTGCCGTTGGGCAGGACGGTGAACACTCCATAGTTGCCGAAGTCGACGTCGGTCACCACGCTCAGCGACTTGCCGCTGTCGTTCGACAGCACGTTGCCCAACGCGATGAACTGGTCTTCGGTGATGGTCACGGTATCGGCCTGCAGCACCGGCTTTTGCGCTTCGCCCTGGATGGTGATGTCCAGGTTCGCCGCCTTGCTGGTGATGCCGTCGCTGGCCTTGTAGACGAAGGTTTCGACCAGGGTCTGGCCCTGTGCCAGCGCCTTGACCGCCGCGTTCTCGGTGTTGACCACATAGCTGTAGCTGCCGTCCTGCGCCAGCTCGAGGGTGCCGTAGTTGCCGGCGAACGAGCCGGCGGTCGAGACCTTCAGCACGGCGCCGGTATCGACGTCGCGGTCGTTGGCCAGCACGTTGCCGGTTGCCGCCGTCTTGCCGCCCGCACCGACCTGGGCTGCGTCGGCCACCACCACCGGCGCGTCGTTGGTGCCGGTGACGGTGATGTCGAGGCTGGAGACCACCTGCACCGCGCCATCGGTCGCCGTGTAGCTGAAGGATTCGACTACCTGCTCGCCCTGGGCCAGGGCCTGCACGCGGGCGGCCGAGTTGTCGAGCTGGTAGGTATAGCTGCCGTCCGCCGCCAGCACCAGGCTGCCGTACTTGCCGGCGAACGTGCCGGCGGTGGCGACCTGCAGCTGGGTGTCGGCGTCCGCATCCTTGTCGTTGGCCAGCACGTTGCCACTGGCGCTGCTGCCGCCTGCGACCACGGCTGCGGTATCGAGCGTCACTACCGGCGCCTCGTTGGCGCCATGCACGGTCACCGCGAGGCTGGACAGGATCGAGGCGATGCCGTCGGTTGCCGCGTAGGCGAAGCTGTCGACCACCGACTGGCCGGCGCCGAGGGCGCGCACGGCGGCGCCGTCCTGGTCCAGGGTGTAGGTGTAGCTGCCGTCCCTGGCCAGCACCAGGGTGCCGTAGGTACCCGTGAAGCTGCCCGCCTCGGCCACGTTCAAGGTCGCGCCGGTGTCGAGGTCGGCGTCATTGGCCAGCACGTTGCCGCTGGCCGAGGTCGCGCCATTGCCTGCTACCTGCGCCACGTCGGCCGTGACGCTCGGGGCGTCGTTGGCGCCGGTGATCGTGAACTGCAGGCCGGCGTCGGTCGATGCCGCGCCGTCGGTGGCGGCGTAGGTGAAGCTGTCGACCACGGTCTGGCCCTGCGCCAGCGACTGCACTTTTGCATCGCCGCTGCGCAGGCTGTAAGTATAGCTGCCGTCCTTCGCCAGCACCAGGGTGCCGTAGGCGCCCTCGTAGGTGCCGGGCGCGCCCACCACCAGCCGGGCGCCGGCGTCCGCGTCCTTGTCGTTGGCCAGCACGTTGCCGCTGGCCGCCACGGCGCCGTCTTCGGCCACAGCGGCGGTGTCCGCCGTCACGGTCGGCGCATCGTCGGCGCCGGTAATGGTCACCTGCAGGACCGCTTCCCTGGCGATGCTGCCGTCGGTGGCGGCGTAGGTGAAGCTGTCGACCACGGTCTGGCCCTGCGCCAGCGACTGGACTTTCGGGTCGCCGTTGTGCAGCCGGTAGGTGTAGCTGCCATCCAGGGCCAGCACCAGGGTGCCGTAGGCGCCTTCAAACGTGCCGGGGGCGGCGACCGCCAGCCGGGCGCCGGCGTCGGCGTCGCGGTCGTTCGCCAGCACGTTGCCGCTGGCGTCCATGGCGCCGTCTTCGGCGACCGAGGCCGCGTCAAAGCTCACGACCGGGGCGTCATTGCTGCCGGCGATGCTGATCTTCAGCGAGGAAGCGGTCGTTGCGACACCGTCGGTGACGCCGAAGCCGAAGCTCTCTTCGAGCTGCTCGCCCTGGGCCAGCGCTTGCACACGGGCGTCGCCGCTGTTCAGGGTATAGGCATAGCTGCCGTCGGCCGCGATCACCAGCGTGCCGTAGGTGCCGGCAAAGCTGCCCGGCGCTGCGACGCTCAAGACGGTGCCGGCGTCGACATCGCTGGCCCTGGCCAGCACGTTGCCGCGGGTGGCGACGCCATCGCCCGCTTGCGCGACGTCGGCGGTCACGACCGGCGCATCGTTGCTGCCGGCGATGGTGACCACCAGGTTTGATCCGGTAGTGGCGACGCCGTCGGTGACGGCGTAGCTGAAGGACTCCACCAGCTGCTGGCCCTGGGCCAGCGACTGGACCGCTGCGTTGCCGTTGTCCAGCGTGTAGGTATAGCTGCCATCAAGCGCCACCAGCAGGGTCCCGTAGGCCCCGGCATGGCTGCCTGGCGCGGCGACCGTCAAGACGGTGCCGGCATCCGCATCGCTGTCGTTGGCGAGCAGGTTGCCGCTGGCAGCCGCGCCGTCTTCCGCCACCTGGACCGCATCGCCGCCGGCGCTTGGAGCCTGGTTGGCGCGGGTGACCTTGACTTCGAGGGTCGAGGCCGCCGTGGCGATGCCGTCGGTGGCGGTGTAGTCGAAACGCTCGGTCAGCACGCTGCCGGCCGGGGCCGTCGCAATGGCGGCATCCAGGGTATAGGTATAGCTGCCGTCCTGGGCCAGGACCAGGGTGCCGTAGGCGCCCTTGATGCTGCCCGCATTGGCGACCTGCAGCACGGTGCCCTTGTCGATGTCGGTGTCGTTGGCGAGCACGTTGCCGGTCACGTTGGCGGCCTGGCCTTCGTTCAGTACTGCGCTGTCGAGGCTTGCCACCGGGCCGTCGTTGCTGCCTGCGATCTGGACGTTGACGATGGCGGTCGAGGTGCGGCCGAGGTTGTCGCGGACGGTGTAGCTGAAGCTGTCCTTCAGGGTCTCGCCCTGGGCCAGTTCCTGGAAGCGCGCGCCGATGTCGTACTGGACGGTGTCGCCGCTCAGGACCACGCTCGCGCCGACGGCGGAGCCGCCGACCGAGACGATGCGCGCGGCCGGGTTGGTGTCGTTGGCCAGCAGGTCGGCCACGGCGATCTGCACCACGCCGCCGTCTTCGCGGGCATTGACGCTGTCGGCGAGCGCCACCGGCACGCCGCCAAGCAGGCCGACCATGCCGGCGCGGTCGAGCGAGGCGCCGTTGTCGAACACCACGCGGTTCACGCCTTCGGTCTGGCCGAGCCAACCGGTCAGCACGACGCTGTCAGCGGTGCCCTTGATGGCCAGCACCAGGTCGTTGCCGGACTGGGTGGCGACCAGGTCGCCCTGGACGATATTCGCGCCAAAGCGCAGCACATCGGCGCCCTGGGTGTCGTTGACGCGGTCGATGCCGTCGCCGCGGTTGAAGCGGTAGCTGTCGTCGCCCGTGCCGCCCGACAGCACGTCGTTGCCGGCGCCGCCAGCCAGGGTGTCGTTGCCCGCTGCACCCAGCAGCGCATTGGCGCCGGCGTTGCCGGTGATGAGGTTATCCAGTTCGTTGCCGGCGCCGTCGATGGCGCCCGTCCCTCCCAGGGTCAGGTTCTCGACGTTGGCAGCCAGAGTGTGGCTGACCGTGGCCAGCACCGATTCCACGCCCTCGTCTGCCAGTTCGATGACGCGGTCGCCGGCGTCGTCGACGACATAGCTGTCGTTGCCGCCGCCGCCGGCAAGCAGGTCGGCGCCGAGGCCGCCGTCCACGGTGTCGTTGCCGCCGCCGGCGTTGATGGTGTCGCTGCCGGCGCCGCCGACCAGCACGTTGGCGGCCTCGTTGCCGGTGATGGTGTTGTCCAGCGTATTGCCGGTGCCGTTGATCGCGGCAGTACCAAGCAGGACCAAATGCTCGACGTTGGCGCCCAGGGTATAGGTGGCGCTTGCACGCACGGTGTCGGTGCCGCCGCCCGCCAGCTCGCTGGCCACGTCGGTGGTCACGTCGACGATGAAGGTGTCGTCGCCCGCGCCGCCGGTCATGACGTCGACGCCTGCGCCGCCGTCGATCAGGTTGGCGCCGGCATTGCCGGTGATGGAGTTGGCCAGGCTGTTCCCCAGGCCGTCCAGGTCCTCGACGCCTGCCAGGACCAGGTTCTCGACGTTCGCGGCCAGCACGTAGTCGATGCTCGAGGTGACCGTATCAAGGCCCGCGTTGACCGCTTCGACCACCAGGTCGCCTGCGTCGTCGACGATGTAGGCGTCGTTGCCGGCGCCGCCCTGCAGGTTGTCGGCGCCCGTGCCGCCGTCCAGGGTGTCGTTGCCGACGCCCGCCAGCAGGGTGTCGTTGCCGGCGCCGCCGCTGAGCAGGTTGTTGCCGGTGTTGCCGGTGATGGTGTTGTCCAGCGCATTGCCGGCGCCGTTGATGCTGGTGGTGCCGGTCAGAACCAGGTTCTCGACGTGATCGAGCAGCGTGTAATTGACGCCGGCCTGCACGGTGTCGACTCCTTCGCCTTCCAGCTCGACGGTCACGTCGGCGGTGCTGTCGACGAAATAGGTGTCGTTGCCGCTGCCACCAAGCATGGCATCGGCACCCAGGCCGCCGTTCAGGGTGTCGTTGCCGGCATCGCCATGCAGGGTGTCGTCGCCCGCTTCGCCGTTCAGGCTGTCGTTGCCGTCGCCGCCCACCAGGGTGTCGGCACCAAGGTTGCCGCTGATGGTGTCGTCGCCGCCCTTGCCGTCCAGGATGTTGGCGCCCGTGTTGCCGGTGATATTGTTGTTGAGTTCGTTACCGCTGCCGTTGATGTCTGCCGCGCCCGTCAGGAGCAGGTTTTCGACATTGTCGGTGAGGGTATACGTGATGCTCGACTGCACGACGTCCGTGCCGGCGCCGCCTGCCTCCAGCACGATGTCGCCGTCGTTGTCGACCACATAGGTGTCGTCGCCGAGGCCGCCCGCCAGGCGGTCGCTGCCCAGGCCGCCGTCGAGGCGGTCGTTGCCGGCGTCGCCGTCGAGCTGGTCGTCGCCGCCCTCGCCATTGAGGGTGTCGTTGCCGTCGCCGCCGCTGACGGTGTCGTTGCCACCGCCGGCGTTGACCGTATCGATGCCGGCGCCGGCGCTGGTGATGTTGTTGCCGCTGTTGCCGGTGATCAGGTTGTTCAGGGTATTGCCGTGGCCGACCAGGTCGCTCGATCCGGTCAGGACCAGGTTGTCGGCGTTGGCGGCCAGGGTGTAGTCGATGCTCGACTCGACCGTGTCCACGCCCAGGCTCACGCCTTCGTTGACCACGTCGCCCGCGTCGTCGACCACATAGGTGTCGTTGCCGGCGCCGCCCGACATGGTGTCGGCGCCCACGCCGCCGTCGAGGCGGTCATTGCCGGCGTTGTCGACCAGGGTGTCGTTGCCGAGGCCGCCGTACAGCGCATTGCTGTTGTTGTTGCCGGTGATCGTGTTGTCCAGCGCGTTACCGGTGCCGCTGACCAGGGCATTGCCGGTCAGGGTCAGGTGTTCGACGTTGGCGCTCAGGCTGTAGTCGATGCTCGACTGCACCGTGTCGCTGCCTTCGCCGGCGATTTCGTCCACCACGTCGCCGGCATTGTCGACCACGTAGGTGTCGTCGCCGGTATTGCCGGCCATGCTGTCGGCGCCCGTGCCGCCGTTGAGGACGTCGTTGCCTTCGCCGCCGACCAGGCTGTCGTTGCCGCCGTTGCCGTTGAGCGTGTCGTTGCCGGCCAGGCCGTCCAGGCTGTTGTTGGCGGCATTGCCGTTGATCACGTTGTTCAGGACGTTGCCGGCGCCATTCAGGTCGAGCGTGCCGGTCAGGGTCAGGTTGTCGGTGTTCGCCGTCAGCGTGTAGGTGATGCCGGACTCGACCAGGTCGATGCCCGCGCCTTCGTCTTCGCCCACCAGGTCGCCGCCGTCGTTGACGACATAGGTGTCGTCACCGATGCCGCCCAGCATGCGGTCGGCACCCGCGCCGCCGTCGAGGCGGTCGTTGCCGGCGTCGCCGTACAGGGTGTCGTTGCCGCTGTCGCCATTGAGGAGGTCGTTGCCGTCGCCGCCGTTGACGGTGTCGTCGCCCTCGCCCGCATTGACCGTATCCAGGCCCGCACCAGCGTCGATGGTGTTGGCGCCGCTGTTGCCGGTAATGAGGTTGTTGAGCGCGTTGCCGGCGCCCTTCAGGTCCTGCGTGCCGGTCAGGACCAGGTTGTCGACGCCGTCGGTCAGGATGTAGTCGATGCTCGACTGCGCCGTGTCCAGGCCGGCATTGATGCCTTCGATGACCAGGTCGCCCGCATCGTCGATCACGTAGATGTCGTTGCCGGCGCCGCCCTGCATGGTGTCGGCACCGAGGCCGCCGTCGAGGGTGTCGTTGCCGCCGTTGTCGACCAGGGTGTCGCGGCCGGCGCCGCCCGTCAGCACATTGCTGCCGCCGTTGCCGGTGATCGTGTTGTCCAGTTCGTTACCGGTGCCGTTGGTCGACGCAATGCCGGTCAGGGTCAGGTTCTCCACGGAGGCGCCCAGGGTGTGGCTGACGCTCGCCAGCACGCGATCCAGGCCTTCGCCATCGTTCTCCACCGTGGTGTCGCCGGCATTGTCCACCACATAGGTGTCGTCGCCGGTGCCGCCATGCAGCGTGTCCGCCCCAGCCAAGCCGTCGAGCGTGTCGTTGCCGGCCAGGCCGAACAGGGTATTCGCGGCGCTGTTGCCGCTGATATTGTTGTCGAGTTCGTTACCGGTGCCGTCCACGCCGAGCAGGCCGGTCAGCACCAGGTTTTCCACGTTGTCGGTCAGGGTGTAGCTGATGCTGGCCTGCGTCGTGTCGGTGCCGGAAGCGGCCGCTTCGACCACCAGGTCGCCCGCGTTGTCGACCACATAGCTGTCGTTGCCGGCGCCGCCCATCATCTGGTCGGCACCCAGGCCGCCGATCAGGCTGTCGCTGCCGGCGCCGCCGTTCAGGCTGTTGTTGCCGATGTTGCCGATGAGGACGTTATCCAGGCTGTTGCCGGTGCCATCGATGGCCGCGTCTCCCGTCAGGGTCAATTGCTCGACGTTGTCGCCCAGGGAGTAGCTGATGCTCGAGCGCACGATGTCGTTGCCGCCGCCCGCGGCTTCGCTCACGATGTCGCCCGCATCGTCGACCACATAGCTGTCGTCGCCGGCGCCGCCCTGCAGGTTGTCGGCGCCGCTGCCGCCGTCGAGGCTGTCGTTGCCGGCATTGCCCACCAGGGTGTCGTTGCCGCCGCCGCCGTTCAGGGCATTGCTGCCGTTGTTGCCGGTGATGGTATTGTCTTGCGCGTTGCCGGTGCCGGCGGTGCCGCCGCTGCCCGTCAGGACCAGGTTCTCGACGTTGTCGGACAGCGTGTAGCTGACGCCCGCCTGCACCGTGTCCGTGCCCTCGTCCGCTTTTTCGACCACCACGTCGGCGCTGCTGTCGACCACATAGGTGTCGTCGCCTGCGCCCCCGATCAGGGTATCCGCACCGGCCAGTCCGTTCAGGACGTTGGCGCCCGAGTTACCAGTGATCACGTTGTTGCGCGAATTGCCCGTACCGTTGATGTCGGCCGTGCCCGTCAGGGTCAGGTCGTCGGTGGTCGAATTCAGCGTGGTGGTGACGGACGAGGTAGTGGTGGTCATCGTTTTTCCTTGTGAGCCTTCAGGCAGGCTTTCCCTAAACGCAAGTTAACTTACTATTGGGCAAGTCTAGCATGAAAGTTTCCGCATGGAAATGACTATCCACAATAGCCACAATCATTGCTGGGAAAGCAACGACTACCAGAAAGCTGAGGGCGAAAAAAAACCACCGCGAGGTGGTTTTTTTGCCAACTGTCAGGATTCAGGCGAGCTGATGAAGCGCCTGCTCAAGATCACCGATCAGGTCGGCGACCTCTTCCAGGCCGATGTTGAGCCGCACCAGCACGCCCGCATCCTGCCACCTCGCGCGCATCGCGCGGATCCGGTAAGGCATCACCAGGCTGTTCGGGCCGCCCCAGCTGTAGCCGATGCCGAACAGGGTCAAGGCGTCCACAAAGCGGTCGACCTGCTCTTCGCTGTAGCGCGGGTCGAACAGCACCGAGAACAGCCCGCCGGCGCCGCTGAAGTCGCGTTTCCACACGTCGTGGCCCGGGCAGTCCTCGAAGGCCGGGTGCAGCACCTTGGTGATCTCGGGACGTTCCTTGAGCCAGCTTGCGACCGTGCGTGCGCCCGCGTCATGCGCATCGAAGCGCAGCTTCATGGTCGGCAGCCCGCGCATCACGAGGTAAGCATCGTCCGCCCCGACCCCGTAGCCGAGGCGCATATGGGCCTGCGCCAGCCGGTCGTTCAGCGCACGGTCGCGCGTGATGACGGCGCCCATCAACAGGTCCGCCCCGCCCGACTGGTATTTGGTCAATGCGTGCATGACGATGTCGGCGCCGACGTCGAAGCCGCGCAGCGCCAGGCCGGCAGCCCAGGTATTGTCCAGCGCGACCGGCACGCCCCGCTCTTTCGCGGCCCGGCAGATCGCGGGCAGGTCGGGCACTTCCATCGACACCGAACCGGGCGCCTCGGCCCAGATCAAGCTGGTGTTCGGTTGGATCAGTTCCGCGATGCCGCTGCCGATCATCGGATCATAGAAACGCGCCGTGATGCCGAAGTCCTGCGACAGCCAGCGTCCCAGCTCGCGGTTCGGGTTGTAAACATTATCGGGCAGGAGCACGTCGTCGCCGTTTTTCAGCAGCGCGAAGTCGATCATCGCGATCGCGGCCAGGCCCGAAGGCGCGAGCAGGCAGTGCTGGCCGCCCTCGATATCGGCCAGGCGTGCTTCGAGCGTAAACGTGGTGGGCGTGCCGTGCAGGCCGTAGGTATAGCCGGTCTTGTCCTTCCACTGGCTCGAGCGCATGGCCGCCACGTTCTCGAACAGGACGGTCGAGGCGTGGTGGATCCCGGGCGGGAAGGCATCGAAGCCGGTGGGCGGCGTGTAATCGCTGTGGATCAGGGAGGTCTTGACCGACTTCTTCTTCATGCGATTGCGCCCTCGCGGCTTCGGTTGGTCAGTGCTGGATCAGGCGACGCTGGCCCACAGGTCGTGGGCGTCCGCCTTGGTAATGACGACGTCGATGAACTGGCCGACGGTCGGTTTGGCCTTGCCCGGCGTGAGCGAGCGCTTGATGTGGACCACGCCGTCGATTTCCGGCGCGTCGGCGCTCGAACGTGCAATCGCTTCGCGTGCGCCGACTTCGTCCACCAGCACGCGCATGGTGCGGCCGACCTTGGCCTGCATGCGTTTGAGCGAAATCTCTTCCTGCAGCAGCATCACGCGCGCACGTCGCTCTTCGCGGATCGCTTCCGGCACCGGATTGGCCAGCTCGTTGGCGGTCGCGCCTTCCACCGGCGAGTACGCAAAGCAGCCGAGGCGGTCGATCTGGGCTTCGCGCAGGAAGTCCAGCAGGTATTCGAATTCTTCTTCGGTCTCGCCCGGGAAGCCGGCGATGAAAGTCGAGCGGATGGTGAGGTCGGGATTCATCTTGCGCCATGCCAGGATGCGGTCGAGGTTCTTCTCGCCGCTGGCCGGGCGCTTCATGCGCTTGAGCACATCCGGGTGCGCGTGCTGCATCGGGATGTCGAGGTAGGGCAGCAGGTGGCCGTCGCTCATCAGGGGAATCACCTGGTCGACGTGCGGGTACGGATAGACATAGTGCATGCGCACCCAGGCGCCGTGCTCGCGCGCCATCTCGCGCAGGGCTTCGGCCAGCTGGGTCATGTGGGTCTTGACCGGGCGGCCCTTCCAGAAGCCGAGCTTGAACTTGACGTCCACGCCGTAGGCGCTGGTGTCCTGCGAGATCACCAGGAGTTCCTTGACGCCGGCCTTGAACAGGTTTTCGGCTTCCTGCAGCACCTCGTGGATCGGGCGCGACACCAGGTCGCCGCGCATCGACGGGATGATGCAGAAGCTGCAGCGGTGGTTGCAGCCTTCGGAAATCTTCAGGTAGGCGTAATGCTTCGGGGTCAGCTTGACGCCGGTATCCGGCACCAGGTCGAGGAAGGGATTGTGCTGGGGTCTCGGCAGGTGCAGGTGGACCGATTCCATCACTTCGGTCACCGCATGCGGGCCGGTCACGGCCAGCACTTTCGGGTGCACCTTGGTGATGATGTCGTCCCCTAGGGCATCCTTCTTCGCGCCCAGGCAGCCGGTGACGATCACCTTGCCGTTTTCGGCCAGCGCCTCGCCGATCGCATCGAGCGACTCCTGCACCGCGGCGTCGATGAAGCCGCAGGTGTTGACGATCACGAGGTCGGCGCCGTCATACGAGTTGGCGGTCTGGTAGCCTTCGGCGCGCAGCTGGGTGAGAATCTGCTCGGAATCGACCAGCGCCTTCGGGCAGCCGAGCGAGACGAAGCCGACCTTCGGCGCCGCCACGCCTGCGGCCGGGCTCGGAATGACGAGCGCGGGAGCGATGGCGGGAGCGACCCTGGCTGCCGCGTTGGCGGTGGCGGAGTCGAGGATCGGGTTACGGCGGAGTTCAGTCATGGGCGGTTGCAAAGATTCTGGGCAATCCGCGATTGTACCTGAAGCGGGTGGCCCAGTCGAACCAGCCTTGACGTTTCGCCGGCGTCCGCAACAGGGCGTGCGGGCCGGCGATGACGGATGATTACTTCTTGTCCGTCGGAGGCGGAACGATGCCCGGGAAGGGGAAGGCGCCGAACATGGCCTTGGATTGGCTTTGCATCTGTTCCTGCATCTGGATGAACAGGTTCTTCGACTGGTCGATATAGCTGTTCATCATGCCCTGCATCATCGGGCCCTGAACGTTCATGAACTGGGTCCACATTTCCGGGCTGAAGGGCTTGCCCTCGACGGCGCCGGCGGCGCTGCTGGTGAACTTGTTCTGGATGTCGGTGAAGGCCTGCACGTTCTTTTCCAGGTAGGAACCCATCATGCCCTGCATGGCATGGCCGTAGTAGCGGATGATCTGCGACAGCACGGCGCTCGAGAACATCGGGGCGCCGTTGGCTTCCTCTTCCAGGATGATCTGGAGCAGGATCGCGCGGGTCAGGTCTTCGTTGCTCTTGGCGTCGACGACGGTGAACTCGTCGGCGTCGAGCACCAGCTGCTTCACGTCGGTCAGGGTGATATAGGAACTGGTCTGCGTATCGTACAGGCGGCGGTTCGGATACTTCTTGATCAGGCGTTCTGCACTCTTTTTCGTACTGCTCATCTCATGTCTCATCGTTGTGCGCTGCGGCAGGCTGTGCCGCGCGCTATTTTTTTTAGTTTAGGCCAAAAAACCGGCTCCCGTCCTGTACCGCCGAGCCGGATATTGCCCTACGGGACGAACAAGATCTAACCTTACCACGACCCGCGCGCAGGTGCAGCAATTATTAGACTGCTCATGTTCGTGGGTGTTTTGGCAATGGGATCCGGGGGAAGGCGGCCTGGGAACTGCCGCAAATCGTAGGGTGGGCGGGTTTCCCGCCCGCGCGTTCAAACCGTCTGGGCTCCGTAAAATGGTATCCCTGGTCACGCACTGGTTGAACGCGCGGGCGGCAGAGCCGCCCACCCTACGGGTTCAGTCTGCTCGGGCTTTGACGTAGCTGCCCGGCGCCGGTTCGGTCGGCTGGTAACGTTCATTCCCAAACGCGCTCGGCGCCGGCACATCCGCCCCGCCATGTTGCGCTAAAAACTTCGCCCACTCCGGCCACCAGCTGCCCTTGTTCTCGACCGCCCCGGTCATCCAGGCCTCGGCCGTCTTCGGCCGCTGCTTGCCGGTTTTCTCGTTGACCCAATAGCTGCGCTTGCCCTTCGAGGCCGGATTGATCACCCCCGCGATATGCCCCGAGGCGCCCAGCACGTAGCGGTTGGCTTTCGGATTCTTCGGATTGAGCAGGTCCATCGACGCGAACGCCGCTTCCCAGGGGACGATATGGTCTTCCTTCGAGCCGTACAGGAAGACCGGCGCATCGATCTTGCCCAGGTCCACCGGCACGCCGCAAACCGTCAAGGCGCCGGGCACCTTCAGCTTGTTTTCCAGATAGGTATTGCGCAGGTACCAGCAGAACATCGGCCCCGGCAAATTGGTGCTGTCGGCGTTCCAGTACAGCAGGTCGAAGGCCGGCGGTTCCTTGCCCTTGAGGTAGTTCTGCTGCACGTAATTCCACACCAGGTCGTTCGGGCGCAGGGCCGAGAAGGTGGTGGCAAGGTCGCGGCCCGGCATCAGGCCGCCCTTGGCCAGCTTCTGCTCGCGCTGGGCCACCTGGGTTTCGTCCACGAAGACGTCGAGCACGCCGGTGTCGGAGAAGTCGAGCAGCGTGGTCAGCAGCGAGACGCTGGCTGCCGGCTGCTGGCCGCGCGCCGCCAGTACCGCCAGCGCGGTCGCGGCGATGGTGCCGCCCACGCAGAAGCCGAACACATGGGTTTTTTCCTGCCCGGTGATGTCGCGCACGACCTCGATCGCCTTGATGGCGCCCGTCTCGACGATATCGTCCCAGGTGATGTGGCCCAGCGACTGGTCCGGGTTACGCCACGAGACCATGAACACGGTATTGCCCTGCTCCACCACGTAGCGCACCAGCGAGTTTTCCGGCTGCAAATCCAGGATGTAGAACTTGTTGATGCACGGCGGGATCATCAGGAGCGGCACCGCCTTGACGGTCGGCGTGCTCGGGGTGTACTGGATCAGCTGGAACAATTCGTTCTCGAACACCACCTGGCCCGCCGAGTTGCCGACATTGCGGCCCACTTCGAAGGCCGATTCGTCGGTCTGCGAGATCCGGCCTTTTTGCATGTCCGTCAGCATATTGCTCAGGCCCTTGGCCAGGCTCTCGCCCTTGGTCTCGAGCAGCTTCTTTTGCGCCTCCGGATTCGTGGCCAAGAAATTGGCCGGCGACATGGCGTCGACCATCTGCTGCACCGCGAAACGGATTTTCTGGCGCTCGCGCGGGGCGGCTTCGACCGCGTCCGCCAGGGCCAGCATGAACTGGGAGTTCAGCAGATAGGACGCAGCCGAGAAGGCCGACATCGGATTTTCCTGCCATTCCGACGCCGAAAAGCGCTTGTCGTGCAGTTCCGGCTTCTTGCCGACCATGAAATCCTGCCACAGCTGGCCGGCGCGTTTCAGGTAGTCGTTGCGGATGCTTTCCAGCTGGGCCGGCGCAATGCCTGCCCCGAACTCCTTGAGCAAGCCGGCCAGCGGATTGGCCCCGCCGACGGGCGGCGTCATCTGCGGCATCGTCATCCAGCCCTGCCAGACCGTCGGGTCGGCGAACTGGGACATCCAGGTTGCGGCGAAAGCTTGAGGGTCGGGCATGTTCATGTGGGCGTCCGTTGGTAGAATCAGCGTTTTAATGTCTTGAATTCAAGGGAACATCATGTGGATCGTCGCAATTGCCTGGGTGTATGTCGTCGCATTGATGGCTGCAACCGAACCGACCATCGTGCATGGCCTCATGACTTTCCTCTTCTATTGCGTGCTGCCATTATCCCTTGTTTTTTATCTCACAGGGTCAAAACGGCGGCGTGCGCGGCGGGAGCTGAAGTCGCAGCAAGAAGCGGCCACGAAAGCCGCCGGCGGCAGCTGAAGATGCTCGTCCAGCCCCGCCCTGTTCACTTCATCCAGATCAAACTGGCCTGGCGGCCGGTGACGTGGTCGCGCCGGTAGGAATAAAAGCGTTCCGGCGCCGTGGCCGTGCACATGCCGCCGCCGTGAATGCGGGTGATGCCCTCGCGCGCCAGAGTCAGGCGCGCCAGGGCGCCCATATCGGCCCAAAATTTTGCCGGTTGGTCAAATTTTGGCGCAAAGGCTGCCAGCGTGGCGTCGCCCGGCAGCGCCGCCGTGAAGGCGTCGACCACGTCCTGCCCCACCTCGAAAGCGGTCGGGCCGATGGCCGGCCCCAGCCAGGCAGTGATCTCGCCGGCGCCGGCCGCGCGCATCGCGCGCACCGTCCCGCCCAGCACACCGGCCGCCAGCCCGCGCCAGCCGGCATGGGCCGCGCCCACCACCTTGCCCTCGAGATCGGCAAACAGCACCGGCAGGCAATCGGCCGTCATCACGGCGCACACCAGGCCGGGGGTGGAGGCGATGCTGGCGTCGCCGGTGCGCACCGGCGCATCTGGCCCGACCGTGCTTGCATCGACCACCTCGGCGCCATGCACCTGCGCGATCCAGGCCGGGCGTCCCGGCAGGAAGGCCCGCAGGCGCTCGCGGTTGACGCGCACGGCCTCCGGATCGTCGCCGCAATGCAGGCCCAGGTTCAGGCCGCCCCCACCCTTGCCGTCATCGTAGGGACCGGTGCTGACCCCGCCATCGCGGCTGGTCGCGAGCGCGCCGACCGAAGCCGGCAGGTCGGGCCAGTCCGGCCAGACGAGATCGGCGTGCTTCATCAGTCTTCGGCGTTCGCGTCGCCCGGCTCGGGCATGCCGGCGCGTGCGATCAGCTCGGCGAAGTCGGCGGCCAGCGGCACCGTCCATTCGCATGGCTCGCCGGTGGCCGGGTGCACCAGGCCAAGGCGGCGCGCCTGCAGCGCCTGGCGGTGGAAGACCGGGGTCAGGTGCTGCTTGCCATAGGTCGAATCGCCGATCAGCGCGAAGCCCAGGTGCTGCATGTGCACGCGGATCTGGTGGGTGCGGCCCGTTTCCAGGTTGCAGCGCACCAGCGAGACCGGACGGCGATCGAGGGTGCCGGTGGACACCAGCTTGTAGTGGGTGATCGCCGGCTTGGAGAACGGGCTCGACGAGACCGCCATCTTGATACGGTCTTTCGGGTGGCGGCCCATGCCGGCATCGATGGTGCCGCGCAGGCGCGGCGTGCCCCAGACCAGGGCAAAGTATTCGCGCTTGACGGTGCGCGCCTGCAGCTGGCGCACCAGGTCGGTCTGCGCGGCCAGGGTCTTGCCGACCACCATCAGGCCACTGGTGTCCTTGTCGAGGCGGTGCACGATGCCGGCGCGCGGCACGCCCACCAGTTGCGGGGCATGGTGCAGCAGGCCGTTGAGCAGCGTGCCCGACCAGTTGCCGGCGCCCGGGTGCACGACGAGGCCAGCCGGCTTGTTGACCACCAGGATGTCGTCGTCTTCGTAGACGATGTCCAGTTCCATCGCTTCCGGCGTGAAGGCCGTATCTTCCGGCGCGGCCTGCGGCTCGATGACGACCGTCTCGTCGCCGTAAGCGGTGTCCTTGCCGCGCGCGGTCTTGCCGTCGACCTTGACGAAGCCGGCCTCGAACCACAGCTGCAGGCGGGCGCGCGAGAATTGCGGCACCAGGCCCGCGATCACCTTGTCGAGGCGCTGGCCGCAGACCTCGGGCGTCAGGTGCAGGGTGATCGGCGACGCGTCGATGCCCGGATGGGCGAGCTCGAAGCCACCCTCCAGGTCGTCATCAAGATGCGCCTCCAGATCAGGGTCAAAAGGCATTTCCGCCGAATTCGGCGCAGGAGTTAATATCACGTGAGTCCCATCGGCTATAATCAGCCGTTCGTTGAATCTAGGTAAAACATTTCTTGCAAAGAGCTATGCAAAAAAAATTGTCTGTGTTGGTTGCCGCTTGCGCCTTTGTCGGCCTGTCCGCGTGCAGTATGCTGCCGGAACGTTCGGATGACACCAAAAATTGGTCAGCGGAGAAATTATACGCTGAGGCGCGCGATGAGATGAATGGCGGCCACTATGAAGCGGCAATCAAGCTGTTCGAGCGCCTTGAATCGAACTATCCGTTCGGCACCTATGCCGCGCAGGCGCAGATGGAAATCGCCTACGCCCATTACAAGGCCCAGGACCAGGCCGAGGCCCTGGCCGCGGTCGAGCGCTTCATCAAGCTCCACCCGAACCACCCGCAGGTGGACTACATGTACTACCTGCGCGGCCTGATCAATTTCAACGACCAGTTGGGCTTCCTGAGCTTCATCTATTCGCAGGATCCGACCGAGCGCGACCCGAAAGCCACGCGCGAAGCCTTCGCCGCCTTCAAGGTGCTGGTCGATAAGTTCCCGAACAGTAAGTATGCGCCGGATTCGATCTCGCGCATGAACTACCTGGTCAACGCGATGGCGCAGTACGAAGTGCACGTGGCAAATTACTACTACCGCCGCGGCGCCTTCCTGGCTTCGCTCAACCGCGCCCAGGCCGCCGTGAAGGACTACAGCGACGCCCCGGCGCGCGAAGAAGCCCTGTTCCTCATGATCCGCGCCTACGACAAGCTCGGCATGCCGGTGCTGCGCGACGATACCCAGCGCGTGTTCGTGGCCAACTACCCGAACAGCCGCTTCCTGAACCCGAACGCCGCGGGCGATGCGCCATGGTGGAAGTTCTGGGCCAAGTCGGGTCCGAAGCCGTCGCCGAAAGACGCGCTCTAAGCACTTGCCTGGCTTGCGCGGCCGGTGTCGAACCGGCCGCGCTGCTTTTTCAATCGGTCCTGCGGCGGAACACCCAGTTGCGTTCGCTCGAGGCGGCGGCGTCGAAGGCATAGCCGTCGAGGTCGAAACCCTTGAGTTTCTCCGGATCCTTGATGGCATGCTGGGCCGCGTAGCGCGCCATCAGGCCGCGTGCGCGCTTGGCGAAGAACGAGATGATCTTGTACTTGCCGTTCTTCCAGTCCTCGAACACCGGAGTGATGACGGGTACATCGAGCAGCCTGGGCCTGACCGACTTGAAGTATTCTTCCGAAGCCAGGTTGACCAGGGCCTTCGCTTTCGCCTCTGGAATCTGCCGGTTCAGCGCCTCGGTCACGCTGTCGCCCCAGAACGCATACAGGTTGCCGCCGCGCGCATTCGGCAGGCGCGTGCCCATCTCCAGCCGGTAGGGATGCATGCGGTCCAGCGGCCGCAGCAGGCCGTACAGGCCCGACAGGATGCGCACATGGCGCTGGACGTAGTCGAGTTCCTTTGGGCCGAAGCTGCGGGCATCCAGACCGCCATACACGTCGCCATCGAAGGACATGATGGCCTGGCGCGCCCTGGCGTGGTCTTCGCCCCAATGGGCGTAGCGCGAGACGTTGAGCATGGCCAGGTTATCGGACAGGTCCATCAGTTCGGCTATGCCGGCGGGCGAATAGGCGCGCAGCACGTCGATCAGCTCGTGTGCCTGCGGAATGAATTCCGGCGTACTGTGTTTCCTGGTGGTGCTGGGGGAATCGAGATCGAGGGATTTGGCGGGCGACAGGACAATCAGCATCGTTTCAAACAGCTTTGCTCAAGTAAATTCAAAAAAATATTTCCGCCATGATACCCGTTCCAAGCAAACCCATCGTCATCGACACCAATGTCTGCCTCGACCTGTTCGTGTTCCGCGATCCGCGCTGGGCCGATTTGCTTGGCGCGCTGGAGTCCGGCGAGGCCCAGGCCGTGACGCGCGCCGACTGCCGCGACGAATACCTGGCGGTGCTGCGCTATCCGCATCTGCCGCTCGACGAAGCCTCGCGCGCCGTGGCTGCCGCCCGCTTCGACTCCCTCTTGCAGGTGGTCGCGCCCGACGCGAAGCATGTGCGCCTGCCGGTCTGCACCGACCGCGACGACCAGAAATTCCTGGAACTGGCGCGCGACGCCGGCGCGGCGGTCCTGATCACCAAGGACAAGGCCTTGCTCAAGCTGAACCGGCGCACCACGCGCGAAGGCATGTTCCGCATCATGCTGCCCGAAGCCTGGCTCAAGGCGCGGATGAGTGAACAACAGGCCGGCGCGCTAGAATAAGCGCATCGTTTTCAGCTCTTCATGCCATGACCACTCCCGTACTGCGCACCCGCCTGCCCCAGGTCGGCACCACCGTCTTCACCCGCATGTCGCAACTGGCCCTCGAGCACAAGGCCGTCAATCTGGGCCAGGGTTTTCCCGATTTCGACTGCGACCCGAAACTGGTCGACCTCGTAAACGACGCCATGCGCGCCGGGCATAACCAGTATCCCCACATGGCCGGCGTGCCGGCGCTGCGCGAAGCGATCGCCGCGAAGATCGACGCCTTGTATGGCCGCCGCTACGACGTGGCCGGCGAAATCACCGTCACCACCGGCGCCTCGCAGGCGATCCAGAGCGCGATCCTGTGCAGCGTGCACCCGGGCGACGAGGTGATCGTCATCGAACCGGCCTACGACTGCTACCTGCCGGCGATCGCCCTGGCGGGCGGCGTGGCCGTGCCGGTCGCGATGCGCCTGGGCGAGGACGGCTACAGCCTGCCCTGGGATGCGGTGGCGGCCGCCGTCACGCCGCGCACCCGCATGGTCGTCATCAACTCGCCGCACAACCCCACCGGCTCGATCCTGCGCGCCGCCGACCTCGAAGCACTGGCCGGCATCGTGGCAGGCACCGACATCCTGGTGCTGTCGGACGAGGTCTACGAGCACATGGTGTTCGACGGGCAGCAGCATGAATCGGTGGCCCGCCACCCGGTGCTGGCCGAACGGGCCTTCGTCATCTCGAGCTTCGGCAAGACCTACCACGTCACCGGCTGGAAGGTCGGCTACGTCGCCGCGCCGCTGGCGCTCATGACGGAGTTCCGCAAGGTCCACCAGTACAACGTGTTCACGGTGAATACGCCGATGCAGCACGGGATCGCGGCCTACATGGCGGACCCGCAGCCCTATCTCGATCTGCCGGCCTTCTACCAGGCCAAGCGCGACCTGTTCCGCGCCGGACTGGCCGCTTCGCGCTTCGAGATGCTGCCGTCCGACGGGACTTACTTCCAGTGCGTGCGCTATGGCGCCATCTCGGACCTGCCGGAAGCGGAGTTTGCGACATGGCTGACGGTCGAAGCGAAGGTCGCGGCGATTCCGGTGTCGGCGTTCTACAGCCGGCCGACCGAATCGGGAATCGTGCGGTTTTGTTTTGCGAAGAAGGACGAGACGCTCAAGAAGGCGCTGGAAAGTTTGTCCCGGCTCTGACCGTAGGGTGGGCAGGGTCAAACAGTCCGGTGGCCTGTTTTACGCCCGCGCGTTCAACCCGAGCGAGATCTGTCGCATCGGCTGATTCTGCGATAACTATCACCGCGCGGGCGGGAGACCCGCCCACCCTACGATCAGCGAGCGAGCGTCTTGAGCTTGCGCTCGACGAAGCCCAGCAACTCCGCCGACAGCGTCCCACTCGAACGCGCCTTCGCATACGCCTCCGCCGCCTCCGCATTGCGCTTCTCCGCCTGCAGCGAAATCCCCAGCCCCATCCACCACACGCCATTCTGCGGCGCGGTGCGCAGCGCCGCCTGGTAATGTTCGGCCGCTTCGCGCTGCCGCCCCTCGCGCTGCAGCGCCCCCGCCAGGAAGGCGTGGTATTCGCCATTGCCCGCCGCATGAGGCAAGGTGCGCAGCAGGGTGTCGATCGCCGGCCCGCCACGCTCGATCTGCAGGCGCGCCAGCAGCATCGCCAGCGCGGGCTGGCGCGGATCGAGCGCCAGCGCGGCCTGCAGCTGGCGCGCGGCTTCGTCGGGGCGCCCGGCTTCCACCAGCAGGCTGACCAGGGTCTGGCGCGAGGCTTCGTGCCGCGGGTTCGCGCGCAGCGCCCCCTCCAGGAGTCCCATCGCTTCGCTGACCCTGCCCTCTTCCAGGCTGGCCAGCGCGCGGCGGTAGCCATTCTCGGCACGCTGCGCCGTCGTCTCGACGCGGCCCGCCGCCTTCGCCGGCGCCTCGACCTTCGCTGGCGCCTTCGCCTGCACCGGCTCACGCTTCAACGCTTCCTTCTTCACCGGTGTGGGTTCGGCCTTCACCGTCTTCTCCGGCGCCGGCGGCGGCGCTTCCACGACCGGCTCGGGCTGCGCTGGCGCCGCGGCCACTACCGGCGCAGGAACAGGCGCAGCGACAGGAACAAGAACCGGTGCCGGGGCCACCTTCACCGGAGCCTGCGCTACGCCATCCTGCTGCAAACGCCACGCCACATAGCCCGACGCGCCCAGCCCCAGCACCAGAGCACCGGCCAGCGCCACGCGCAGCCACGGGAAACTGCGCTCCGGCGCGAGCACGGTCTTGATCTCGGGCGATGCAGCTAGCGGCCCGGGATGGCCGCCGCGGGCATCGAGATCCTGCAGCATCTTGTTAATCAGGCTCATCGTACGAACGCCCATGCAATGCCGGCCGCGGCGCCGGCCAGCACGCCGCTGGCGGCCAGCCAGGGCCAGTAGCGGCGCTTGGCGCCGACGGTGTCGATTGCGGCGGTCATCACGTGGCCGGCGCCCACCTGCTGCCTGCCCTGCCCGTAGGCCAGCATCAGCGACTTGTGCGCCAGGATGTTCACCAGGCGCGGCACGCCGCGGCTGTAGGTGAACAGGCGCCGGATCGCGCCGGATGAGAACAGGCGCGCGCCGGTGAAACCGGCCACGCGCAGGCGGTGCGCCACGTAGTAATCCAGGTCGTCGCGCGAGAGCGGGCCCAGATGGTAGTGGAAAGTGATGCGCTGGGCCAGCTGGCGGATCTGGTCGAGTTCGAGCTTGCGGTTCAGTTCCGGCTGGCCGAACAGCACGATCTGCAGCAGCTTGCGCTTCTCGGTCTCGAGGTTGGTCAGCAGGCGCAGCGCTTCCAGGCTCTCCACCGGAATCGCCTGGGCTTCATCGAGGCACAGCACCACCTGCAGGCCGTGCCCGGCCAGCGCCAGCAGGCGGCCGTTGATCGCCTTGAGCAGCTGGTGCTGGTCGACGTCGCGCTCGAGCGCGATCTCGAGTTCGTCGGCCAGCGCCAGCATCAGCGTGCGCGGCTCGAGATAAGGGTTCGGAATGTAGGCGGTCACGAAACCGTCTCCCAACGTGGCCATGAACTTGCGGCACAGGAGGGTCTTGCCGGTGCCGACTTCGCCGGTGATCTTGATGAAGCCTTCCCCACTGCGCGCCGCGATCAGCAGCGTGTTGAGGGCTTCCTGCGAGCGCGGGCTGCCGAAGAAGAAGCTGGTGTCGGGGGTGATCCCGAACGGCGGCTCGCGCAGGCCGAAGTGTGCCGCGTACATTACTTGCTTCCCGGCTGGGCCGAACGGGTCACGCCCTGGCCGGCCGGATTCAGGCTGTCGATGCGGCGGCTGGTGTCGAGCAGGTCCTGGCTCCAGTCGTTGGCGCCTTCGACGATGGTCGGCTTGATCAGCACCACCAGCTCGCGCTTCTGGTTGACGCGGTTCTTGTTGCGGAACAGCGCCCCCAGCACCGGCACCCGGCCGACGCCGGGCAGCTGGTCGGTGTCGCCGGTCGCGGCCTGGCGCATCAGGCCGCCGATGGCCACCACGCGGCCGTTCTGGCCGCGCACGATGCTGTCCAGCTCGCTGGTAGAGGAGGCCGCCAGCGGCAGGTTGAGCGTGCCGCCGGTGCCGAGGTTGACGCCCTTGTTGACGGTCGTGACCTGGCTCACCGACGGGTGCACGTGCAGCAGGATGTTGCCCTTGTCGTCGATCTGCGGGGTCACGTCCAGCACCACGCCCGAGAAGAAAGGCTGCAGCGTGATGCTCGGCGTGGTCGTGTTGCCCGAGGCCGTGCTGTTGGTGGTGGTGGTCACGCCGGTCACGTAGAACTCGTCGGTACCGATCTTGAGCACGGCCTTCTGGTTGTTCATCGCCGCCACGCGCGGGCTCGAGAGCACGTGCACGGTGCCCTGCGACTCCAGGAAGGAAATCAGGGCCGCGAAATTATTGGTCTGGAAGGCGAAGCCGAACAGCGAGCCGGCCGCATTGGCCGCCTGCGACAGCGAGAAGCCGGTGCTGGCCGCCAGCCCCGCGCCATTGGTGATGAGCCCCGGCTGGCCGCCGTCGAAGGGCAGCGGCGCCAGGTTCGCGCCCGGCGAGATCATGCCGCCGGAGACCCGGTTGGCGTGCCCGCCGCGGAACGAGGCGAAGGACGCCCAGTTGATCCCGCTCTGGAAGCTGTCGTTGAGTTCCACTTCGAGGATCTTGGCTTCCAGGATCACCTGGCGGTCCACCGAGAGCTGGGTCGCCTTCAGGTACATGTCGACGCTGCGCAGTTCGTCCGGCATGGCGCGGATCACCAGCACGCCCGATTGCGGGCTGATCACCACGCTGCGCCCGCCCTCCTTCGAGCCGACGATGGCCTCGACCGCCGCCTTCAGGTCGGCCCAGAAATCGTTCACCGAGGTGGTGTTGACGTCGGTGCTTTCCATCAGCACCCCGGTGCTGCCGCTCGGGTTGCCGTTGTTGCCGTTGTTATTGCCCTGGTTGCCCTGGTTGCCCTGGTTGTTGCCGCCGTTGCCGCCGCCACCGCTGTTGCTGGTGCCGGCGCTCGCCACCGAGGTCGAGGTCACGCGCAGGTTCGAGCTGCCGCGGCGCTGCGCCACCAGGTAGTTCACGTGGAACATGCGGGTCTG
The DNA here is from genome assembly GCF_059685935.1 of Telluria sp. ZT3P39. Classification (NCBI taxonomy): domain Bacteria; kingdom Pseudomonadati; phylum Pseudomonadota; class Betaproteobacteria; order Burkholderiales; family Oxalobacteraceae; genus Telluria; species Telluria sp. ZT3P39. The sequence goes on from NZ_JCASIH010000004.1 coordinate 209,635, forward strand.
CATGGTGAGCGGGCGGATGGTGATGCGGGTGCCGTCGATCCTGTAGTCGTAGCCGTACATCTCCTTGACCGCCTCGAGCGTCTCGACCAGCGTGACGTCCTTCAGGTTGGCGCTGATGCTGCCGCCGACGTCCGGGTGCACCAGCATGTTGTAGCGGGTGCCGGCCACGATCGAGCGGAAGAACTGCTGCGCCGGCACGTTGTTGAACGAGACGTCGAATCGCTCGTCCAGCGCCGGGCGCGCCTTGGGCAGACTGCCCGCCAGCGCCGCGGCCGGCGGCAGCAGCGCATTGGCGACGGCGTCGTCCACCGCCGGCGCGGCGCCCGGCTGGCTGTTGGCGCGCGCCATTTCGCGGCCGATCGCGTCATAGGTGTCCTGCTTGGGCGCGCTCTGGCAACCGGCCAGCAGCAGTGCGACGGCGGCAGGAATCAGGAGCAAGGTGCGCATGCGTGCGTCCCTCAATTGGCCAGCTTGCCGTTGGCGCCGGCCAGCGCTGGGGCCGGATGCAGCTGCAGCACCTGGCGTTCGCGCCCGCGCACCAGCTCGACCTCGGTCTGGCTCATGCGGGCCACGCGCGCGCCCTTGAAACTGTCGCCCAGGCGCACCGTCTCGCCGTCGATCACGGCGACGTGGCGGCCGCCCTGGCGCGCCGAAATCAGGACCGACTGCAGGCGCGGCAGGCCGTCGCCGGCAGCATCAAGCCCCGCGCGCAGGCCCAGCGTGGCCGGCGGCCGGGTCGGGTCGGGCAGTTGGGCCCGGGCCTGCTGCGCCACGAAGGGGGAAGCCAGCAGGAGTGCGGCGAGGGTCAGTGCAGTCGATGTCTTCACAGCTTCATCCAATTCCGGTCGAGACTCAGGGTATAGAGCGTGAGCGTGAGGCGGGAGGCCGGGTATTCCTCCACGTCGAGCTGCGCCTTGCCCCAGAACAGCCGGGTCGGCATCGCTTCGAGTGCGCTCATGTAGTTGATCATGTCGAGATAATTGCCGCGCACGGTCACTTCGACGCCGTGGCGGTACAGCAGGTCGGCAGGCTTGTCCGCCGCGGCAGCCGGTGCGGCGCCGGCCGCAACCGGCTCGACCGGCAGCGTGCGCAGCGCCACCAGCTGCAGGCGGCCGTTGGAACGCAGGATCGCATCGACCAGCGGCGCCATGCGCTCCGGCGGCACCAGCCCGTCCTGCATCGCCAGCAGCGATTCGCCCAGGCGCGCGGTTTCCTGCTTCAGGTTGTCGAGGCGGCTGCGGGCCTGGGCATCGGGGTCGACCTGGTAGGCCTCGACCTTGGCCACGATCTCGGTATCGATGCCCATCATGTTGTTGCGCTGCTGGAGGATCTGTTCCAGCAGGGCTTCCTGGGTGCGGTAGATCGGCGAGAGCACCAGCTGGTAGCCCACGAAGGCGACCAGCACCACCACCGCGCCGAAGACCAGCGCACGTTCGCGCAGGGTGAGCGCGTCGACGCGCGCGGCAAGCTGGACCAGGCGCTGTTTCATGGACGCGGGGCCTCCGCGCGGGCCGGCACCGACTGCAGGCTGAATTCCACATACGGCGCGGGCGCCCTGGTCTGCTTGCCCTGGGCGTCCGTGGTGGTGAGCTGCTCGGCCTGCTTGATCTGCAGGCTGGCGAACGACTTGCCCTGCAACAGCGGCTCCTGGGTCAGGCGGCTGATATAGCCCGGCACCAGGGCCGGGTTGAGCGTCCGGCCCTGGATCCCGATGTCCTGGCCGGCGATCGTGATGCTGGTGAGCCACAGGCCAGGGACGCTCTGGCGCGCGAAGGCCTGGAAATAGCCGGAAAAGCCGTCGGTCGAACCCAGTTCGCCGCGCTGGAGCACGCTGGACACATGGCGCAGGCCGGCCAGCCGGGCATCGGCCTGGGCGATCTCGGCGTCGATCTCGGCGGTTTTCTTGCGCGGCGCGAATTCGGCATTCACCGAGGCCAGGCGCGCCTGCTTGCGCGCCAGCTCGGTGGCGCCGGCGTCGGCTTCCGCCTGCATGCGTGCGGTCTGCGCGCGCAGCACCACGTTCAGGCCGGCGATACCGGCCACCAGCACCAGCAGCGCCGCGCCCATCATCGGCGCGCTCAGGATCTTCTTCTGCGGCAGGAAGGCCGGGTTGAACAGGTTGATCTGCTGGCTCATGCCGCGGCCTCGGTGCGCATGGCCGCGCCCAGCGTCAGGAAGAAGCGCGCCTGCTGCGCCGGGTCGGCCAGCTCGGGGGTGCGGCTGAAATCGAAGACGCTGGCCAGGTCGAGCGTCTCGACCGGCATGTACATATTGCTCGACAGGTATTCGTCCAGGCCGGTCACGGGCGACGGCGCCAGCAGCAGCCTGGACACGCTGATGAAGGAGAACTGGCGCTCGAAGTTGTCGAGCGAGCGCTGCAGCTCGAGGGTGATGCGGTCGAAGCTGGCGTGCTTGCGATCGTGGTCCGGCTCGAGCAGCAGCTCCAGGGTCAGGTCGAAGCGGCGCGACAGGTAGAGCTCGCCGCGGAAGGACACGGTCAGCAGAGCGCCGTCGGCGCCGAAGGACAGCATGGCGACGCCGCGCCCTTCCGGCTCCAGCATGGCCGAGATATTGCGCTGGGCCATTTCCGGGATGTCGATCACGGCCAGGTCGATCTTCGCATCCAGGAACAGTTTCTGGCGCGGGGCGATCACACTGTTGCGCGCGGCAATGGCAAAGATCGATTGCTGGGCGCGCGCGCCGCCGGCCTGGTCGATCGGGATATCCAGCACGTCCACAGTGGCTTCGGCCACCGGAAAGTCGAGCATGTCCTTCAGGCGCCAGCGAATGGCCGTGCGCATTTCTTCCTTCGGCACATTGGGCGACTCGACGCTCAGGACCTGGTATTCGCCGCCGGCCAGCAGGGTCGCGCAGCGATAGCCAGCGGCCTGCCCTTCGCGGCCGGCCTTTTCCAGCACCGCAGCGGCCTGGCCAGGAAGGAAGTGCGCAAAGCGCACGAAGGGCTTGCCGTCGCCGCGCCGGACGCTGGCGGCCACGACGCCGTCGCGCTGGACAGCGATGGCCAACCACCCTTCCTTCTTTTTGGCTTTTCTAAAAAAACGCATCAAGCGGCAACTGTCCTGTCGGCGAAGAAATGAATTGGTCCAACAAAGACTTGATTATATTCAAGACGGACGGCTATCGATCAAAAAAAGCGGTGCAACAACGGAAAACAAACGGGTTTTTCACTCTTGGAAGGGGTTTTCGGTGTGAATAACCGCCTTGGGAGTCAGCGCGCGACCAGCAAGCGGGAGGGATTGTGAATTTGCCAATCTTGCTGCGCCATGATCTGGGGCCGGCGGCGCGCAGCGCCTTCGACTTGTGGCAGGGAATAAAACTGTCAGCCGCAGCTGAAATTGCGGGTGCCTTCCAGCGTGCCTTCGGTGATCGAAGGACTGCGATTGGCGGCGGCGGGCGGCTGGTAGCTGACGAAGCAGCGCATTTCGTTGGCGGCGCTCACGCCTTTCGGACGCACGATGAGTTCGTCCTTGAAGGTTTCGAATTCGTAGTCGTCGGCGCTCAAGCCTGCAAGTTCGGCGAATCTGCGTGCCTCGGCGTCGGTGCCGGCGGCCGGATAGCCGTTGGTCAGCGCCACCTGCACGCCTTCCATGGTCACCGTGGTGGCGCTGCGCTGAAGCAGGGCCTGGGCGTGCGCCATGGCGGCAGCGGCGACGATGGCGCCCTTTGCCGCCTTGAGGCTGGCGGCCCTGGCGTCGCCGCCCATGCTGGCAAACTTTGGCAGCGCAACTGCTGCAAGGATGCCGAGGATAACAATCACGACGACCAGTTCGATCAACGTGAAACCACCCTGGGCAACAGGCACGAAACGATTTTTCATCGGCTCCTCATGTCATCCAGGGTGGCGGGTGGTCCGGCCCGGAGGCAGGTCCGGGATTACTTGCAGTTCAGCGAAGCCAGGTCGGCGATCACCGGCGCGGCGGTCGCGGTCGCGGCGGTGTAGGTGAAGCCGCAGGTGCCGGCGGTGGCGGTGCCGCTCAGGACAACCTGCAGCGCGCCGTTGACGACGGTGGCGGTGTAGTCAGGAGCGTTCAGGCCGGCGGCGGTTGCCAGGGCGGTGGTCGCATCGGCGTAACGGTTCACCACGTTGACGCTGGTACCTTCCAGGACGACGGCGGTGTCGGCGTTGTTGATGAGCGCCTTGGCGTGCACCATGGCCGAGGTCGAAGCAACGGCGCCCTTGGCGGCCTTCATGCTGGCCAGGCGGGCGTCGCCGCCCAGGTCGGCGAACTTCGGCAGCGCGGTCGCGGCCAGGATGCCGAGGATGACGATGACGACGATCAGTTCGATCAGGGTGAAACCGCCTTGGTTGCTGGCCTTGAAATTATTGTTCATGAAGCGCTCTCCGTTAATAGAATTGATGCGGGCGACCCGCGTTTTTTTAGTGGTGATCGGACGCCACCCGGTCTACAACAGACCTGAGCACCAGCCCGAGAATCGCTACATTCCGTCCATTTTTTCCGGCCGGATCAAGCTCACGCAACAATTCTACCTTGAACTTGAGCAATTTTGATGTCCCTGGAGAAAAAGTGTCGCTAGTTTGCAAAAAGTTGATCGTCTTGTCGAAGCGGTCGAAATACCAGTAACCCGGTTTGATGGCGCCGGCGCGCGGCGCATAGAACTCGCCCTGGTAATTCCGGGGCGGATAGGCCAGCCAGGTTACCGGATTTTCCTGCGCCAGCGCCTCCAGGGCCTCGGGCCCACTGCCTGCCATGCGCGCCACCCGCACCGCCATCGCCGTGCGCGCCGCCGACACGACCTGCATCGCGGCCGCGCGCTCGAGCAGTGCGTGGTATTCGAGCACCCGCGCCAGCATCCAGCCCGCCAGCAGCAGCGCCAGCGCGCCCAATACCAGGCACTCGAGGCGGCTCACGCCGCGCCCCAGGCCCGCTCCCCGTGGTATGGCCGATGCGCGCGTCATTTCGGATGCAGGGCCGCCTTGCCCAGGTCCCAGATCGGCAGGAAGATGCCCAGCGCCAGCACCAGCACCATCACGCCCAGGAAGGTGATCAGGATCGGCTCGATCTGGCTCGACAGGGTCTTGAGTTCGTAGTCGACCTCGCGCTCGTACATCAGCGCGATCTCGTCCATCAGGTCGTCGAGCGAACCGGATTCCTCGCCCACCGCGATCATCTGCAGCACGATCGGGGTGAACACATGGGCGGCGGTGGCCGTGCGCAGGATGCTTTCGCCGCGCTCGACGCCGTCGCGCATCTGCTCGATGCGCGAACTCAGGTAGGCATTGTCCGAGGTCTGCGACACCACGGTGAGTGCCTGCACGATCGGCACGCCGCTGCGCAAGGACAGTGCGAAGCTGCGGGCAAAGCGCGCCATCGTGGCCTTGTGGATGATCTTGCCGGCGATCGGCAGACGCAGCTTGTAGCGGTCCCAGGCCAGCCGGCCGCGGGCGCCGCGGCTCCAGCGGACGAAGCCCACCACCGCGCAGGCGGCAAGGCCGGCCATCAGCGGCCAGTAGCGCACCGTGAAGTCCGAGGTGCCGATCAGGATCCGCGTCATCAGGGGCAGCTCGGCGCCGAACTGCTTGAACACCGAGGTGAAGCTCGGGATCACGAACACGTTCACGATGATCATCGCAATGATCATGGCGATGATCACGAAGCTCGGATAGCGCAGCGCGGTCTTGACGCGCTCGCGCATGTCGCGGTCGAATTCCAGGTGGTCGAACAGGCGTAAAAAGACGTCTTCCAGGCGGCCGGTCATCTCGCCCACCCGCACCATCGACAGGTAGAAGCTGTCGAATACGTCCGGGTGGCGCGCCATCGACGACGACAGCTCGCGTCCCGAATCGAGCGATTCGCGCAAGTCCTTGATGACCCGCCCGAACGACTTGTTGACGGCCGACTCCTGCAGGCCGGCCAGCCCGCGCATGATCGGCACGCCGGACTTGAGCAGCGTGTAGATCTGGCGGCTGAACAGCTGCACGTCCATCGACGTGACCTTCTTCTCGGTCAGGCGCGCCCACAGGCCGTCGCCGCCATCCACGGAGGCCGGCCCCTTGCGGCTGGGGTTGATCTCGATCGGCGTGGCGCCGCTGCCGAACAGCTGGTCGGCGACCGCCCCGCTGTCGGCGCCTTCCAGCACCCCTTGCAGCAGTTCGCCGCGCGCGTTGCGGGCCTTGTAGGCGAAGAAGGCCATCAGTCGTCGAGCTGGTTGCTGATGCGCATCGCTTCGGCGACGGTGGTGCGGCCCTGCACGGCCAGCTGCACGCCGTGGCGGCGCAGCGTCTCGCCCTCCATCGCCGCATGCGCCACCTTCAGGAAGTGGGCCGGGTCGGGATGGTTGGCGGCATCCGTCACGGCGCGCGTCATCTCGAGCAATTCGTACACGCCGGTACGGCCGCGGAAACCGGTGCCGTTGCAATGCGAGCAGCCCTTCCCATGGAAGAACTGGGTGGTGGCCGCATGCTGGCCCAGTTCCGGCTGCAGCCAGGTGATCTCGCCTGGCGTCGGCTGGCAAGGCGTGGAGCAGCTTTCGCAGATCACGCGCACCAGGCGCTGGGCCAGCACGGCCTGGAGCGAGCCGCCCACCATGTAGCGCGGCACGCCCATGTCCATCAGGCGCAGCGGCGTGGAGGCGGCATCGTTGGTGTGCAGGGTCGAGAGCACCAGGTGGCCGGTCATGGCGGCGCGCAGGCCGATCTGGGCGGTTTCCTGGTCGCGCATCTCGCCCACCAGCACGATGTCCGGATCCTGGCGCAGCGCCGAGCGCAGCACGCGCGCGAAGGACAGCTCGATCTTGTCGTTAACCTGCACCTGGTTGATGCCGGCAAGGCGGTATTCGACCGGGTCTTCGACCGTGATCAGCTTCTTCTCGACCGAGTTCAGCTCGGACAGCGCACTATATAAAGTGGTGGTCTTGCCGCTACCCGTTGGACCGGTGACCAGCACCAGGCCGTTGGGGCGCTGCACCAGCGCGCGGAAGCGTTCGACGATCCGCGGCGGCATGCCGATCGCATCCAGCCGCAGCGTGGTGCCGCCTTGGTTCAGCAGGCGCATGACCACCGATTCGCCGTACTGGGTCGGCATGGTCGAGATACGCACGTCGATGCGCTGGTTGCGCACTTTCACCGCGAAGCGGCCGTCCTGCGGCAGGCGCTTTTCCGAGATATCCAGGTCGGCCATGAGCTTCAGGCGCAGCGCCAGCGGCGTGGCGACCTTGATGTCGGCTTCGGTCTGCAGGTGCAGCACGCCGTCGATGCGGAAGCGGATCTGGAGGCGCCCGTCCTGCGGCTCGATGTGGATGTCGGAAGCGCGCACCTGGGCCGCATCGTCGAATACCGATTGCAGCAGCTTGACGATCGGCGCTTCTTCCAGGCCCGGATTGGCGGCCAGCGCGCCGAAGTCGATCGAGGTGTCGCCCAGGTCGGCCTCGACCTCGCGCGCGAAGTCGGTGATCTCGCCGGTGCGGCGGTAGATGCGGTCGATCGCGGCCAGCACTTCGGTCTCGTTGACCACGGCCAGTTCGACGCCTTTTTTCAGCAGGCGCGCGATCTCGTCATAGGCAAACAGGTCGGTCGGGTCGGACACGCCCACCAGCATGGTTTCGCGGCGGTCTTCCAGCACCAGCGCGCGGAAGCGCCGTGCGGCCGTCTCCGGCAGCAGGCGCACCAGTTCGGCGTTGATGTTGTAAAACTTGAGGTGGATATAGGGAATGTTGAGCTGGCGTGCGAGCGCGCCCGAGATCTGCTCCTCGGTCACGAAACCGCTTTCGACGAACACGCGGCCCAGCTTGCGTCCGGTGCGCTTCTGGTCCGCCAGCGCCTGCATCAGCTGTTCTTCGGACAGCAGCTTTTGCTGGATCAGCACTTCGCCCAGGCGAATTTTTTCCGGCCTTGCCATGAACATCCCTCTTTTTATATCTTGCAACGAACATTTTATGCCAGAACGAGAATAAATTGACTGTTGGAATTACCCGCCAGCGAACAAAGTGTCGCCGTTTTGCCTCGCCAAGTTGGCATGGCGTGTAAGATCGCTGGACAAGCTGACAAGGACGACGGGCTTTCCGGCCTGTCAAGAGAAACGAAGGAGACCCATGAGCCTATCGAGCGAGCGTGCCCAGCGCCGCCGCATCTACCTGATGCGGCACGGCAGCGTGACCTATTTCGACGACAGCGGCAAACCCTACCTGCCAGAAAACGTGGCGCTCAACGAGACCGGCCGGGCCCAGGCCGATTGCGCCGGCCACGCCTTTTTCGACGCCGGCGTGCGCTTCGACCGCGTGATCACCTCGAACCTGCCGCGCACGGTGGAGACGGCCCGGCGCGTGCTGGCGGTCTGCGCCCAGGACATCGAACCGGAAGTCTGGCCCGAGCTGCACGAGATCCGTGGCGGGCGCCTGTCGGCCATTCCCACCGATGAATTGCGGCGCGCCTTCACCGGGGCCTTCGAGGGCGTGGTGGAACAGGACCAGCGCTTTCTCGGCGGCGAATCGGTCGGCGAGATGATGGACCGGGTGCACCCGGCGATCGACCGCCTGCGTGCAGAAGGCGACTGGGACACGGTCCTGCTGGTCCTGCACGGCGGCGTGAACTGCGCGATCCTGTCGCTGGCCCTGACCGGACAGCGGATGTTCCTCGGTGGCCTGTCCCAGGCGGCCGGCTGCATCAATGCGCTCGACGTCGGCGAAGACGCGCGCGACTGGGTAGTGCGCTTCGTGAATTACGTACCCCCCGGCCCGCTGCAACCGGGCGCACGCACCACCACGATGGAGCAATTGTTCGAGCAATACCGCAAGGGCCGCTGAGTTTTCATTCGAAATAGCACGCCCGTACACATTTTCGGCCAGCCGGGCTAGAATGAAGGACAAACATAAAAACGGAGACGCGATGTTCGAGGAAATGATGGGCACCAAGGAAGTATCAGAACGCCAGAAATTCGATGTCGACGCGCTGGATTTTTTCCTGCGCGCCCAGGTCGAAGGCTATCCCGGCGGTCCCTTGACGGTCGAGCAGTTCAAGGGCGGCCAGTCGAATCCTACCTTCAAGCTCACGGCCGGCAGCGGTGAGGGGCAGCGGCAGTATGTGCTGCGCACCAAGCCCGGGCCGGCCGCCAGGCTGCTGCCCTCGGCCCATGCGATTGACCGGGAATTCCGCGTGATGCAGGCGCTGCACAGCGCTGGCTTCCCGGTACCGCGCCAGCTGGCCCTGTGCCTGGACGAATCCATCATCGGCCGCGCTTTTTTTGTGATGGAATTCGTCGAGGGCCGGGTGCTGTGGGACCAGTCGCTGCCGGGCATGAGCCCAAGCGAGCGCGCCGCCATCTACGACGAGCAGAACCGCGTGATCGCCCTGCTGCACACGACCGACTATGCCGCCATCGGGTTGCAGGACTACGGCAAGCCGGGGAATTATTTCGCGCGCCAGATCGAACGCTGGACCAGGCAGTATCAAGCCTCCGCCACCGAATCCATCGAAGCAATGGACCGCCTGATCGAATGGCTGCCGCAGAACATCCCGCCGGGCGAAGACACCAGCATCGTGCATGGCGACTACCGGCTGGACAACCTGATCTTCCATCCGCTTGAACCGCGCATCATCGGCGTGCTCGACTGGGAGCTGTCGACCCTGGGCCATCCGCTGGCCGATTTTTCCTATCACTGCATGAGCTGGCACATCCCGCCGGGCAAGTTCCGCGGCATTGCCGGCCTGGATCTCGCCGGGCTCGGCATTCCCTCGCTGGACGATTACGTGGCCCGCTATTGCGAGCGCACCGGCAAGACGATCCGCGCCGAAGACTTCGACTTCTACCTGGCCTACAACATGTTCCGCCTGGCCGGCATCATGCAGGGCATCATGAAGCGCTATGTGGACGGCACCGCCTCCAGCGCCCAGGCCCTGGAAAACGGCAAGGCGGCGCGGCCGATGGCCGAGATGGCCTGGCAGTTCGCCACGCGCAGCCGCGCGTGACGATTCAATCGTATCGACGATAAGGAAACAAGATGGATTTTGCCTATTCCGACCGCTGCCAGGAACTGCAGGCGCGCCTGCTCGCCTTCATGATCGAGCACATCTACCCCAACGAGCGCGCCTTTCTTGATGAAATCGCGGCCAACGCCCGCGACAAGGGCACGCGCTGGCTGCCGCTGGACCTGATCGAGCGCCTCAAGCCACTGGCGCGCGACGCCGGCCTGTGGAATCTGTTCCTGCCGAAATCAAGCCGTGCGCCGGAAGGCCTGTCGAATCTCGACTACGCCCCGCTGTGCGAAATCATGGGCCGGGTGCCCTGGGCGCCGGAAGTGTTCAATTGCTCGGCGCCCGACACCGGCAACATGGAAACCCTGGAGCGCTACGCGCTTGAGGACATCAAGTCGCGCTGGCTGGAGCCGCTGCTGCGCGGCGACATCCGCTCGGCCTTTGCCATGACCGAGCCGGACGTCGCTTCATCGGACGCGACCAATATCGCCACCCGCATCGAGCGTGACGGAAATGATTACGTCATCAATGGCCACAAGTGGTGGATCTCGGGTGCGGGCGATCCGCGCTGCAAGGTCTTCATCGTGATGGGCAAGACCGACCCGCAAGCAGCCCGCCACCAGCAGCAGTCGATGATCGTGGTCCCGGCCGACACGCCCGGCATCACCATCGTACGCCCGCTGCCGGTGTTCGGCTACGACGACGCGCCCCACGGCCACTGCGAGATCCTGTTCGAGAACGTGCGTGTTCCGGCCGCCAACATGCTGCTGGGCGAAGGACGCGGCTTCGAAATCGCCCAGGGCCGCCTGGGTCCCGGCCGCATCCACCACTGCATGCGCGCCATCGGCGTGGCCGAGCGCGCACTGGAACTGATGTGCAAACGGCTGGATGCGCGCGTGGCCTTCGGGCGCAAGATTTCGGAACAAGGCGTCTGGCGCGAGCGCATCGCCGAGTCGCGCATCCGCATCGACACCGCGCGCCTCTTGACCCTGAAAGCCGCCTACATGATGGACACGGTCGGCAACAAGCAGGCGGCGGCCGAGATCGCGATGATCAAGGTGCTGGCCCCCACCGTCGCTCAGGACGTGCTGGACTGGTCGATCCAGGCCCACGGCGCGGCCGGCGTGTCGGACGACTTCCCGCTGGCCTGGCAGTGGGCCGGGAACCGCACCCTGCGCCTGGCCGACGGCCCGGACGAAGTGCACCGCAATGCCGTGGCCAAGCTGGAGCTGGCGAAGTACGCCGCGCCCGGGGGCTAGCCCGCGTTCTGGGCCACCTCGATCGAATCGATGATCCCGCCGAGGCTGCCCCAATCGCTCCATCCATTGTTCGGCGCGGTCTGCCAGCGGTGCCACAAGGCCCGGTCGGAGCCGCGCGCGAACAATTCCATGCGGCCGTCGGCATTGTTGTTGACGAACAGTCGGTCGACCCAGCCCCCGAGCGAATTCCAGCCGCTCCAGCCGTTGTTGGGCGCGGTCTGCCAGCGGTGCCAGACGGCCTTGTCGGAGCCGCGCGCGAACACCTCGATGCGGCCGTCCAGGTTGCTGCCGACCGCAATCTGGTCGATCCAGCCGCCCAGCGAATTCCAGCTGCTCCAGCCATTGTTCGGCGCGGTCTGCCAGATGTGCCAGAGCGCGGCGTCGGAGCCGCGGGCGAACACTTCGAGGCGTCCGTCCTGGTTGCGCCCGACGTCGAGCATGTCGATCCAGCCGCCCAGCGAGGCCCAGCCGCTCCAGCCGTTGTTGGGCGCGGTCTGCCAGTTGTGCCACAGGGCGCCGTCGCCGCCGCGCGCGAAGACCTCGATGCGGCCGTCCTGGTTGCGGCCGATGGAGAGCCGGTCGATCCAGCCGCCCAGCGACGCCCACTCGCTCCAGCCGTTGCTGGGCGCCGTCTGCCAGCGGTGCCAGAGCGCGCCGTCGGAGCCGCGCGCGAACAGTTCCAGCCGGCCGTCCTGGTTCTGGCCGACTTCGATCATGTCGACCCAGCCGCCCAGCGAATGCCAGTCGCTCCAGCCGTTGTTGGGCGCGGTCTGCCAGCGGTGCCAGACGGCCTTGTCGGAACCGCGGGCGAATACTTCGAGGCGGCCGTCGGCATTGCGCGCGCTGCGGATGATGTCGACCCAGCCCCCCAGCGAGGCCCAGCTGCTCCAGCCGTTATTGGGCGCGGTCTGCCACAGGTGCCACACGGCCTTGTCGGTGCCGCGTGCGAACACTTCCATCCGGCCGGTGACGCCGGTGCGCGCCGCGCGCACCGCCGCTTCGGCGTTGAGGAATTTACCCACGGGCTTGCCGGCGGTGGTGGTCACCACGGAGCCGGTGGAAATGAGCAGGTCGCGCACCTGGGCGTGGCTCAGCGAGGGGTTTGCCGACAGCATGAGCGCGGCCACCCCGGCCACCTTGGGCGTGGCGCCCGAGGTGCCGCCGAAATGGTTGCTGTAGCTGGTGTCGGAGGCGCTGTGGCAGGTCACGTCGTGGTCGGAGTCGCCGGGCGCCGCGACCACCACGCTGGCGCCGAAATTGCTGAACCAGGCGCGCGGGTTGCTCGCCGGGTCGTAGGCGGTGGCGCCCACCAGGATCGAGCCGGTGGCGGGAATCGGGTTGCCGGCATCGTCCACGCCCGCGTCGCGGTCGCCATTGCCGGCGGCGACGCAGACCACCACGCCGGCCGCAATGGCCGTCTTGATCGCCGCGTTCACCGAGGGCACCTGCTCGTAGTTGCCGAAGGCGCCGGTCTGCACCTCGAGGATGATGACCTTGCGCTTGCCGCCGCTGTCCGCCGTGCGGACCCAGTCGATGGCGCGCGCCCAGGCATTGCCGCCCAGCGGAGAGCCGGGGCCGGAATCGGCCTGGATGCCCCACAGTTCGGAATCGAAGCCGAAGCCGGCCATGCCCTTGCCGTTGACTCCGGCGCCGGTCAGGCCGAGCACGCCGGTGCCGTGGTAGATCGAGCCGCCGGTGTTCACCGTGCCCGAGCCGTCGAAGGCGTTATAGGTCTTGGCCAGATGCGGCGCGAGCTCTTCGTGGGTGGTGCGGTAGCCCCAGTCGACGTCGGCGATGACGACGTTGGCGCCCGAGGACATGCTCCAGGCGTGGTTGGCGCCGCAGCGGAAGATATACCACTGGTTTTCCAGCCCGGTAATCGGGTTGATGACGGCCTGGTCGCTGTTGCCGACCAGTGGTTCGGTCAGCGGCGTGGCCGGCGGAGCGGCGCGCTCCTGGCGCAGCCGTTCCGGGAATTCGCCGCCGGCGCCCTCGCGCGGCGCATCGATCGGGCCGATGGTGCGCGGCGGCGCTTGTTCGAGCACGTCGACCGGGGGCCGGGCGGTGGGCACCGGGACCGCGCGCGCCACCTGCGGCGAGCTGCACAGCTCGGCGGCAATCTCGGAGACGTTGGCGTCCGGCGGGAAGCGCAGGGTGACGAAGTCGGCCAGGTGCGGCACGTCGATCCCCTGCTGTTGCGCGGTGGCGCGCGCGCTGTCGCCTTCTTCGACCGTGCGGTTGAAGGTGGGCTCGGCGCTGACCAGGCGGTAGCGCTGCAGGATCTGGTTGACCGCGTCCAGGCCCACGCCATCGGGCGCCGAGCGCGTCTGCAGCAGCAGGGCGGCACTGGTGGCGTCCTGGGACAGGCTGGGCTGGATGCCGTCGCGGAACTGGACTTCGACCACGCCTGGTTCGTACTGCGGCCCGCTCGGGCGGCCCGGCTGCACGAAGCGTGTGCTGTCGCCGCCGCCGCCGGCTCCGCCGCCCCCGGCCCCGCCCCCGCTCATGCCGGTGGGGCGCGGCATACCGGCGCCGCCCGCTCCTTGCGCCCCCGGACGCGGCATGGCATCGCTTGCCCCCGCCCCTCCGGCGCTGGACGCGGCCTGGCCGGGACGCGGCATCGGGTCCCCGCTTGCCGCACCCATCGACGGCGTGGGCATGCTGCCGCCCATTGCCCCGCCCCCCGACATCCCACCCGCCTGCATGTGTTGCTGCCTGCCTTGCTCGCTCATGGTTCACCCCTGTAGTTGGACCGTGTGAAACTGCCGGGCCAGGGGACAGGCAAGCCGTGCCAGTCCGATGGCCAGACCGCAGCTTAGGAGCTCAGCCGGACCGATTCGTTTGCGTTTGCGCAAACAAGCGCCACGCTCGAAACGAGGGCGGCGCGTCTGGACGAAGGGGATGGAAGGATGGCGCCGGCAGGCGGGCGAACGGCCTGCCGCTTACTGCCGGCTCAGGTCGTCGTGGGGGCGGGACGGCGCCCGAACAGGCCCATGCCGTCGATGGTGCAGATTTCTTCGCCGTGCTGGTTGGTGGCGGTCCACTTCGACCAGACCACGCCGCGGTCCGGCTTCGAGGCGGACGCCTTTACCGCGGTGGTCAGGTAGCGCACGTGCAGGGTGTCGCCGCCGCGCAGCGGCCGGCGCCAGCGCACGCCGTCCAGGCCGGGCGAACCCAGGCTCGAGGCCGAGCACATCATGCCGTCGACCACCATCCGCATCATCAGGCTGCAGGTGTGCCAGCCGCTGGCGATGACGCCGCCGTACATCGATTCGCCCGCCGCGTCCACGTCGACGTGGAAGGGCTGGGGGTCGAATTCGCGCGCAAACGCGATGATTTCCCCTTCGCTCACGCTGCGCGCGCCGAGGTCGATCTCCTGGCCGACGTAGAAGTCCTCGAAGTAGCGCTGCACGGGGCCTGCGTTCACGCGGCCTCCTGGAAGCCGGGCTGGGCGGTGAAGCGCGCCAGGTGGTGGTCGCGGTCGCCCAGGCTCAGCTCGATGGTGCTCAGGCGCTTAAAATAATGGGCCGCCGCCAGCTCGTCGGTCACGCCCATGCCGCCGTGCAGCTGCACCGCCTGCTGGCCGATGAAGCGCGCGGCTTCGCCGATGCGGTACTTGGCCGCCGCTACCGTCCGCCGGCGCTCGGATGCATCGATGCCGTCAAGCTTGACCGCCGCCAGCAGGGCCATCGAGCGCGCCTGTTCCAGGTGAATGTACATATCGGCCATGCGGTGCTGCAGGGCCTGGAACTTACCGATCGGCACGCCGAACTGCTGGCGCGTCTTGAGGTAGTCGAGCGTCGTGTCGAACAAGGCTTCCATCGCCCCCAGGGCTTCGAAGCACAGCAGGCCGGCGCCATGGTCGGCCGCGTGCTCCAGGATGTCCCAGCCGCCCCCCGCCTGTCCGATGACGGCGTCGAACGACAGCGTGACGCCCTCGAAACGGACGTCGGCCGCGCGCAGGCCGTCCAGCGTGCGGTAGCCCAGGACCTGCACGCCGGGCGCATCGACCGGCACCGCAAACAGCGTGATGCCCGCTTCCTCGCGCTGGCCGCCACTGCTGCGCGCAGAGACGATCAACACCCCGGCCTCGGCCCCGTGGATCACCACTTTCTTTTCGCCCGTCAGGCGCCAGCCCGCGCCCGCCTGTTCGGCACGGACCAGGATGTCGCGCAGTTCGTGGCGCGACTGGCGCTCGCCCAGCGCGCACGCAAGTTTGAGCTCGCCGCCGGCCACCGCCTCGAGCAGGGCTCCGTGCGCGCCGCCCAGCGCCAGGAATTTTGCGCCCAGCACGGTGGCGAAATAGGGCTCGACCACCAGGCCGCGCCCGAGCTCGCGCATCACGACGAACATGTCGGTCGCGCCGCCGCTGAAGCCGCCATGCTGTTCCGGCACCGGCAGCGCCGTCATGCCCAGTTCCACCAGGGTGGCCCAGGCCTCGTTCGAGCTGCCCTGCCCGGAGGCGATGATGGCGCGGCGCTGCTCGAAGCTGTAGTCGCGGCCGATCCAGCGTTTCAGGGCATCGGCGAACTGGACCTGTTCTTCCTTGAGATTGACATTCATCTGGTTCTCCTCACAGGCCCAGGATCATCTGGGTGATGATCCCCCGCTGGATTTCGTTCGAGCCCCCATAGATGGAGGTCTTGCGGTAGTTGAAGTAATACGGCGCGAGCGGCGCGGCATCGTCGTCGCCGGCGATGCTGTGTTCACGCTCGCCTTCCAGGTAGGCCGCGTCGAACGGCAGGGCCATCGGGCCGGCGGCTTCCAGCATCAGTTCGGTCAGCGTCTGCTGGATGTCGGTGCCGCGTACCTTGAGCACCGAAGCTTCCGGCCCCGGCGCCTGGTTGGCCTGGGCGAGCACGCGCAGCACGGTCATTTCCAGGGCCATCAGTTCGATCTCGAGCGCGCCCACCTTGGCCGCGAACAGCGGATCCGCCAATAGCGGACGGCCGTTCTTCTGTTCGCGCCGCGCCAGGCGCTTGAGGAAGGCCAGCTCGCGCTTGCTGCGCCCGACCGCGGCGATGCCGGTGCGCTCGTGGCCGAGCAGGTATTTGGCATAGGTCCAGCCGCGGTTTTCCTGGCCCACCAGGTTGGCGGCGGGCACGCGCACGTTGTCGAAGAAGACTTCGTTCACTTCGTGGTCTTCGTCGAGCATGATGATCGGGCGCACGGTGACGCCGGGCGCATGCATGTCGATCAGCAGGAAGGAGATGCCTTCCTGCTTGCGCACGGAACTGTCGGTGCGCACCAGGCAGAAGATCATGTCGGCGTGCTGGGCCAGCGTGGTCCAGGTCTTCTGGCCATTGACCAGGTAATAGTCGCCCTCGGCGTCGGCATGGCGGACCGCGGTGGTCTTGAGCGAAGCGAGGTCCGAGCCGGCGCCCGGCTCGGAATAGCCCTGGCACCACCAGTCTTCGCAGGACAGGATGCGCGGCAGGAAATAGTCTTTCTGTTCCTGCGAGCCGAAGGCCATGATCACCGGGGCCACCATGTCGATCCCGAAGGGCATGATGCGCGGCGTACCGGCACGCGCGCATTCTTCCTCGAAGATATGGCGCTGGATCGGCGTCCAGCCAGGGCCGCCGAACTCGGCCGGCCACCCGGGCGCGACCCAGCCCTGCCGGGCAAGGATCTTGTGCCAGCGCACGAAGTCGTCCTTGTTCAGGCGCAGGTGCTTGAGCACCTTGGCTTGCAGGTCTTTGGGAAGATGGGAATCGAGGAAGGCGCGAACCTGGTCGCGAAAGGCCAGGTCCTCGTCCGAGTAATGCAGGTCCATGTCGTCTCCTTGTTATTGGGCCGCCTGGAATAGCACGACCGTTCACAAGGATTGTACCGCAATCGGACAGAGCGCCAAGTGGAAACACCGGCGCTCATGCAGGGCGGGCAGCGCCGCCCTGCGGCAGATCAATTAACGGTTGCGGCGGCGCGCTGCGCCTACGCCCAGCATACCTGCCAGCATCAGCGCCAGGCTTGCCGGTTCAGGCACGTCGACTGCGTCGGCGCCTGCACCTGGCGTCACGCTCACGCCGGCGCCAGCGCCGGTACCGATGCCGATGCCGTTGCCTGGAACGGTGACGCTGACCGCGCCGTTGCCCGAAGCGCCTGCGCCAGGGATCACGGTCGCGCCGTTCGAGCCTGCCGAGCCGTTCGAGCCGCTGGCTGCGCCGCCGCCTGCAGTGGCGGCGCGCGAGACGAGGGCTTCCTGGACCACTGCGCCGTCAGCCGAGCCGACCAGCGAGACGCCGGTGCCCATGGCCGCTGCCATGATGGCCATGTTCGAGCCCAGCAGGTAGTCGCCTGCGATGCCGCGCTTGAAGAACATGGTGGTCTGGCCGTTGTCCTGAGCGATCGAGGCGGATGCCTTGCCGTCCAGGATGTCCGCCAGGGTGGCTGCCGACGACGAGCCGGCCGAGTGCGCAACACCGCCGATGAGCTTCAGGCCGCCTTCGAGGACACCGGAACCGAGGACATCAACCCCGTTGCCGGCGGTCCAGCCGGACAGGAAAGTCGGTGGCGCGGAAGTGCTCGACGAAATCGTATCAGCGTGGGCAGCACCTGCGCCAACCATCAGCGCAGCAATAACGAGGTGACGAATTGTCATGGGATTAACTCCTAAGTTGAAAATCAATTATTGTTCTTACAACGTAGGATTATCCTAACATACATAGAAAAATTACAACAGGATTGATACCTCAACCGTGCGCGAGGTACGAGGCGGGAATAAGCCCCGCGTTTTGGTAGGAATCCTCTTACGCGTATATGGGCTAGTTAACGTAGCCTGCCCTTTTTTCTTGCGGAATATGCAGTTTGAGTGGGAAATTCCTTCGAAATGCACGGCGTCGTCCACCAGCAAGTAGGAAAAGGGAACTGTTGAGTTATCGTAGTGCAATAAGTGTGTCGCTGACCGTCCTACAAGAATCCCGCCGGCGCCGCGAAATTAACAACATTTTTTTTGCACCGGGGCCTGCGCGGGATGCCTTACACATCGAATCGGCATGGGGCGAAACGACAATGGCCGGCCTGCGCATGCAGGACCGGCCATTCTGTCGAGCGCGCCGGCGAAGCCGACGCCGTTCTTAGTTACCGCGGGGCGAGACCATGTAGGGCATGGCGCGCGAGGCCATGCGGGAGTCAAGGCGCAGCATCCCGACTTCGTCCGCCAGGATGTTGGCGGCTTCCTGCAGCAGGATATCCTTGGCGTCCTTGGCCGCCTTCTCGGCTGCCAGCTCGGCCTTCAGGTCGCGTTCGTCGAACTGCAGGCCGTCGTCCTGGCGTGGCGCGCCGCGCACCGCGACGGTGGTCTTGCCCGGCCTGGTCGGCGCCGGCACCTTGGCGCGCGCTTCCTTGCCCCCAGGGCTGGTCGCCGGTTCGTCGCTTGCGGTGCCGGTGGCGCCTGCCAGGCGTGCTTCGCGCAGCTTGGAGCGGGCATCCTGGGCGTCGCGTTCCTTGCGGCGCACGGCTTCGTTCAGCGAGATGGCGTTTTCCTTGCGCACCTTCATCACTTCGGCGATGTCTTCCTGGAGGAACTGGAATTCCTTGTCCTTGGCGATGCGCGCTTCGTGGCGCTTCTGCAGTGGCGCGATCAGCTCCTTCAGGTCGCCTGCCGCGGCGAAGCTGGCCGGCTTGATCGCCACCCATGGCAGCGCATTGTCATAGGACGACTCGCCGAAGCTGTCGGTATCGGACAGCACCGGCAGCTTGATGTCCGGCGTGACGCCGCGCAGCTGGGTGGTGCCGCCATTGATGCGGAAGAACTGGGCGATCGTCATCTTCAGCTCGCCGTAGCGCACTTTTTCGCCCGGCGAGAAGCGGTCGAGGTCGATCAGGGTCTGGACCGTGCCCTTGCCGAAGCTCGGCTCGCCGATGACGAGGCCGCGGCCGTAATCCTGGATGGCGGCGGCGAAGATTTCGGATGCCGAGGCCGAACCGCGGTTGATCAGGACGCCCACCGGGCCGTCCCAGGCCAGGCCTGCATTGGTGTCCGATTCGACTTCGATGCGGCCCTGGGCGTCGCGCTGCTGTACCACCGGACCCTTGTCGATGAACAGGCCGGTCAGTTCGATGGCTTCGGTCAGCGAGCCGCCGCCGTTGTTGCGCAGGTCGATCAGGACGTTGTCGACCTTGTCCTTCTTGAGTTCGCCAAGGATGCGGGCCACGTCGCGGGTGGCGCTGCGGAAGTCCTTGTCGCCGCGGCGGCGCGCCTCGAAATCGAGGTAGAAGGTCGGCAGCGAAATCACGCCGACCCGGCGCTTGACGCCGCCGTCCTTGACTTCGATGATCGACTTCTTGGCGGCCTGCTCTTCCATGCTGATCTTCTTGCGCACCATCGACACGCTCACCGGCTTGGCGTCGGGGCCGGCGTCGCCAGGCAGCACGTCGAGGCGCACGGTGGTGCCCTTCTCGCCGCGCACCAGCTGCACCACATCGTCGATGCGCCAGCCGAGCACGTCGGTCAGGGCGCCATTGCCCTGGGCCACGCCGGTAATGCGGTCGCCCACCTTCAGCTTGCCCGACAGCGCGGCCGGGCTGCCCGGCACGATCTCGCGGATGATGGTGTATTCGTCGCGCGTCTGCAGCACCGCGCCGATGCCTTCCAGCGACAGGCGCATGGCGATGTCGAAGTTGTCGGCCGAGCGCGGGCCCAGGTAGTTGGTGTGCGGCTCGATGGCGGTGGCGTACGCGTTCATGAACATCTGGAACACGTCTTCGTTGTTGAGCTTGCGGATGCGGCCGACGTAGTTCTCGTAGCGCTTGTCGAGCGTCTCGCGAATGCCCTTGTCGTCCTTGCCGGCCAGCTTCAGGCGCAGCCAGTCGTTCTTGACGCGCTTGCGCCACAGGTCGCGGATTTCTTCTTCGGACTTGGCGTACGGCGCTTTTTCGCGGTCGAGCTGGAGCGTCTCGTTGAGCGTGAAGTCGGGCGTGGTCTTGAGCAGCTGGCGCGCGTAGGCCATGCGCTCGGTGAAGCGCTGCTGGTAGAGGTTGTAGATGGCGAACGGGACCGTGAGGTTCTCGTTGTTGATGGCGTCATCCATCCTGGTGCGCATCGGCGCGAACTGGTCGACGTCGGTCTGGCTGAAGTACAGCTTTTCGCCGTCCAGCGTCTCGAAGTAATTGTCGAAGATCTTCTGCGACATCGCGTCGTCGAGCGGCAAGGCCTTGTAGTGGTAGCGGCCCAGCACGCGCGAGGCCCAGACGGCTGCCTGGGTCTGCTCGGCGAGCGGTTTCATCTGGGTTGCGCCGGCGACCCTGGTCGGCTGGACGGAGGCGGTTTTTTCCGGCTGCGCGGTGACCACGTGGGCCGACATGGCGAAGGCCACTGCGGCCATGATCAGATGGTGCTTTTTCATTCGTCGTTTCTCCGAAACGGTTGGTGCCTTTGGCGCGTCCGGCAAGGCATGCCGGACAGGTCGCCCTTCGCAGCCCATTCTACAGGAAGCTGCAAGCGTGCAGAGCCAGCTTGTGTGCTATTGCGGCGCATCTTTAAGGCTGGCATAAGCCAGGCGTTCACCCTTTGACAAGCCCGGGCAGGCCGGCGCCGTATTTCATGGCCAGGACGGCAAGGAAGATGAGCGGAATCCATGGCCAGGAGCGCGCCGCCAGCCGCCAGTCCACGGGGGATGGCCAGAACGACAGGAACTGCGGCGCCAGGAACACCGCCAGCAAGAGGTCGAGCGGCTCGAAGGTCCAGCCGTGGCGGGTGCGCCACCAGGCCACCGCGAACGGCAGGCCCAGCACCGCCAGAGGCGCCAGTGCGCTGGGGGCCGCGTTGTACCAGCGCAGGTTGGCAAAGGTGACCGAGCCCAGTTCCCAGTTGTGGCCCTTGCCGGGACGCTTGATGCGGCGCGGCAGCACGCTCAGGCCCACCGGCTCGGCATTGGTCAGGAGGCCGACCGAGAAATGGGCCAGCTCATGGCAAAGCGTGCCGGCCGCGGTGAAGACGAAAAAAAAGGGATGGGCGCTCGAACCTATCCACAGCAGCAGCGCCAGCGCGCACGAGGGCGCCAGGTAGAGCAGCATGTCGACCGCGCCGCCTGGGGCGCAGGCCGCGGCCGGCAGCCAGGCAAGACAGCCGATTGCCGGCGGCATCGGGCTCAGCGCGCGTAGAAGCAGCGGCCGCAGGCCTGGCGGTAGCTTTCGTTGCCGCCGATACTGACCTGCTCGCCTTCGCGGATGCGGCGGCCATCAGGGTCGACGCGGATGTTCATGGTCGCTTTTTTCCCGCAGCTGCAGATGTTCTTGATTTCCTCGATGTCGTCGGCCAGCGCCAGCAGGTAGGCCGAGCCCGGGAAGGGCTCGCCGCGGAAGTCGCTGCGCAAGCCGTAGCAGATGACGGGAATGCCGCGCACCTGGGCCACCTGGTGCAGCTGCTGCACCTGCAGCGTGGTGAGGAACTGGGCTTCGTCCACCAGGATGCAGGAGACCGGCTGGGCGGCGGCGAGGAAGTCGGTTTCGCGCTCGAAAGTATCGACTTCGCGCTGGGGCCCCAGGCGCGAGGTGATCAGGCCGACGCCATAACGGTTGTCGATCGCCGCCGTGTAGAGCTTGACCGCCTGGCCCTGCTCTTCGTAGTTGTGCGCGACCTGCAACAGCGCGGTCGATTTACCGGCGTTCATCGCCGAATACCTGAAATAAAGTTTTGCCACGCCTGCCCCGGATGCAAGTGAAAAATTACCGCTGGAAACGCCGGATTATAGCAAGCAGCCAGGGTCCAGCACCAGCCGCCGGGGCGGCGGCCGCGGACCGGATCAGCTGCGGCGACGGCGCGTAAGGCAGCCCAGCACGCCGAGGCCCGCGAGCATCATCCCGTAGGTGCCGGGCTCGGGTACGGCTGCCGCCAGGGTCAGGTTGTTCGCCGTCGGCCAATAGCCTTCGCCGAAGGTGCCGACCACCACCGAGTTCAGGGGCGAGGTCGAGACAAAGCCGACGAAGCTGCTGATCTCGCTTTCCGGCAAGACCCAGGTGGTCGAGGTGCCGTCCAGCGCAGTCAGGATGATGGTCGTGCCCGGCGTGAACTGCCCCGCCAGGTTGCTGCCGAAGAACTCGCCGCCGAGCGCGTGGACCGTCGACGAGAAGTTGCTGAAGACCAGCCTGTCATAGCCGGAATTGGTCGACAGCCAGCCATCGCCTCCCTCCCCCGCGCCATACAGTCCCTGGCCGGCGGACACGGTATAGCTGAAGGCGCCTGCGCTGCGGTTCAGCGTTGCTGGATATTGCTGCACCAGCAGGTCATCGTAGGTATCGGTGCCGGCGGCGCCGGTGGCGGCCTGGAAGGCGCCGTAGTCGGTGTAGACGGCGATTTCGGCTTGCGCGGACACGGCGCAGCACAGCAGCGCGGCCAGGGTCAGGGTCTTTAGGCGGGTGGTCATCATTGCACTCCGGGGAAAGGAATATCGATCGGAAACGACGGTTCTGCCGGGTCCAGTAGACATCAGCTCGATCGGAGTTGCAGTGTTGCTAATCTTGTTTTTCCAGCATCTTGAGCTGGCTAAAAGAAGCGTCAGCTTGTCGGCACGCGGGCCGGGTTTCCCGCCAGCACTTCACTCTCCCGGGTGGTATTTCCGCTCAAGCGCCTTCTCGATGTCTTCCTTGTAGAAGAGCACGTCCTTGAACTCGCCGCGGCTGTACATCTCGGCCTGGTCGGCGAAATGCTTCGAGGCCGGGTTGTTGCTGTTGCCGCCGGCCAGGATGCTCTTGGCGCGCAGGCGCGGGCCGAACTCGACGACCGCCACGAAGCTGTTGCCGCGGTCGCCGTAGATGCGTTTGGTCTTTTGCTTGGCCACCATGCCGAACGAGGCCAGCGAGCCCCAGTTGGCCGAGGCGAAGCCCACCGGCCAGCTCGGCTTGCTGTCGTCATACTGCTGGTCGACATCGCCGCTGATGCGCTGGAAGCGGTTGATCTCGCCCCACGGAGTCTGCCAGGTGCCGAAGTCGGCGGTGAGCTTGTTCGATGCACGCGCCAGCGCGGCCAGGCGTTCTTCCGGGTTCAAGCCGGTGGTGATGAAATCGACTGTCGGCACGCCCGCGGCGCGGGCACGCGGCGCATGCTGGGCGAGCATGTCCTGCCCCCAGTAAATCGCCAGCGAGGTCGGCACCGAGGCGACGCCGAAGCGCAAGTCCCAGCCGCGCAGCGCGGCCACCTGGGCGGCCAGCGCGGACTTGCGCGGGTCGTGCGCGGGCAGCGCCTCGTAGTCGCCCAGCAGTTGGGGGACCAGCGGCTCGAAAGCAGTCAGGTGGCTGTCATAGGCCGCCGCGATCAGGCTCTCGAGGGTGAACCCCTTGGCGTTCCTGAGCACGCGCTCGGCATGGCGGCCGCGCGCATTCTCCGGGAGCGACCACATATAGGCCGGATAATCCTGGCGCCGCGGGCTGTTCGCACCCGATGAGCTGAACGGCCAGTTGTTGGTGTTCGAGATATAGCCGCTGGCCGGGTTGAACAGGGTAATGGTCTCGGGGATGGCGTGCAGGCCCTGCCATTCGGTGGCGCTCACGCTGCCGTCCACCGGCTTGTGCCAGTCGAAGCGCGGGTCGCGTTTCGGGATGAAATTGCCGTGGAAATAGGCGATATTGCCCTGGGCATCGGCATACACCGTGTTGTTCGAGGAATTGGTACGCAGCTCCATCGCTTTATAGAAAGCCTGGTAGTCGCGCGCCTTGGTGCGGGTGTAGGACTGGGTCAGCGCCTTGAGCGGCTCGTCCATCATCTTCACGGCCACCCACTTGCCGCCCTCTTCCCGCACGACCGGGCCATGGTGGGTGAACCAGGCAGTGACGGTCTTGCTCGCCATCGCACCAAGCGGCGTCTTGTAGGGCAGCACGATCGTCCTGGCCTGTACCGGCCGCTCCTGCCCGTCGTACTGGTAGAAGAACTTGCCGCCGCGTTCGCTTACTGTTTCCAGGTATTCGTCGATGACGTCCCCGCCGCCCGAGGTATGCATCCAGCCGGTCTTGTCGTTGAAGCCCTGGTAGATGAAGAACTGGCCCCAGGTCACCGCGCCATAGGCGTTCAGTCCCTGTTCGCTCACCATGTGCACTTCCGGACGGAAATAGAACGAGGTGTGGGGGTTAATCAGCAGCAGCGCCTTGCCGGAGGCGGACAGCTTCGGGGCGATCGCGAAGCCGTTCGAGCCGCGTGGTTCCGCATCCAGATTCTTGCCGGCCACGGCCAGCGCCGGCCGCGGGCCCTTGCCATAAAAACGTTCCAGCTCTTTCAGCTCGATCGATTCGATGTCGCCGCCGATGCTGCCTTCGCTGAAGCTCAGCGCCATCCAGGGCTCGAAGCGGGTGATCAGCTTCGGCTTGACCTCGGGATGGGTATGCAGGTAGTAGTTCAGGCCGTCCGCGAAGCCGACCATCAGCTCCTTGAGCCAGGCCGGGCTGGCGGCGTACTTGGCCTGCATGTCGCTCGGTGTGATGTACATCTTCATGCGCAGGTCGCGCCAGACCTCTTTCTCACCCTCGACCTCGGCCAGGCGGCCCATCGCATTGATGTAATTGAGTTCGACCCGGTTGAAGTCGTCCTCGGCCTGGGCATACAGCAGGCCGAAGACGGCGTCGGCGTCACGCTTGCCGAACACGTGGGGAATGCCCCATTTGTCGCGCATGATCGTTACCCGCCCCGCCGTCTTCTTCCAGCGCGCCAGTTCGGCGCTGTGGGCCGGCTTGGCCGCCGGCGCAGTGGCCGGGGCTGCCGAGGCCGGGAGCGTGGCGCCCAAAACGGCGAAGCCGAGGATGGCCGGGACGATCAGGCGGGATGCGGGCATGCGTTGTCTCCTGTTGTGGGTCCTGCGAATCTTCTTTTATCAGGCCAGGCCGGCGTGCACCAGGCGCTGCTTGAGCACTTCGTTCTCGGTCAGCAGGGTCGCGACGCGGTCTTTCAGCGAGGCCACTTCCGCCTTCAGGGCAGCCATCTGGTCCGCCGGATCCAGCGCCACGGTCTCCTTCTTCGGGCGGGTGGCCATTTTCTGCTCGCGCACCTGGCGCGCGGCCTGCTGCAATTCCTTGCGGCCGCCGGCCACGGCGGCAATCTGCATTTCTTCCGGCAGCTGGGCCACGTTGGCGGCGGCATTGATCGAGATGGTGCCGGCGCGCACGGCTTCGCGCAGCTGCGGCGTCGCGGCCTTCTGGATGCGTTCGATCTGGCTGATGGTATTGCTCGACACGCGCGCCGCCTTGGCCACTTCCTCGCGGGTATTCCACGGCGGCGGCGGGCGCGATTCCATATCGTCCGCTTCCGGCTGGGGCGGCTGTGACGCCAGCTGCTCGGCCATGCGCGCGGTAACGATCTCTTTCTTCTTGAGCGCCAGCACGCCGCGCTGAAAGTCCGACACGCTGCGGCGCGCCAAGTGGTTGTCGATCATCCAGAGCATCACGTCGTCGATCGACGCGAAGCTGTTGTTCTGGACGGTGCGGAATTCGATGCCGTGCTTGCGGCAGATCTCGTAGCGGTTATGGCCGTCGATCAGCGTCTCGCCCCACAGCACGAGCGCGTCGCGGCAACCCTCGGCCAGCAGGCTGCGCTCGAGCGCGGTGTATTCGATGGGGGTCAGCGGGTCGACAAAGGCGCGCAGGTCGTCGTTCAGTGTGATATTCAATTGGTGTCCTCTTGCTGCGGCGCCGCCAACATGAGGCGCCGTCCGGCATGCTACACCATACTCGGTTGAGGACCAATGGATGAGCCCACGGGATCGGCCGCAAGCGCTGGTTCGCCCGGGAAAAGTTGCATTTCCAACCCTGCCGAGCGAACGCATATGCTAGAATTCGCGCGCTGCCCCGATGGTGAAACTGGTAGACACCAGGGACTTAAAATCCCTTGCTCGTAAGGGCGTGCCGGTTCGATTCCGGCTCGGGGCACCATACAATCACAGCACCATGCATCCGCTATCGCGCCTGCCTTTACTTGCGCAGGGACGCGCCGGGATCGAAGGGCGTGAACACCGGCGGCATCGCCAGGTCGATGCCGTCGCGCACCGACCAGCGTTTGATATCCCCCAGCGTCAGCGCGAAATCATCGAGCAAGTCCGGCAGCGGCGCCAAAGGCTGGTCCAGCGACTGCGTCAGGTCGTCCCAATGGATCGGCAGCACGCGCCTGGCCTTGACGGCCAGCACCACCTCCTTCCACAGGCGCGCCCGGTAGGCCTCGGGCTGCTTGCCGAGCATGCCTGTACCAAGAAACACGACATCGGCCCGCCTGCCGGCGAGGGGCTTGACCGGCATGCCGGCGCTGCCGTGCACGAGCATGGTCGCGCCGGAGTCATGCTCCACCAGGATCGACCACACCTCCCCCTCTTTCCAGCGCAGGGCGTGCCGCGGGGGCGCCAGCGGCGCTTCGATGCTGCCTGCCGCTTCGAGCAGCTTCAGCGTCGGGCCGTGGCGCGAAGCGAGGAAGGTCAGCTTCCACTTCCCGAGGCGTATGGTTTCGTCCGCCACGACCTTGCGCATCCTGGCGTCCAGCAGGCCCTGGCCGCGGCCGATATTCAGCGTCGATTCGGAGCCGATCAGCACAGCACCGGTACGCTCGGCAACGACCGGGGAATCCATCGCATGGTCGTAATGGGAGTGGATCGGGACCACGGCCGCCAGCCTGGGCGAACCCAGCCGCTCAAGGTTGCGCTCGATGACGCCGGTATCCGGCGCGATCCGTCCAAACAGGGTTTTCAGGCCGCGGGGCCGCGAAAAGAAGCCGTCGATCATCCAGGCCGTTTCGTGGTCGTCGAAGAGCAGGGTCGAGACGCCGGCGAAGCGCACCTGGATGGGCGCGTCGGGAGCGGCGGCGGGCAGCGCCGGCACCGCCGGCGCCTCAGCCGGCGAAACGGCCAGGGCCGGCGGTGCGAACACCGCATGCAGGCTCGCTGCCAGCGCTGCCGCGCCCGCGAACCGGCCCAGCCGGCCCGCGATGCCGGCCCTTCCCGGCATGCCTAGCGGACCTCGCGCTTGAACCATTTTGCGAACGAAAACCGGTTATATTCGTGCAGGCTGGCTGCCGCCATGATGCTCAGTACCCGCTGTTTGTATCGCGGGTCTGCCATCCTCTGGTCGATGCCTGCTTCGGCCGCCTGCAGGCGTGCCTCGTAGTGGGTCCAATTCGCATCCGCGTCGTCTTTGCATTCGTTATAGTCGTCCAGCTTCGTCGGCGATACATACGTGGATCCGCCGCGGTTCAGGTCGAGGTCACGCAATGCTTCAGCAGCTTGCAGGTGACGGCATAGTTCAGGCCCGGTAGGAAGCTCGGGGGAAGGCTTGTATGCCATCATGGGTAGCGCAGCTGCGACCGGCAGGTGCAGGATCTTGCTGCCGAAATGGATGCGCTGTGCGGCCATCGGCCAATCCGTCGTCGAACCAATGTTGATTTCCTTCGCCGCTGTCCCGTGCGAGCGCAGTGTGACCGGATCGTGCGTATGGGCCGACAGGTAGGTCCATTGCGGGCCGCCGGTTTCCTCCATCAGGCGCATGAACGGCACCCGGTCGCGGTCGATGATGTCGTTCAGCGGAAAGTGGCCGGCGAACACCACCTTGCGGCCACTGCTGCGGGCGTCCTGTTCCATCGACCGGATCAGCGCGATCTGGCGCTCCTGCATGCAGCCTTTCAGTCCGAAGTTTTGCGCCGCATACCTGGCCGCCTGTGCCACCCATGGGCCAGGCAGCGATGCACATGCCGAGGTGTCGACCAGCACCAGGCGATGGGCCGTCCCGATGTCGACTGCCTGGACCATGAACGAATCGTAGGTCTTCATGAGGCCGTCGTCGCTACTGTCCGGACCGATCAATTCGCCCCTTAGCGAGTAGTTCATCGCCGCCAGTGGCGAGCCGGGTTTGCCGCTTCCCGAAAACAGCATTCTCCCCTTGTCCGCACCATCGGATTTCACTTCCAGCCCGGCGTCCGGGCCACTCAGCGAGCGGATGTATTTCGCCATCCACTGGATCTTGTGCATCGGCTTGCTGTTCGCGGCAAGACTCTGGTAACACAGGGCCTTCCAGCCATCCGAAGATTGCCGGGCCGGGGTCGCGACGTCGCCCCACCATGTTTCATCAACAGGAAGGCTCATGTTTTTAAACCCGGCCAAGTCTTTCGGGTCGTTCGAGCCTTGCCAGTAATTGATGGTTCCCATCAGGTAGCTGTCGTGGTTTCCATGAGCAATCAGCATCACCCTGTTGCCCTTGGCCTTGGCCGCAATTTCCATGAAACGGTCGTATTCGCCGGTGCAGGCAGCGTTGGTCGCATCGCCCAGGACAACCACCAGTGCGGGCTCCGTGGCATCCAGCCCGGCCGTGCCGCGCTCGATCAGGTCCTGCATGGCATACCGCGCAAGCAGGTTGGTTTCCGGATGCCGGCGTGCGACTCCCGACGCGAGGTCGGCCTCGGGTTTGGTCTGCAGCACCTTGGCCCCATAGACATTGTGGATCTGCGGGTCGGCGAAGAACAACACGGTTGGGCCACTGGTATCCGCCACCGGCGACCGGTCCATCATGCTGGTGGCGCAAGCCGACAACAGGGCTGCTACCACCATGAAGACAGGGAGTCTTTTCATTGTCATTTATCTTCTCCATGCTGCTTGGGGTTGATGAAATCGAGCACGGCCGTGATCAAGGCACGGCGCGGGAAATGGTTGTTGGTGCTGAAAGCGCGCATGCGAGGCTCGTCGCTATCTTCAAACGGCAGCGTGATCGACCAGTGGTCGGCCCGGAACATCCCCAGGAAACGGCTGCCCGGCAGGATCGTGTCTTCCAGCAGCACCTGTCCATCATTGCGTCCATCGAGCTTTGCCAATAGCTCATAGGACTTCTGGAGGAAGGGGTTGACGGCCCCCTCGTCGGCGATGGCGGCGATGCTATAGGTGGGATATGGCTTGTCCAAGGCTGCAAAGGTATTCCGTGTCTTCGATGCTGCGAGATAGGACAGGCTGGCCACGCCGCCGCCATCCTGGGCCTCGCATAGCGACAGCGGCATCCTGGCCAGCAGTGCCTCGTAGAGCTTGTCCCCATGGCTGGCCAGCGCGGTGCCGTTGACCACGCCGGCCACCGATACCAGGGCGCCGATGCGCCTGCTCCACGACTGGGCCTGGGGCTGGATGGCAGCCGTCATGAAATCGATCGTGCCTTTCGAATACGCGATCACGATCGCGCGCTCGACGGGGGTTTCGGCGAAGAAGCGATGGATCCTGGCGGCGTTCTGTTCGGAAGAACCACGGCCGGTGACGGGTATGACCACGACCCGGTAGCCGAGCCGCTCGAGCTCTTGCCGGTCACTGGAATACGGCCTTACCCATCGGCTGACGCACTCCCCGAATATTCCCGGGATGACGACGACGGTCGCCAGGGGTTTGCCGGCGGGGGAAATCTCAGGGGACGGGACCGATGCGGGCGCTTGGGCGCCGTGCAGCCAGCGCGCGCAAGCGGGATCGCCCGGCTGCTGGTAACGGAGGTAGTTGCGGCAGAAGACAGGCGTGAATTCGCTGCGCATGTCGGCGATGCCGGCCGCAGCCAGTTCGGTGCGTACCGTCGGCTGCGGGAAATCGGCGGGACGCAAGGCGACCGAACTACAACCGCCGAGGGCCAGCAACACCGTGCACAGCAAGGCAGCGAAACATCCTGAGATCGAAACGCGCATCGTCTTCCCTTGAAAGAACGACAGACGAAACCACGCCCGATGGAGGGCGGCCTGGAATCCTTGTTCGACAGCGCTGTCAGCTAGCTGCTACGGCCGATGACAAGTGCTCATATACTAATTGTTAATTGACCATTGTCAATACATTATTGGCCGAACTGGGCGGCGAACGGACAAAAAAAATCCGCCACCCTTTCAAGGGCAGCGGCGAATAACTCAGTCTGTACTGAGCTGGAGACACACGGAGAGGTAAACTATCCAAAAGAGGATGGAATAGAGATAGGGACGATGGTCCTGCTCACAAGCTCCGATGTGGCTCACCGTTTTGTCAGCCAAATCGCACACGCACAATGCAATATCCAGGCGAATACGGCGACTGCCTTGGCAGCTACAGGCTCTGCCAGGCCACCGCCAGGCAAACGATCGCGACAAAAAACAGCAGTCCGTACACGAAGATCCGCATCGACGAGGCCAGCCCGACGACCGCGCGGTTCGCGTCCTCGCTCAGCTTGCCACGGCGGCGCGCCGCGTTGAGCAACATCGACACGAAGACGAACAGCGTCGCCAGGATCAACACGAGTTTCATGGCGGGACCCTAGGTACGCCCGAGCACCAGGGCCAGCGCCACCAGGGCGAACACCCCTGTGACCCCGGTCGCCACGCCCAGCCACAGCAGCCGGCTGCGCGCCAATTCCATCTTGGCGATCAGCTGGGCGTTCTGGTCGGCCAGGTTGGCGATGATCTCGGATGCCTGCAGCATCTGGTTGCGCAGGTCGGCCAGGGTCGATTCGTTTTTCTCGACGCGCGAGACCAGGTTGCCGATCAGGTCTTCCTCCGGCTCCATGTCCATGACCGGCCCAGGGGCCATCCCTTGCGCGGCGCCCGACTTGCGTGCCACCGTATCCCACAGCCTGCGCGCGCCGGTCGCCACCTGCGGCGCGGCGTTGATGACTTCGCTCCAGGGCACGGTTTTCAAGACGCTCCACCAGCCAGTTGCCATACCGTTTTCTCCCTCGTTATCAATTCAGCCACGAGCATACCACTGCGCGCCGGGGCGGACCCGCGTGACGCCGGCCCTGGCGTGCCGCATGCTCTGCGGGGCTGCGATACCATGCGCCCATGTGTGGACGATTTGACCAGAGCCAGACGGCTCGTTACTACGCCAGCGTGTTCGGCTGGGCCGACGCCGTGTATGACAGCGAGGCTGCCCCTGCCTGGAATGTTTCCCCCGGCAGCTACCGGCCCGTCATGCACGTGCAGGACGGCGAGCACCGCGTCGACGACGTGTTCTGGAGCTACCGCGCCAAATGGGCCGAGGGCAAGGTGCCGATCGTCGTCAATGCGCGCATGGACAAGCTGACCAACCGCTACTGGAAGCCGCTGCTCAAGTCCGGGCGCGCGATCGTGCCGGCCGAGGGCTGGTACGAGTGGACCGGCGAGAAAGGCGCGAAGCAGCCCTGGCATATCCACCGCAAGGACCGCGCGCCGCTGTTCCTGCTGGCGCTGGCCAATTTCGGCAGCTTCAGCGAAAACCGGGCCGAAGCCGGCTTCGTGCTGGTGACCGACGACGCGGCGGACGGCATGCTCGACATCCACGACCGGCGACCGGTGGTGCTCGATGCGGCCGATGCCGAGCTCTGGCTCGACCCCGCCCGCACGCCCGAAGAAGCGCTCGACCTGGCGCGCCGCGCCGCCCTGCCCCCGGATGCCTTCGACTGGTACAAGGTCACCACGGCGGTGAACCGGGCCGGCTCGCAGGATCCGCAGATGGCCCTGCCCCTCCCCGACTGAAATTTTTTACGTGCCGGTCGCCGGCGCCGGCATGCCGGCGGTCGGCATGCCGGTCTCGGGATCGACCGTCGAAGGCACGGTGGGCGCCGCGGCCGGGGTCGACGATGCGCTTGCCGTGGCTGCCGGGTTTCCGCTGGCGGCAGCCGGCGTTTCCACCGTGGTCTCGTAGCCGGTCAGCTTGGCGGCCGGGGCTGGCACGGCTGCCGGCTGGCTGGCGCCGGCCAATGGGGATGTCGCCGCAGGGGCTGTTGCCGCCACTGCGGCCACAGGCGTTGCGCCGGCCGGCCCGGTCCTCGGGCTTGCCGCCACAGGCGCCGGCACGGCTTCCGGTGCGGGAACAGGCGCGGTGTCGACCGGGCTCGCCTCCACTGGATCGACGGCAGCCGATTCCGGCGCATCGGCACTCGCCACGCTGGTCACATCGGCTGCGGTGGCGGACTGCTGGATCGCGGGTCCGTCGTGGATCTCACCGCCGCAGGCCGTTACCAATACCGCAGCGGCACAGCACAGCGCCGTGTTGAGGCGGAAGCTGGAAGCAAAGCCGGCATATCGTTTCATGTAAGTTCCTCGCGTCATTGAATGAGTGAGTAGCTTTGAGCGGTGGAAACTTTCTAAGTTCAACTTTTGTCCGAAAAACCTGCCGTGTTAGCGCATCACCAAGGGAGGTTTCCGCAGTGAAATTAAGCACTTGTATGAGCCAGATCGAACGGTGGACGCAACCAAAGGCCGATCCGCACGGTCTTAATAGAACGCTACCAACCACGAGGAAATGTTATATGGGCGAGTTCATGCAAGTGCGGGCCATGCTGCAAGACGGCGAGGCCTATGCGGGTCTGATCCTGGGCAAGGAAGACCTTGATTATCACCTGATCCTCCTGCCGGGCGAAGCAGCCGACGTCAGCTGGCCGACGGCGGCCGACTGGGCGGGCGCACGCGGCGGCGCGCTGCCGACGCGGCGCGAGCTGGCGCTGTTGTTCGCCAACCAGCGCGAAGGCTTCGAGCGCAACTGGTACTGGTCCAGCGAACCGCACGAGACGCGCTCGCAATTGGTCTGGGGCCAGAATTTCGCCAGCGGCATCCAGACGATTTACGGGCGGCCGTACCGGGGTCATGCCCGTGCGGTGCGGCGCATTCCCGTGCCTTAA
This sequence comes from Telluria sp. ZT3P39, assembly GCF_059685935.1. NCBI lineage: Bacteria > Pseudomonadati > Pseudomonadota > Betaproteobacteria > Burkholderiales > Oxalobacteraceae > Telluria > Telluria sp. ZT3P39. The sequence goes on from NZ_JCASIH010000004.1 coordinate 242,380, forward strand.
TTAACCCCAGGTACGTTCGCGCGCCCGATCGGCTGCTCGATATTCGCCAGGAACCAGGTGGTCGCGGCCATCAGCGCCACGTGCCGGCGCAGGTGGTCCGGATCGACCTTGTCCAGCGTATCGGCCGGCGTGTGGTGATAGTCGAAATAGCTCGAGGTGTCCAGCAGCGGCGCGAAGCTCGGCACGCCTGCGCGCTCCAGGCCGGACAAGTCGCCGGTCGAGAGCGCGTCCTGGCGCTGGAACACGCCGGCGCCGATCGGCAGCAAGGCCGCCTGCAGCGGCGCGAACAGCTTGCTCGACGCAGCCGGCACGCTGGCGCGCAGGCCGAAGGGACGGCCGGCGCCATTGTCGCTTTCGATGGCGGCGATATGCTTGTCGGCATTGGCCTGCTCGGCCGCCAGGTAGCCGCGCGCACCGCGGGTGCCGTTCTCTTCGTTCATCCAGGCGATCATGCGGATGGTGCGGCGCGGGCGATAGTCGAGGTTCTTCAGTGTCTCCAGCACGGCCATGGCGCTGGCCACGCCCGTGGCATCGTCGTGCGCGCCGGTGGCCAGGTCCCAGGAATCGAGGTGGCCGGAGACGATCACGATTTCCTCCGGCTTGTCGGTTCCCGGCAGGTCGGCGATCACGTTATAGCTGTCGGCGTCCGGCAGGTTTTGCGGGGTCAGCAGCAGGCGCATGCTGATCGGGCCGCGTTTGGCCAGGCGGCTCATCAGCATGGCGTCTTCCGCCGTGACGGCAGCGGCCGGGATGCGCGCGCCGTCAACCAGCCCAGTGCCGCCCGTGTGCGGCAGGCGGTAGCTGGCCCCGCCCACCGAGCGCACCAGCGCCGCGGCCGCACCGAGTTCCGCCGCCAGGCGCGGGCCGTCGCGGCGGTAGGCCGAACCCTGCCCATAAGCCTGGCCGGCCAGGCCGCGGTCGGCCATGTGCTGGTCGAAAGCGACGTCGAACAAAACAATCTTGCCGCGCACCTCGGCGCCGCGCGCCTTCAGTTCGTCGAAGCTCTTCACCACCACGACCGGCGCGGTCAAGCCGGCTGCCGGTGTCGCGCTCGAGCCGCCCAGCGCGGTCAGCACCACGCGCTGCGTGACCCCGGCCGGCCGGCCCTGATACTCGACCAGCTCGCCCGCCTCCGCGCCGCGCACCCAGTGCGGCACCTTGACCGGCTGCAGCGTGACTTTCGCGCCCAGCTTGCGCATGGCGTCCGCCACCTGGGTCACGGCGGCGGCCGCCCCGGCCGAGCCGGACAGGCGTGGGCCGATCAGGTCGGTCATGTCCGCCGTGCGTTCCCATGCATAGTCGCTGGCCATGGCCGTATCGCGGATCCGCGCCAGCGCCGCCGGATCGTTTCCGGGGCTGGCGGCCCAGGTGGAAGGCGCGAGCAACGCCGCGGCGAGGACGGTCAGGACAGGGAGACGGCGGATGCGGCGGTTCATGCGTGGAATCCTTGGGTGAAATGCGAGGAATCCAAGCTTAGCGCATCCAGCATCTTTTCGCTGCGCAATATTGCCGTCTTTACACGATTGCCGGGCCGGCGACCAGCCGCACCAGCGTGATCTCCGACGGCGCCCCGAAGCGCTTGGGCGGCCCCCAGTAACCGGTGCCGCGGCTGATGTACACCCACATGTCGCGCACCCGGTGCAGGCCTGCGACAAACGGTTGCTGCAGCGGCACGAACAGATTCCAGGGAAAGAACTGGCCGCCGTGGGTGTGGCCCGACAGTTGCAGGTGGAAGCCAGCCTTGGCCGCCTCCGGTGCGCTGCGCGGCTGGTGCGCCAGCAGCACGCGCACCTGGACGTCCGCCGGGGCGCCGGCGGCAGCCGCGCGCGCATCGCTCTTATGGGCCGGATGAAATTGATGGGCGCCGTAATCGGCCACTCCGGCAATCATCAGGCCGGCATCCTGGCGGCGCCGGATCACGTGCTGGTTCATCAGCACCGTGATGCCGAGGCGCCGCACTTCGGCGATCCACTCTTCCGCCCCCGAGTAATACTCGTGGTTGCCGGTCACGAAAAACACCCCGTCCGGGGCGCGCAGTCCCGCCAGCGGCTGGGTGTGAGCGGCCAGCCGGTGCACGCTGCCGTCCACCAGGTCGCCGGTGATGGCGATCGCATCGGCGCCGAGCGCGTTGACGCGCTCGACGATGGCTTCCAGGTAGGGACGGCGGATGGTCGGACCCACGTGAATGTCGGACAACTGGGCGATCGCATACCCATGCAGCGCTTGCGGCAGGCCGGCGATCGGCACGTCGACATGCACCACCCGCGCCAGGCGGCGTGCGTTGACGAAGCCCAGCATGGTGACGGCAAGCGCAAGCAGCGGCGCCGCCACGGCGCTGCCGTAGATGACGCCGGGCGTGAGCATGCCGGCCAGGCGCAGCGCCAGCAGCACCAGGTCGCGCACCTGGGTGGCCACCAGCAGCGAGGAAAAGAAACCCATCGACAGCAGCCCGGCCCAGGCGACCGCCTCGGACCAGCGCCGCCGGCGTAGCGAGGCCGACAGCAGGCCCACCGGCACCAGCACGGTCAGCAGCACCAGGAGCAGGACCGCGGCGACAGCCGGCAGCACACCGAGCGCCAGGTCCGGCAGCAGGCGGATGCCGATATACACCTGCAGCAGCGCAAGCAAGGAGAGGACGATGGCAAAGGATCTGTTCACAGGCGGGCCCGGGCGGGGTTAAACGGTAACAATTGTTAGATGGGGCGGCCCGGCCTCACTGCAAGAGAGCGTTTTCCCTTGTTACGGCCAGTGTCCACTTGTAATAATCTGTATTAACGAGTGGCAGCGCGAAGGCATGGCCCTATAGTTCACTCCTGCCTGGCGTCGTCATGATCATCCTGATCCCCGCTGAGGTAATAAAAGGAAAAAGCCATGTGGAAATCCAAATGCTTTGGTGCGGTGGTGCTGGCCGCGGTTGCCGTTTCGCCTGCTATGGCGGATGACCGTGGCGTGAATACTGCAATCGGCGCCGTGGTCGGCGCAGCCATCGGCCACAGCGCCGGCGGCTCGGGCGGCGCCCTGATGGGTGGCGTGATCGGTGCGGCGCTGGGCAATTCGGTGTCGCGTCACAACGATCGCGGCTATCACGATAACCGTGGATACTACGATAACCGTGGTTACGACGACAACCGTGGCTACTACGACAACCGTGGCTACTACGACAACCGTGGCTACTACGACAACCGTGGCTACTACGACAACCGTGGCTATGCATCGGTCGGCTACGGCAACGGTGGCTACTACCAGCAGCGCCCGGTGTATGTCCAGCCCCGTCCGGTCTACGTCGAATCGCGTCCGGTCTACGTTCAGCCGCGCCCGGTGTATGTGCAGCCTCGCGCAGTCTACGTCGAGCAGCGCCGCGACTGGGACCGCCATGACCGTCGCGACCGCCGTGACTGGGACCGCGACGGCCGCCACGACCGCCACGATTGGGACCGCAACGACCGTTACGGTCGATAATCCAGAAAACCGCGCACTGCGCGGTTTTTTTTCGTTTCCACCTCCCCCCGCTAGCCATCCCCGAGGGCGCACGGCGCCGGTTGCGGAGGCAGGCATGAACCAGCAAGGCAGCATCGTTTCCCTGGCGCGCGGCCAGTATGTTTTGCGCGAGCGGCTCGGCGGTTCCGCCTATGGCCTGGTCTGGCGCGCCGAAGCGCCGGGCGGCGCAAGCGTCGCCATCAAGCTGGTCAACCGCGAGCAGATGAATCGCGCGCCCGCCGCCCTGCGCGGCCACTGGACCGACAGCGCCCGCAATGAAACCCGCTTCCTGTCCAGCCTCGCACCCTGGGATGGCCGCCACATCGTGCGCCTGCTCGACAGTGGCGAGCACGAAGGCTTGCCCGCGATGGCCCTCGAGCTGCTCGACGGCGACCTGGCTGGCCTGCTCAAGGCCGAACACGCCGCTGGGCGGCGGCTGGCTCCCGGCCAGGCGCTCGACTGGGCGGCCCAGGTCAACCAGGCCCTGGCCAAGGTCCATGCGGCGGGATTTCGCTATCTCGACCTCAAGCCCGCCAATGTGCTGGTCGAGCACCGCACCCGCAGCCTCAAGCTGGCCGATTTCGGCACCAGCCGCGCGCAGCAAGCCGCGCCGCTGCAGCCGTATGCCGGCACCGCCAGCTGGCAGGCTCCCGAGCAGTTCTTTCCCCAGGCCGGCGGCCTGTATGCGAGCGATGCGCGCAGCGACTATTTCGCGCTCGGCGCCCTGCTCTATTACCTGGCTTGCGGCCAGGTGCTGCGCTACAGCGCCGCCTGCGCCCAGGCCTATGCGGCGCACGGCCGCGACGGCGCGGCCTTCCTGCGCGAACAGCACGGCGGACTGCCGCCCATCCTGCAGCCGGACGAAGCGGCGCGCTTTGCCGGCTGTTTCAAAGGCGCGCAAGTCGACGCGGCGGCGCTGCTCCGATCCCTGCTGGCGCCCCAACCCGGCGAGCGGCCACGCCATGCGCTCGAGATCAGCCGCATGCTTGGCGCAGTACGCGACGACATGGATCGACTGCCGCTGTGGAGGGCCGCATGAAGGCGCGCCTGGCCTGGGCCGCATTGGCCCTCGGGCTCGTTTGCATGCTGCAGCTCGCGGCCCTCGTGCTGACGCCCCAGCGCTGGCTGCCGGCCGCCATCACGGTACAGCTCAAGCAAGGTGAATCGACGCGGCTGGGCCGCGCCGAGCTGGCCGCGCCGCGCGCCGGCAGCCACCATTTCACGGTGCGGCGCGACGCGCGCGGCGGCTGGTGGCTACAGAACGCCAACCCGGCGCAGCCGGCCGTGCTGCGCCGTGGCGAGGAACGCCGCCATACCGGCAGCACCGTCCTCGCGCGTAGCCAGGGCCTGCACATCGGCGCAGCGCTGTTCGAGGTGACGGGCTTGGAGGATGGACGCGCCGCACTGCGTGGCGCCGGCCACACCTGGGCCTACGACGGCGCGCTGCTGCTGCGCGATGGCGCCGTGCAGCCGGCCTGCCCGGATGCCGGCGCCGGCGCGCGCCTGGCCACTTACTGGAACCGGATCACGCCGCATGCGCTCGCCTTCGAACGGCCGCTCGTCTTCGGCGGCCATCTCCATTGCGGCAACCGGCTTGCCGTGCCCGGTCTCGACACCGGCAAGGTCACGCTCGCGCGCGACAGCGGCGGCGGCATCGCCCTGATCGTGCGCGGGTCGCAACCGGTGCTGGTACGCGAACATGGCCTGTGGCGCGATGCGGCCCAGCGCGAACATCCTCTGGAAGGCGTTTCCAGCCTCGCCGTCGGCCGCACCGCCTATGCGCTGTCCATCGACAACGGCGCCTTGCAGCTGCTGCCATCGGCCCAGGTCGAGCTGTTCGCGGAGCCGAAGACGGATTTGTCCGCAGCCGTGCGCTGGACCTGGCGCGAGCGTTCGCTGTGGCGGCCCGCCGCGCCGCCGGCCGCCGCATGGGGCGCGGCGCTCGCCGCGCTACTTCTGGCCGGCCTGGCCGGCTGGCGTCTCGGCGGACCGCGAGGCGACGCCATCCCCGTTGCCCGCGTAGTGGCCGGTGTCGCCATCGTCGTTCTATCCGTGCTGGTGCTGGTCATGCAGCGTACCGGCGCGGCCCCTGGCGTGGGCTGGACCTTGCTGCTGGCCTGGGCCGCGCTCTGGCATGCCTTGTTGTGGCCGCGCCGGGTGCCGGTGCTGGGCGCACTCGCCCTGCTGCTGTTGGCGGCCGGCCTGCTGGTGCAGCTCGAACTGGGCCTGGGCGCGCGCGACACGGCCTGGCTGCGCCACGTGGAAAACAGCTGCGTGCTGCTGGCGCTCGGGCTGCCGACGGGCTTGTTGCTGTTGCAGGGCCTGGCCCGCAACCGCGTCTCGCGCCCCGCCACCGAATGGCTGCTGGTGGCGCTGGCCATCGCGGCGCTGGCGGGCCTGGTGCTGCAGGTGGCGTTCGGCAACGAGACCGGCGTGTTCGACGTGCAGCCGGTGGAATTCGCCAAGCTCGCGCTGGCGGCCCTGAGCGCCCACTGCCTGGCCCTGGCCACCGGCGGCGCTGCGCCCGGCCAGCGGCCCTGGCGGACCTGGCTGCGCCTGATTGCGCCGGCCCTGCTGTTCGTGCTGCTGCTGGCGGTGGCCCTGGTCCAGGTCGACGACTATTCGCCGCTGATCCTGCTGCTGGTCTGGGCCGCGGTGAGCTTTCTCGCCTGGTGCCTGGCCAGCGGCCGCCGGCGCGGCGCCGCTGCTTTCGGCGCGCTGTGCCTGGCCGTGCTGCTGGGCGCCGCCGCCTTGCAGCAGGCCGCGCCCAGCCTGGGCGCCGCCGGTTTCTACACCGAGCGTTTCCAGGTCTGGTCCGACCCCACCGCCCACCCGCATACCGGCCAGCAGATGCTGATGGGCGCGCGCGCCGTCGCCGACGGCGGCTGGCTGGGCAGCGACGGGCTGTTCGGGGTCGCCTCGCTGGGCCAGGCTGCCGGCGACGCGCTGCGCATCCCGGCCGTGCAGGACGATTTCGCGCCATCCTTCCTGCTCAATCGCCACGGCCTGCTGGGCGGTCTGCTGTTGTGGCTGCTGCAAGCCGGCCTCTTGGGCGCGCTGCTGCACGCGGCCGGCACGGCCTGGCAGGCGGCGCTGGCGGCCGGCGACTTCCGGCGCGCCTGGCTGGGGCGCTTCCAGTGCTTCGCCCTGTGCGGCGGCGCGGCCTTCCTGGCCGGGCATTTCCTGCTGTCCTGGGGCACCAACCTGGCCCTGTTTCCCATCATGGGCCAGCCCATGAGCTTCCTGTCCGCCGGCGGCTCGCACCTGCTGTTTTTCATCTGCCCCCTGCTAGCGTTCGGCATGGCGAGCGTTCAATCATTCGAGGAGAGTCAATCATGCCGGTCTACGTCCAACACGAAGTCCTAGCCAGGGTCAGCGACGTGTTCAATGCCGAGGCGCTGTGGCAGGCGCCCGGCCTGGCGCTGTTCTCGCGCCGGCCCCTGCTGCGCGACCTGCTGGAGCGCTCGCCGCGCGAACAGCGCGGGCGCGCCGCCACCCGCTGCTTCTCGCACGTCACGCTGATGCTGCCCCAGGACGAGGTCGACGACGACCGCCACCTGACCCGGGGCGCGCGCGTGCGCGACCTGGCCGCTTCGCTCGCGGCCCTGCACCAGAAGGATTTCGGCGACCTGTTGCAAGGCGACGAAGTGCGCTACCAGGTGGTCGGCGCGGACGAAGTGAACCAGGGCGAGGTCAAGGTGAAGTTCGGCCACGCCGTCTACCTGCCAGCTCCCGGCGAGCAGGTGCTGTACACCGTCAGCGCCTCGCGCGACAGCGCGATCTGGCAGCCGGTGTGCGCCATCTACCCGAACCAGCGCTTGAGCGTGGTCGGCCAGGACGCCGCCAGCGCGACCTTCGGCGTGCCGGGCTGGCCCTTCGCCCTGGAAGGCGGCGTCCTGCTGATCAACGACGGGGCGGACGCGCCGATCGAAGTACAGGTGCGCCCGAAGGACGCCCTGGACTGCCAGTTCGACGAGGCCAACGGCTACTACGTCATCCGCAGCAAGCGCGGCACCGGCGACACCGCCGGCCAGCGCCTGCTGCTGCGGGTCACGCGTGCGGCCGGCGCGCCGCTCCCGGTACCGGTGAAGCAAGACAGCACCACGCCGGCGCGCGCGCCGGCGGTATGGAAGACGCGCGCGCTCGTCCCTGAGATGGCGGAGGGCGACATGACCGCCATGCCGATCAATGACGAGCCACCCGCCGCATCGGCCGCCTTCGAGAACGACGCCACCTACGCACCGGTCGCGCGCCACCGCATCACGCTGGCCGCCCTGGCCTTGCCGCGCCTGAGCCGCTACCGCGACACCGGAGCCGAGGCGCTGGAAATCGGCCTGGGCGCCACCCTCCTGCCCGCCGCACCTGGCAAGGAGAACCTGATTGGCTTCGCCGTCGACCATGCCGACGAAGTACATGCGATCACCAAGGCCGGGCGCCAGCGGATCAGCGTCCCGTCGAGCTTCGCGCCCTTCGATGGCGGCAGCGTCCAGCTGCACGCGGTGCCGCCGCAGATGGCCGACCGTTACTGCGCTTTGCTCGGGCTGGCCGCGGGACCAGGTCAGCCGGCAGCTTCCGGCACCCGGCTCGTGTTCGGGCGCGGCATGCCCGCACTGGCCGGCCTGCGCGTGCTCGATGCGCCGCAATTCCTGCGCCAGCAAGGTGGCGGCCTCGCCGCCAGCGCGGACCGCCTCGGCCTGTCGCGCAATGCCTTCAGCTGGGAAGCCGCCGGCGACGGCATGCGCATCGTGCGCCTGTCCGAGACCCAGGCCCTGTTCCATCTGGACTCGGACCTGCGCCTGGTCGCGCAGGTCGATGTCGCAACCAGCGAGCAGCCCTATCTGATCCCGCCCGGCCACCACCTGGTCGCCGGCCATTACGTGCTGCGCTTCGACGCGTGAACCCCGCCATGTTCTCCGCGACCATGATCGCCGCCTGGGTTGGCGGCCTGCTGCTCTCGCTCTGCCTTGCGGCCTGGCTCACGCCGCGCGCCTGGTGGCGCCGGCCCAATGCGCGCGCGCTCGCCGTGCTGGTGTGCGGCACGGCGCTGTTCGGGGCGCTGCTGCATGGGATGTTCGGGCCGGCCGCGACCGTGCACGCGGCCGCGCCGCCGGCCAGGCCGGCTGCACTGGAGACCCCGGTCGCCGGTGAACGCTACCGCGTGCGCGACGACCTGAACCTGCGGGCCGCGGCCGGCGTCAACGCGCCGCGGCTGGGGATCGTCCCGGCGGGCGCGCAGGTGACGGCGACCGGCCAGTTCGAGGGCGACTGGTGGCGGGTTACTGCCCAGGTCGAGGGAAGACGGCAGGAAGGCTGGGCCAGCAGCCTGTGGCTGCGCCGGCGCCAGGAAGGCTCAGTCTTCTAGGGAGTCGAGGCGCATCGGGTTGAAATACAGGCCCTTGGCGCACTGGGTCGGGCCGACCCGCACGAAGCCGAAGCGTTCATAGACCGGCACCGCGAAATTCGAGGAGTTGACGGTGAAGCTGCCGTCGCCGCCGGCGGCCAGCGCCGCATCGCGCCCGGCGTCCCACAGGGCGCGCGCCACCCCGCGCCGGTGCCAGCGCTTGCCCACGAACAGGTGGAACAGGTGGCTGCGGTCGCGCACGGCCACGAAACCGGCCAGCTCGCCATCGATGACCGCCACATGGTAGACGTGGCCGCGCGAGAGAAAACCGCGCACGCCCATCTCGTCGTTCTCCGCGAGGAAGGTGGATGCCCCTTCGGGCGTCGACTGGTGCACGATGAATTCGCGCGCGAGCTCGCGCAGCAACGCAGCCACGGCCGGAATGTCCGTGACCGCCAGTGGTCGGATCAGCATGGCCGTCAATACAAGATGTTTTGGGAACGCCACAATATCATATTAAAGACTTTCCTCAAGGCAATTTTATTGACCTCCAGCACGGAACCCTTCTACACTGTGCTGACCATGTCCAACCCCAGCAACAGCGCCGCGCTGTCTCCTCCCACCACCCGCCGCAAAGTCGCCCTGACCCGGCCGCTGCGGCACCGGCGTTACCGCAATATCTGGCTGGCCAACATGGTATCGAACCTCGGCACCTGGATCCAGACCTTCGCCTCGGCCTGGCTGGTGGCCTCGATGTCGCAATCCGCCTCGATCACCTCGATGGTGCAGACGGCGACCTATGTGCCGATCTTCCTGTTCGCCCTGCTCGCCGGCGTGGTGGCAGACGGCGTGCACCGTCCCAAGTTCCTGTTCTTCTGCAATCTCTACATGGCCTTGTGCGCCACCGCCATGGCCGTGCTGGTGACGACCGGGCTGGTGTCGAGCCGCGCGGTGCTGGCGATTACCTTTTGCGTCGGCATCGGCACCGCCTTCGTCTGGCCGGCCTGGCAGGCGGCGATGTCGGGCCTGGTGGAGCCGGACGAAGTGGAAGCGGCGGCCACCCTCAACAATTTGTCCTACAACCTGTCGGCCATCATCGGCCCGGCGCTCGGCGGCCTGCTGTTCGGCTGGATCGGCGCCAGCGCCCTGTTCCTGGCCAATGCGCTCTCGTTTGCCGGCCTGCTCGGGGTCTACTGGTCGTGGTGGCAGGAGCGCACGCCCCAGGCCAGCGTACGCGAGAGTTTCACGCAGCGCTTCCGGCTCGGCATGTGCACCGCCTTCGGCTGCGCGCGCTACCGGCGCATCCTGCGCAACGTCTGCTCGGTGTTTTTCGCCACCATCGCCTTCGCCAGCCTGCTGCCGGTATTCGTGCGCGACGTGCTGCACCGGGAGTCCAGCACCTATGGCCTCCTGATGGGCTGCCTGGGCGGCGGCGCGGTCATCGCGGCCTTCTTCCTGCCGCAGGTACGCGCCCGGGTCGACAAGACCGGCGTGCTGGTCGGCGCGCTGCTGGTGTATGGCCTGATGCTGGTGACGATGGCCAGCACCCGTTCGCTGTCCCTCCTGGCGCCCTTGATCGTGTGCGGCGGCATGGCATGGTCGGCCACGGTCTCGACCCTGAATGCTGCGGCCCAGCTGTCCTTCCCGGCAGAGGTGCGGGCCCGCACCCTGTCGATCTATCTGTTCGTCATGTCCGGCGGCTATGTCGTGGGCAGCGTGTTCTGGGGACAGGTCGCGGATCGCTGGGGCGTGCCGGCGGCCCTGGGCGCGGCCGGCGCCTGCGTGCTGGCCAATGCGCTCATCCTGGCCACGGGAAACCGGAAAAACCCCATCTGATCGGCGCTTTGCCCGATCTTGTTCAGGTGTAAAGTGGCAGGATAGCCACGATTTTCATCCGAACCATGCAGCCTGCCTTGCTTGACCTCCTGTCCGCCTTCCAGTTCGCGCCGCGCTACGACGTCGCCGTCGCCAGCCGGCGCGGCAGCGGCACAAACCAGCGCGCCGAAAACCAGGACAATTTCGTGGTCATCGACTTTGCCGGCAGCGCCTGGCATCTGCTCGGGCAGGCGCCGCGCCGCACGCAACTGGCCGGCTGGCCCGCGGGCCACGGCCGGGTTGCGGTGCTGGACGGGATGGGCGGGCACGGCCATGGGCGCGAGGCGGCCGAAGCGGTGGCGGCCGGCCTGCTGGCGCTGCCGCCCTGCCGCACCACGGACGAGCTGTCGAGCCAGCTCGACCTGCTGCACGCCAGGCTGCAGCGCCAGTTCGCGGGCGAGCCCGGCGCCCGGCCCGGCACCACCTTGACCCTGCTGGAGCTGCCGGCCGGCGGCCAGCCGCTGCTCTACCACGTGGGCGACTCGCGCCTGTACGAGATCAGCCTTGAAGGCGCCCTGCCCTTGACCGTCGACCACGTGCCGGCCACCGCCGCGGCGATGAGCGGGCGCATCGGCGAACACGCCTGGCGGCAGCAGGTCCACGGCGCGCATTCGCCGCAGATCGCCCAGGCTTTCATTCTCGGCAACACCTTCAGCCACCCGTCCCGGCTGTCCGACCCCCTGGTCGAACTGACGCCGCCGATGCTGCCATCCTGGCTGCGCCAGCTGCCGGACCGGCGGGTGCTGAGCCTGCGTCCTGATTGCGCCTACCTGCTGGCGACCGACGGTTTCTGGTCCTGCGCCGCGCCCGACCGGTTCGTCGGCCGCTGGCCGGCACTGCTGGCGGACGCCCCGACTGCCGCCGCGATGGTCACGCGCCTGTTCAATGCGCTCGACGAGACGCCGCCCACCGGGCTGCAGCCCGATAACCTGACGGCGCTGGTCGTGCGTGCACTGGCTCCCCTTCTGGATGAGACGGCCTTGCCGCTTGATGCCGGGACTTAAAGAATTCCCGATAGAAAATAATGTTACTTATCAATGATTGCGGCGCGCCGCCGGCTTCCAAAAGCGCATAAACTTGCGCATGCGCTCGCCAACCTGTCGAAAGCCCGTTCCGGACCATGAACCGCTGCCGTAATCCCGACCATCCGCACTGCACCGTCTGGGTCATGCCCGGCGAGGGCGTGTGCGCGCACGGGCATGCGCAGCCGGTGAGTGAGCCTGCCGCCATGGCGCCGCCGCCTCCCATGGTGGCCGGCGCCGGTCTGCCCTCGAGTTTCGATGCGATCAGCGCCCTGCGCGCCGGCCGCGGCCCGGTCGCGGCAACCGTGTTCGCGCCGCAGCCGCCGTCGCGGGTCCAGCTGCAGCGCCCGCAACTGCACATCAGCGGCTTCGACCCGCGCGCCGCCGGCGGACGCCAGGCCATCAAGCTCGAGCTGCGCGGCATGCCGATGGATTGCGCGCCGGAAGTGCGCATGCTGGTGCATACCGCCCTGCGCCTGCGCGACGCCGAACACCATGTCTTCCAGCGCACCTCGCGCGGCGACTGGCGCCCGGTCTTCCTCGAATTTTCCTCGCGCGGACTGGAGCACGGCCAGTACCGGGTCGAGATCGAACTGCACAGCCGCCACCCGCAGCGCCTGGACGCCGGGCGCACCTGGACCTGCAGCCCGGTGATCCTGGTGCCGCGCCAGGACGCCAGCCTGGGCGAGATCCACCAGGCTTTCCTGGCCACCTGCAAGAATGTGCGCGTGACGGCCGACGACGCCGGCATCGCCCGGGTGCAGGCGCCGGGCGGCGGCCGGGTCGACATCGACGTCACCGCCCGCAACGCCTCGATCGCGCAGGTCAACCTGGGCGAAGACACCGGCAAGATCGACCTCGGCTTTTCCACCATCGCCTGGGATGAAGACCTGATCGAGATCGACGTCCCAAGCGAGGCGCAAGACCACCCCTGCCCTGGCAGCGCCGCCTGCCTGGTGCACGCCGAGCCCGATGCGGCGGCGCCGCGCCACCTGCGCCTGTTCGCGCTGGACGAATGCGTGCTGGGACGCCTCGAAGAATCCGGGGCGCAAGCCGACCTGCTGCTGGCGCATCACGGCGAGCATGGCATGGAGCGCGGCGGCCTGACGCGGCGCCTGTCCGGTCGCCATGCGGTGATCCGCCAGGGCCGCCACGGTTTCGAGATCGAAGACGTCTCGCGCTACGGCCTGCTGCTCGACGGCGTGTGGCCCGGCAAGCACGCGCCGGTGCTGCTGCGCCTGGGCATGCGCATCGGGCTCACGGCCAGCATCCGCGGCGTGGCCGAACTCGAAGTCACCGCCCTGCTGCCGCACGGGGTCATCCTGCACCGCGTGGATGCGGGCGCGGGCGCCGAAGCCTTTTACATCCTGGCGCCGGACACCGATCCGGTCAAGACGGCCATTGCCACGCAGCCGCGCGCCGCCGCGCTGCCGCTGCTATTCCACCGCGACGGCGGCTTCTGGCACCGCGACCCGCTGTCGGGACAGGACACGCCGCTGGCGCCGGGCACGGCCCTCGACCGCCTGCGCGGCGTTGGGCAACAGCGCCGCTTCGCAGCGCAGCCGTATCCGGAAGCGCGCGATCTCAAGGTGCGCAGCAGCGAGCGCCGCCGCACCCTGCCTGCCTGGCTGGACGCCTGAATCGGTCCGGGGCGCTTCAACCGCCTGGCGGACGCAGTATCAGGAAGACCAGCGAGGCGCCCGCTATCAATGCCGCCTGCAGGGCAAACACGATGAACGGTATCTGGAGGTGTTCTGGAATTTTCATGGCGCATCCTTTCGCGCGTGACATAAAAACCCGGGATGGGATCACCAGCTTACTCCTTTCGCGCACGCCGTGCGCGCGTCAACCTTGCCCGTGCCGCCATGCCGCCGGCCAGGCCGGCAGAGGGATACGCTCGTCGTCGCCCGGCACCGGCGTGAAGCCGCCCGCCTCCCAGTCGCGCGCGGCCTGCACGATGCGCTCGCGGCTGGACGAGACAAAATTCCAGAAGATGTAGCGGCGGCCATCCAGCGGCGCGCCCCCCACCAGCACGAAGCGGGCGCCGGCGCTGGACGACACCCGCACCGGCAAGCCGGGCTCGAGCATCGCCATCGTATTGGCGGGGATCGCTTCGCCGTCGACCTCGATCGCGCCGATCGGTGCGTACACGGCGCTTTCTTCGGGCAGGCCGCCCAGCTCGATCGAGGCGCCCGGCGCCAGCTGGACGTCGAGGTAGAGGGTCTGGCTGAAGGTCGGTACCGGCGAGGTTTTACCGAAGGCCGTGCCGACCAGCACGCGCACGGTGGCGCCTTCGAATTCGACTTCGGGGATCTGGTCGGCCGGCGTATGCGAGAACGCGGCCGGCGCTTCTTCGTGCTCGCGCGGCAGCGCCGCCCACAGTTGCAGGCCGTGGGTGCGGCGCAGCTTCTGCAGCAGGTCGTCGGGCGTGCGCTCGGAGTGGACGATGCCGCTGCCGCCGGTCATCCAGTTGATCGCGCCGGGCTCGATGCGCTGCTCGGTGCCCAGGCTGTCGCGGTGCATGATGGCGCCCTCGAACAGATAGGTGACGGTGGCCAGGCCGATGTGCGGGTGCGGGCGCACGTCGTGGCGCGCGCCCGGCTGGGCTTCCACCGGCCCCATGTGGTCGAAAAACAGGAAGGGCCCGACCGACTGGCGCGCGGCCGCCGGCAGGATGCGCCTGACCGTGAAGCCGCCGCCGAGATCCTTGTCATGCGATGTGAGCAGGTGCGCTATGGCCATGGCGGGTCTCCCGAAGGTGAATGGTCTTGTTACTCTACCATCCTTCAGGCCAGCTCGCGCACCACCCGGAAGCCCACGATGTCGGTCGCGAGAGAGCTGGAAAAGGCGTTGCGCAGCGCCGAGCGCAGGTAGCGCGGGTTGTACAGCCAGGAACCGCCGCGCAGAATCCGGCGGCCCGGGTCGCCGCCGCTCTCCCAGGCGCTGCCGTCGAGCGGCGCGCCTTCGTAGTTGGCGTGCAGAGCGTCCTGCACCCATTCCCAGACATTGCCGTGCATGTCGTACAGCCCCCAGGGATTGGGCGGGAACAGGCCGGCCGGGGTGGTGCCGCGGCGGTAGGCGCCGATCGGCCCGCCGTTGTAGCTGAAGCGGCCATCGTAGTTGGCCAGCTCCGGGCTGATCGTGTCGCCGAAGCTGAAGGCGGTCTTGGTGCCGGCGCGGCAGGCGTATTCCCATTCCGCTTCGCTCGGCAGCCGGTAGGCCATGCCGGTGGCCTTGCCGAGCCAGTCCAAGTAGGCAATCGCGTCGTCCCAGCTCACTCCGATCACCGGGTGGGCGTCGGTCTGCGCAAAGCCAGGGGCATCCCAATGCACCTCGCCCTTCGGCTGCCAATGCGTGGCCTGGACGAACACGCGCCACTCGGCCACCGTCACCGGATAGCGGCCCATGGCGAAGGGACGCTCGATGCCGACCCAGCGCTGCGGTGTTTCGCGCTCCAGCCACTTCTCCTGCGCGCCCGCCTCCATCGCAATTTTGCGCTCGTGCTCGTGGGAGCCCATCTGGAAGCGGCCGGTCGGAATCAGGACCAGCGCCGGGCCGAACCCGGCGCCGTCGAGGAAGGGATCGCGCAGCACGCCTTCGCCATCGGGCACCGGGTGGTCGAACGCCGGCGTCAGGCGGGCCAGGTCGTCGGCCGTGCGCGCCGCCTGCAAATCGCGCACCCGCTGTTGCTCGGCCAGATAGATTGCCGCGGCGCGCGCCTGCGTGAGCTTGTGCTGCGCCGCCTCCTGCGCCAGCCGGGTCCTGGCGGCTTCTTCGTCGCGCCTGGCCAGCAGCTGCCGGCGCAGCGCTTCCTTGCGCGCGGCCCGTGCCGCCTCCTCGGCGGCGCGTTCGGCGCGCTGCTGCTCACGGCGCTGGCGGTCGATCTCCGCACGCGCCGCCAGTTTCGCCTGCTCCTCGAACTGGCGCCGCATGGCCAGTTCGCGTTCGCGCTTTTCAAGCTCCGCGCGCGCGGCCGCTTCCCGCACCGCGATCTCTTCAAGCGTCGGGCCCACGGCGCCGCGCAATGCCTCCAGCAAGGCGCGCACGCTGGGCGGACGCGCGGCCGGATCGCGGGCCAGGCCGCGGCGCAGCACCTCCCACCGGTGCGGAGCGAGGGCGACGGGGGCCACGCCTGGATCGCGCGGCAGCGCGCCGTCGAGCATCTGGTAGACCATCATCGAAACCGCGTACACGTCCAGCGCGGGCGCCGGCTGGCCCGGCTTTCCCGCTTCCGGCGCGCGGTAGCCGGCGGTGCCCGAGGTCCCAGGCGCGTCCGGCGGCAAGGCCACGCCGCCGCCCGCACGGGCGCGCGCCGCGATGCCGAAGTCGAGCAGCTTCACCTCGCCGCGTTTGGTGACGAAGACGTTGCCCGGCTTGATGTCGCGGTGGACCAGCCCATGCTTGTCCCAGGCGTAGTCGAGGGCGGCCGCCACCGGTTCCAGCAAGGCCAGCACGCGCTCCAGGGGCAACCGCCCTTCGCGCGCCAGCAGGCCGTCAAGGTCTTCGCCTTCGAGGCATTCCATGATGATGAAATAGCTGGACGTCGCCGGGTCCTGCGCCCATTCATAGACGCGCACGATGTGCTCGTGCGCCAGGCGCCGCGCGCGGGTGGCTTCCTGGATCAGGAGCTTGGCGTGGCTGGCCGATTGCGTCAGCTGGGGCGGCAGGATCTTGAGCGCCACCTGGGCGCTGTGGCCCAGCTCCGCGTGGGTGGCCAGGTCGGTGGCCTGCCATACCTGGCCCATGCCGCCCTGGGCGATCAGGCACTCCAGCCGGTAGCGCCGGTTCTGCGGACCCAGTTCCTGGCCGGCCATCAGGCCGATCTCGGTGCCGGGGCGGAAGGACTGTGCCTCTTCGTACGGCACCGCCGGCGCCTCGTCCGCCATCGGAGCCGGCGCGTAGACCGCATCGAGGATGGCGTTCTTGCGCTGGTCGAACTCCTGCCGGCTGAGCAGCCCGTCCTCGTGCAGTGCACGCAGTTCGCGGATCTTGTCGATGGCTGTCTGCATCGCTTCCGTCAGCTTGCGACCGGCGCGCCGCAGGACGCGCAGAAGCGGTCGCCCTCGCGCGCCGGATGGCCGTGGGCGCACTGGCGCACGGCCTGCACGATCCCCGCGCCGAAACGCGCTTGCGTGGCCAGCAGCTCGACCTGGTGGCGGCGGTCCTTGTCCACTTCGGTTTCACGGCGCGCCTGTTCCTGCCGTACCTGCTCGAGCGCTTCGGCCGGCGTCAGGCGCCCGGCGCCAACCACGCCGGCCAATGCCGCCAGCTGGCCGGCGTCCATGGTCGCATGCACGCGGGTCTTCATGAAATCGTTCAGCGCCTGGGCATTCGGCGCGGCTGCCAGCGCCAGCCTGGCGGTATCGTCCATCGCGGCAAACGCATCCATGCGGCGCAGCTCGCGCTGCGACTGGGCGTCGCCCTCCTGCAATTGCAGCGCGTGGCGGCGTTCCTCGGCTTCGAGCTGGACCGCCTGCTGTTCGCGCGCCTGGCGCGCATCGAGCTCGATCGTGCGCTGCAGCTTGTCCTGCTGCAGCGCGGTGCGGGTGGCGTCGACCTGCTGGCGCGCCTGCTCGTCTTCCCATTCCTGCAGCCGTTCGGCTTCGCGCCGCCGGGCGGCGTTGGCGAGGAGCAGGATCTGGTGGCGGGCGACATGTTCTTCTTCGTCGATCGCGCGCGCACGCCGGGCCGCATCTTCTTCGCCGGCGCGCAGGCGCACGAGTTCGGCCTGCCTGCGCGTGGCGTCCTCGATCAGGACGGCTTGCTCGATCTTGTTGCGGATCTGCTGCTGCAGCAAGGCTTGCGAGAAGCGCTGGCGCGCGACCTGGCGGGCCTGCTGGGCTTCCTGCTGCGCCACGTCGAGTTCGGAACGCATGCGCACCTGGGCCAGCGCGCGCAGGTGGCGCCACTCCTGGGCTTCATCCAGCCTTGCCGCGCTTTTCTTGCCCAGCTCGTGCTCGAGTTCGGCCAGCACCTCGCCGGCGCCGCGCTCGAGCGCCTGCTTGCGCGACCCGGCGTCGAGGATGCGCGCGTACAGTTCGATCTGGCGCGACCGCACGGCATGGGCGCGCCCGGCCCCGGCAAGCGACAGCTCGGCGCGCGCGATGGCGTCATCCTGGCGCAGCTCGGCCTCGCGCTGGCGCACGCGCGCCTGCTGCTCGCTGCGGCGCAGGCGCTGCCATTCCTCGGCGTCGTACAAATCGTCCAGGTGCTTGCGGTGCTCGACCTGCACGTGGCGCTCGTCGGCCGCCAGCCACAGGCTGCCGACCCTGGCGCGGTTGGCGTCGTATTTGTCGTGGCGCAGTTCGACGGTATCGACCTTCACCACCGCCAGGCCGTATTCGAGCAACAGCAGTTTGAGGCCGCCCTGCAGGCGCTCATCCAGCTGCTCGCGGAGTTCCCGGTTGCCCGCCATCTCGCGGATCGAGCGGGCGCCGACGAATTCCTCGGCCAGCTGGCGCACCGGCGCGGCCAACAGCTCGGCCAGTTCGCGGCCGCCGATGGTGCCGGGCATGGTCATGAAATGACGGGCGAAGGCCGGCACGTTCTCGATGCGCAGGCTGACCGTCAAGCGGGCGCTGACGGCCAGCTGTTCGGAGGTAGGAACGTCGTCGAAGCGGAATTCGACGGGCAGCGCGCCGGTGCGGGTGACCAGGATTTCGGCGTGCTGGTCGCGCAGCAGGTGGTTCAGGCGGGTGAAAAAGCCTTCGATCTCGTATTCGCCATGCGGCACTTCGGTGGTCTTGTCGCCCTGCAGGATGAAGGCGCGGGCGGTGGCCGGCACGCGCAGGGTCTTGACGAACACGCCGGAGAGTTCGCGCACGCCGAAGAAGACGGCCAGTTCGTCGGGTCCGGCCACCCAGCGGTTCTCGCGCAGCACCGGCGCATTACGCGGGGCGCCGAGGATCATGCCGCAGCCGGCGCAATAGCGCGCATCGCTCCCCTGCTTTTTCTCGCAGCGCGGGCAGCTGGCGCCTTTCACTCCGAACATCTGGAACATATCCGACTCCATTTCATTACATGCAACAAGCTGCTTCAATCGATTTTAACAGGGGCAAGGGCGATTCAAATGATGCCGATCCGCTCTACGCACGCAAGACTGGCCCCGCGCTCGCGCAAGCTGTCCCTCCAGCCGGGCGGCAGGTCCGGCTCCCAGCTGCGCGGCACCAGGATGCGGTCGCCCGGCGCCGCTTCGCGCAGCAGCAGCGCGCATTTCGGCGCCAGGCCATCGACGGTCTCGACCCGGCCCGCGTGCCAGCTGGCCGACTGTCCCGTGGCCAGCACCCGGCCGCGCGGCAAAAAGTCGCGGCCGCGCGCCATGCGGTCGGCCATGACCAGCGCCAGCTCGAAGGAACCACCCTGGAAGCGCGCTTCGCCAAAGCGCACCGTGGTGCGCCACTGGCCCATGCCGCGCCCGTCGTAATGGCGCGCCCCCGCCAGCACGGTGCGCACCCTGGCCTGCAGGGCCGCGTCCACGCCAGGGGCCGCAATGCTCGTTTCCTCGTCCCCGGCGTGGGCCGCGGGCCGCACGCTCACCTCGACCCAGCACAGGGTGTCGCCGCTGCCGCCGCTATGCAGCGGGAACCAGGCGCGCGCCGTCGAGATCGCGGCGGCCGGGTCGGGATGGCCGCTCAGGGCGCCCAGATGCGGCAAGCCGTCGCCGCCCGCCAGCACGCCAACGGGTACCTCGCGCAAGCCGTGGCCCTCGATGCGGCCCAGATGCCAGGCGTCGGACCAGCCGTTCGCCACCACCGGCCTTTGCGGCGTCCATACGCCGCGCACGATGCGGTCGGCCAGCACGGCGGCCAGTTCCCAGTCGCGGTTCTCCGGCGCCGGGGCGCGGTCGAGGCTCAGCACCACCTGGTCGCGGCTGTCGAAGCGCGGCTCCGTATGGCGCGCCAGGCGCACCACCTGCTGCATGCGCTGGGCCAGGTCCGGCGCATCGGGCACGCTGCACTTGACTTCGGCGCGGCCACCGCGCGGGCGCACCGTGGCGGTGATGGTCAGGAGCGAGCCGTCGGGCGCGATGCTGCGGCAAGTCACGCTCGGCGCGTTCATGCGGCCTCCTCGCGCAGTGCGCGGCGCGCCGCGCAATCGCATTCAAGATTGGCGACGATCCGGTCGGCCTCGTCCAGCAGCAAGGCGACCCTCGCGCCCTCGCAATGCTGCATCCGCGCCAGCAAGGCCCAGGCCTCATCCAGGGCGCCGGCTGCGCGCCGGCTGGCACGCGCACGGCGCAACTGTTCGCCGGCCGCCAGCGGCTCGTTGGGCGCGGCCAGCGCCAATGCCGGCATGGTGCCCACCGACAGGCTGGCCAGGTCGAGCCGGCGCAGCAGGTCCTGGTGGCGGCGGAAGGTCGCGCAATCCGGCGGGAACACCGCCAGACGCAAACCGCACATGACGCCGGGCAGTTCCAGGAACAAACGGCGCAGCGACCTCGCATCTTCCGCGGCCGCGTCGAAGGCTTCCGGCGGCGGCGGCGCCGCCATGACTGGCGCGCCCTGCAGCGCCAGGCGCGCACCCAGGAGGGCCGCCAGGTCGCGCGCGGCGCCCAGGTCGACCGGCACGCAATCGTCCACCATCACGCCGTAGCGGGTATAGAGCAACTGGTTGAAACCGGTGCGGAAAACATTCCACTCTTCGAAGCTGGTGCAGGGCGGCAGGTCGAGGTTGCCCTGCGCCAGCTCGCGCTGCAATGCGGCCTGCAGATCCGCCACGAAACCATCGAGCGCCACCTGCGGCCCGCCTTCGCTGGCCAGGAACAGGTCGAAACGCTGCCGGGCCTCGCGCGGATCGGCGCCGTCGATGGCAAAGCGCACGCGCAGGCCGATTTCGGGGGCCGCCGCAAACGGCGTCAGCTCGCAATCATAGGGCCCGGGATGGACGCACCAGGCGGTTTCGCCGTCCAGGATGCCTACGCGCGCACCTTCGCCCAGGCGCCGGGTATGGCCTTCCCGATTGGCCAGCACCGCGAAGCAGCCCTCCGGCACCGTGCTTGCCTTGGCCAGCGGCAGCGCGATGAAGGCCGCGCCCAGGCCGGTCAGGTCGGGGGACGGCTGGCGGAACGGCCGTGTGAACAGGTTCAGCATCTCAGTTCCCGGCCGGCTCCACGCAAAAGCGCGCGCCGTGCTGCTGGAAATGCCGCGCCGGGGCCTGCGCGAAGGGCCACGGGCCTTCGCATTCGCCGTCGCTGTCGAGCTGCCCCTGCAGCACCACTGCGCCGGCGCCGTCGCGCACCCTCAGGGGCTGGCCGCCACGCAGCAGCGCTGCAGCCAGGTGCGATTGCGGGTCGAGCTGCAGGATCACGCGGTCGTGCACGAAGTGCAGGCGCCAGGCGCCGTCGTCGGTGACCAGGGTGTCGAGCGCGGCGCCGCCGTCGGCTGCGCGCAGCATGCCGGGGCTGCCGCGCCAGGCTGGGGGTGCAGCGAGAGCACGGCGCCCATCGGCCAATACCTGCAGCCGCCGTGTGGTGAGCGGCGAGGCCTGCAGCGCCGCGCGTTCGCCCGCGGTCAAGGGCCGGCTGCCGTCGAGCGCCCCCAGGAGCACCGCGTCGGCCAGCACCAGCCGGTCGCCCTCCACCCTGGCCCCGGCCAGCAGTCGTGCCTGCAGCTTGCGGTCCAGTCCCGTCATGTCCATCATGTCTCCTCCTTCATGCCTGCCGCCGCGCCAAGGCGGGCAATGGCGGCGTCGCGCCGTTTGCGCAAGGTCGGCAGCGAAACGCCGTCGAGCAGCGCGAGCTGCTGCATTGTCGGCAATTCGCCCGTTTGCGGATCGAGCCATTCGGCCGGATAGCTGTCGTCGAACAGCCCGAGCAGTTTGGCGTAGACCGCCAGCCGCACCGGCAGCGAGTCGTCCGCCATCGTGCGCATTGCCCAGCTGCCTGCTTCCTGCGCCGCCGCTGCCATTTCAAGATAGCGGGGGGGCAGTGAAACGCGTTGCGCCAGGCAGGCATCGAGCAGCATCGGCGGTTCGGACGCGGCTTCAGGCAGCTCGCCGTCAGGCGCGGCCAGATCGAATTCATCCTGGCGCGCTTCCAGGACCTGGTCCGGTCCCGGCGTGCCGGCCGCTTCCGATTCGCCCAATACCCGCCAGTAGTCGTCGAGCCAGGCCGTGGCCTCGTTCGCGTCCTGCAGCCAGTCGCGGTCCCCGTTGGCCGAGAGGGTTTCGTACTCGCCG
The DNA here is from genome assembly GCF_059685935.1 of Telluria sp. ZT3P39. Taxonomy (NCBI): domain Bacteria; kingdom Pseudomonadati; phylum Pseudomonadota; class Betaproteobacteria; order Burkholderiales; family Oxalobacteraceae; genus Telluria; species Telluria sp. ZT3P39. The sequence goes on from NZ_JCASIH010000004.1 coordinate 264,271, forward strand.
ATCTCGCGCAGCATGGCGCCGATCTTGTCCGGGTTCGTTTTCAGGCTCGCGAAACGCTTGGAGCGAGTGTGCAGCGGACCCGCAGCCCCCGTAAACGCTTCCAGCGTTTCGCTCCAGCGCATGATCCACTCCGGGCGGCAGCCGCTGACCGAACGCAGCTGGCGCGCCTCGATCGGTTCCGCGTCGAGCGAGCGCCCGAGAATGACGCCGACCTGGTCGCGGTGCCCGCGCCAGGCCGCGAACAGGCGCGCCACCTCGCCGTAGGCGGTGTCGAGCATGCGGTAGGCGTACATGCGGTTCGGGCTGCAGGCACGCCCGCAGGCGGCCTGGTAGTTGTCGCTGTCGACCTTGTCGCGCAGGACGGCGTACAGGTCGTTGAATTTCTTGCGCAGCAGCGCCTCGCCGCCGGGCGCGGTCCAGAACGCATCGACGCGCGCATGCTCGGTCGCTACCGCCGCGCACAGCGCTGCCCAGTCGGCGGGACGCGCCTGCAGTTCGTAGACCAGGGTGAGCGCCAGTTCGCGGGCGGTGTCGCCGTAGCTGTTGCCGGGCACGGCGCCGCGGCTGCCGCTCCTGCCCAGCAGGCCGGCAACGGCATCGACATACTCCGCCAGGGCGTCATCGATGCCCGGCCCGGTCAGCCGAGCAGGATCGAGCCGGGCGAACGCGGCCAGCGAGCATTGTCCCAGCAATTTGCGGACCTGCTCCCAACCGTGTTCCTGGTACCGGGTTCCCGGCAAACGCATGCTTTCCTCATCCTCGGTGGCGACCCGCAAAAGGGCGGATTGTCAACAGATGATGCCATACAAACACATCTTCGAGGCGCGCAGGAGAAGGCTAATCCGGCTTCTGTTCGGGCGACCGGGCCTGCATGGAACGCAGCAGCGCGGCGACGATGGGAGCCGCATGGGCGCCGCCCGTCAGGCGCGATTCGCTGACAAAGGCCGCAAAGGCCAGTCGCCGGGTCTGGCCGGGAAGCGTGCCGGGCTCGATCCAGCCCATGAACCAGACCGTCGCCATGCCGTCCTCGCCGGTGGGCGCGGTGCCGGTCTTGCCGAACAGGCCGGGGCGCAGGCGGTCGAATTCGCCGGCGCGGAAGGCGCCGGCCGCCGTGCCGGCGTCGACCACGCCCTTCATGCCGGCCCGGATGCGGTCGAGGCGCACGCCCAGTTCCGCTCCGGGCTGGGCGATGGCCTCGCGCCCGTCGAGTTCCAGCAACAGGCGCGGCGCCACCAGCCGGCCCTGCCCGACCGCCGCGGCCACCAGCGCCATCTGCAGCGGGGTCGCCTGCATGCGCAGGCCGATGGCCATCTGGCGCACTTCGTGGCGGGTCTGGATCGGATCGAGCATCGCGGCGCTGCCCTGCAGGGCATCCCAGCCGGACCAGCGGAAGCTTGCCGGCAGCAGGCCGCCGTCGAGCCGCAGCGGCGTGCCGAACCCCAGCTTGCGCGCCATGCCGGCCACCGGACGCACGGCGTCGAGCGCACCCGGCTCGATCTCGCGCACCCCGGGCGCCCCACCCTGCGCCTGGCCGCCGAGGCTGCGGTCGCCCAGTTCGGCGGTCCAGGCGAACCAGGTATTGACGCTGTGGGTCATGGCTTGCGCCAGCCCCAGGCGCCCTTCGCTCGCCCGGGCTCCGGCCAGCTGCTCGCGGAAATTCGTGATGCGCGCGCCCCCGTCGACCGGGTAGCTCGGCGCGCCGGTGCGGAAACCGTAGCCTTGCACCTGGGCCTGGCGGTCGATGTCGGGGAGCAGCATGCCCGCCAGCAGGCGCTCCAGCCGCTTGTCGCGGCGCGCTGCGTCTTCCAGCCCCAGCGCGCTGACCACCTTGAAGGTCGAGCCGGGCGCGCGGTGTGCGCCGCCGTCGTGCTGGAACGCCGGCAGGCGCAAAGGGCTGCGCGCCGGGTCGGCGCGGTCGAAATCGCGCACTTCGGGCCAGCGCGCGGCCGCGACGCTGCCGGCCCCAAGGCCGGCCGCCGCCAGCACGTCGCCATTGCCCGCATCGAGCAACACCAGCCCGCCCTGGCGTCCGGCCGGGACACCACCCCCGCCGGCACACTGCCTGCCATCCCATTTCCCCTGGCGCATGCCGATGCAGTCGAGCGCCGCCTGGCTTGCCGCCTGCAGGCGCAGGTCGAGCGTGAGGCGGGCTGCGTGCGCCGGCCCGGGAATGCGCGCCAGCATGCCCGCCACGCTGGACGCGTGATCGCGGTGCACGCCCAGCAGCGTGCCCAGCCCCGCCGCCTGCGCGGCCGTACTGGCCAGGCCGTCGCTCCATACCGTATCGCCATGCCGGTCGGCCAGCCGCACTTCGGCCATCGCCGCGTGCGCTGCCACTTCGCCAACCGGCAGCGCATGCCAGCTTAGTTTCCCGCCGTCGACCCGCAGGTGACGGTAGGCAGCGTCGGCATTGCCGGAGAGTGCGCCCAGGTCGAGCGGCTCCACTTCCAGCACGATGCGCCGCGCACCCGGCTGCGGCGCCAGGCGCAGGTGCTGTACCGCGCCGCGGTCCGGGCAGGCGCGTCCATCGCATTCGCCGCGGATGCTGGCCGTGGCGCCGGCAATCTTGCGCACCCGCCCGGCCAGCAGCAGCTCGACCGGGCCGGCAGCGTCCAGGGCCAGCACGGCCGCGCCCTTGGCGCCGCCATCGTCCCAGGCCGCCACCCGCCGCCATGGCGCCCAGCCTTCCGGCAGGCGCGCGAACAGCCGCATGGCGGCCACCGGCAGCGTATCGAGCTGGGCGACCGGCGTGCCGGCGACGCTGGCCTGCCATTGTGCGGTGTTGCCGGGGCGGACCCGCCAGGCCAGCAGGCGGCGCTCGCTGTTGAATACCCGAACCTGCTCGCGCACGAAGGCGCCGTCGGCGCGGTAGTACAAACGGTCGAGCAGTTTGCGTCCTGCCTCGCTCAGGCGCACGCCCTCCCAGCCCGGCAGCGGAGCGCGCCCCTCCGGCTCCGCGGCCTGCCATGCGCCGAGGTCGCGCGGCGCCATCTCGGCCAGACCGCCCGGCCCCAGGCGGATGAGTCCCTGCTCCTGCAGGCGTTCGAACAGCCGCGCATCTTCCAGCCCGCGCGGCGCGGCCGCCGGCACCCGGTACTCGCCGGGCGCCAGACGCAGTGCCGGCAAGGCCGTGCCCACCCCGAAGGCCTGCACCAGGGCGGCCCCGCCGGCGCCGGGCGCGTAGCGCTGCACGAGCAGCTCGCCCGCCTGCGCGCAAGTGCGGCTTGGACGGCGCGTGAAGCGCAGGGCGCCCTCCTTCCAGACCAGCCAGCCGGCCTGGCCCAGCCGGCCCTCGCCGTTTGCGCCGCGCAGCACCCGGCCATTGCCGGCGTCGCTGATCCATGCGGCCTTGCCCGCGCCCCCGTGCCAGCCCAGGCCCAGGGCGCCGCGCGCATCGCCGCGCAATTCGACGCGCGGCATGGTCGAGCCGGGCGCGGCGACCAGGGCGTTGCGGGCCGACACCCCCGAGGCCGCGCTGAAGGGATAGCCGATCCGCAGCGGCAGCAGGGCCGGGCGCCGCGGGTCGGCCAGTTGGGTGCAGAGATCGATCCGCACCGGCGCCTGCGCCTGCATGCCGGACGCCACCACGAGGGCCGCGCCGCCGTGCTGGCTGAGGGCGATCCCGGGTTCGCCCGGCACCCGGATGGTGACGCCCCCTAATAGTGGCTGGAGCCCGGCCAGCGCCGAGGCCCCTTCGGGCGCGGCGCCGCCGGCAGCGGCGGACAACGAGCGCGCCGCCTGCGCCAGCACGACGCCGCCCAGCAGCACGGCCAGGCCGGCGAGCAGCAGCCACAGGTTGAGCTTCACGCGCCGCCCCGCCGCCGGGCGCGTGCCCGCACGCAGGTTGCGCGCGCGGCGCCAGGCGGTGCGGGTGGTGGCGATCTGTCCGGCTAGTTGGCTGAAAGTGGCTGTCATCGAGGCTCGGCTGGCTGGCGCAGCCCTGGATGAGCCGCATCGACCAGGCCTAGCGGGGGGATGCTGAAAACCATCCATTGCACGCATGGCGTGCGCACGTTCGCGTGGGCTTTTCGACAGCTTGTTCCGCGTTTTCCGCGTCTCGTCGCAATCGGCTCGCGGCGCGTGCGGCCCTGGCCTACATTGCACACATCGACAAGCCGTCGACAACCAGCTCCAGGGAGAAATACCATGAACGTCATGAAGCATATGGAAGCCGTCTTCGTCACCGCGATCTGCCTCGCCGTCTCCGGCAGCTACCTGCTGGAGAGCATCCCGGAAGCGCAGGCCCGCAACTACAGCCTTGATACCGCCCTGGTTGCCAGCGGCGACAAGGTGGCCGTGGTCACCGTGACCGCCAAACGCCTCACTGACGAAGAAAAACAGGCTGCAGGGAGCCGTGGATGAGTGCCGCAGGCCGCCCGGCTGTCGCGCAAGGGCGACAGCCGGCGGCTCGCAGCACAGCCATTTGTATCAGCGCCCCCAGCAATTCCCACCCCCATCTGTTTCAGATGTAAGCATCCGCTTCAAGCCTCCATTTCCCGCACCGCCGGCGATATAGTGGGTCATCCATTTTGGATCTGGAGACCGACATGAAACGCACTCTGACCCTTGCAGCCCTGATCGCCATTGGCGCCGCCTTCGCGCCGCTGCCGGCCCTGGCGCAATCCGACTTCCAACTGTATATCGGCTCGGCCCCGCCGGAACCGATGTACGAGCGCATTCCCGTCGCACGCCATGGCCACGTCTGGGCTCCCGGCTACTGGGAGTGGCGCGGCCACCGTCACCACTGGGTGCCGGGCCATTACATCGTCGCCCGTCCAGGCTATGTGTATGCACCGCCGGCCTGGCGCGAGCGCCAGGGCCGCTGGCACATGGAACCGGGCCGCTGGAGTCAGCACGGCGGCCGTGACCGCGACCGCGACGGCGTGCCCGACCGCTTCGAGCGCCGCGACTACCAGCCGGTGTATGCCGGCGGCTACCGTGACGGCCGCGACGGTTACCGTGACGGCCGCGATGGCTACCGTGACGGCCGCGATGGCTACCGCGACGGCCGCCGCCACGACCGCAACGGCTACCGCGATACCGACCGTGACGGCGTCCCGAACCGCTACGACCGCGATCTCGACAACGACGGCATCCGCAACGAGTACGACCGTGATCGCGACGGCGACGGCGTGCGTAACCGCTGGGACGACCGTCCGAACAATCCGTACCGCCGTTAATCCGCTCTAGCGGGTCCGGAATGGAAAAGGCGCCCTCGGGCGCCTTTTTGTTATGCTCCTGCCCATGACCGACCGTGACGCCGACTTCGCCAGCCTTCTTGCCGCCGCCTTCAAGGGAGAACTCGCCGCCAGCCGCAAGCTTGCCGAACGCACTGGCGTACCCCAGGCCGAAGCCCTGCGCACGACCCTGAGCCTGCGCGCCGGCACCGCGGGCCTTGAGCATTTGTTAAGTACCCGTGCGGCAGCGCGCGAGCATGGCGAGATGCAGGCCGCGGTCCGGCGTGCCCGCGCCGCCGCTTCCGCGGCCCGCCGCCAGGCGCCCGCCTCAGCGCCAGACTGGCGCGCCTGGTTCGACGGTTCCGCCCACCCGAATCCCGGCCGCTGCACCATCGGCGCGGTTCTCGAAGGCCCCGGCGGCGTGCTGTCCGAATTGTCGCGCGCTTGCGGCTATGGCAACAGCAGCGAAGCCGAATACCTGGCCCTGATCGCGCTGCTCGAAGCGGCCGTGGCGCATGGCGCGGGTCCGCTCGCGATCCACGGCGACAGCCAGGTGGTGATCGACGACATCAATAGCCCCGACTGCGCCGGCGCCCCCAGTCTGGCGGCCTACCGCGCACAAGCACGCGCGCTGCTCGCACGCCTGCCTGGCGCCACTCTGCGCTGGATCCCGCGCCACAAGAACACCCGCGCCGACGCGCTGTCGCAGCGCGCCGTCCTTTCCCTCCTTGACGAAGAACCGCATGAACCAAGCGCCGAACACGCCTCCTGAACCCGATACCGACCTCGCCAGCTGGCGCCCGCGCCTGGCCGCGCTTGCCGCGGGCGGCAGCGGGGGCGACGGCGCCCATGACGCCAACCACCTGGAACGCGTCTGGCGCAATGCCCAGGCCCTGCTCGAGCAGCATCCGGAGGCCGACGCGCTCGTCGTGATGGCGGCCTGCTACCTGCACGACCTGGTCAACGTGCCGAAGGACGACCTGGCGCGCGACCAGGCCTCGCGCCGCTCGGCCAAGCTGGCGCGCCACCAGCTGGCATGGCTGAACTTCCCGCCCGAGAAGCTGGACGCGGTGGCGCACGCGATCGAGACGCACAGCTTTTCCGCCAACATCCCGGCCGAATCGCTGGAAGCGAAGATCGTGCAGGATGCCGACCGGCTCGACGCCCTCGGCGCCGTGGGCCTGGCGCGCATGTTCTATACCGCCGGGCGCATGGGAAGCGGCCTGGCCCATCCGGACGACCCGCTGGCGACCAGCCGCGCGCTGGACGACCGCGCCTATTCGCTCGACCATATCGCGGCCAAGCTGGCCACCCTGCCCGGCAAGATGCAGACCGAGGCGGGCCGCGCGCTGGGCCTGGCCCGCCTGGCACTGCTGGAATCCTTCCGCACCGAATTTGCCGCCGAATGGGGTGAAGCAAAAGATTCCTGAATGCATAGTGCAGTGCTAAGATTGGCGCTTGACCCCAACCCGAGGCCAGCATGACCAGCACCAGCGCGCTTCAGACGTCCAGCACCGGCAAGCTCAATTTCGTCCTGGTCTGCATCTTCATCGACATGCTCGGCATCGGGCTGATCGTCCCCGTCATGCCGCTGCTGGTCGGGCAGTTCGTGACGGCCAAGGAAGACCACGCGTTGTGGTTCGGGGGGCTGGCGGCGACCTTCGGCGTGCTGCAATTCCTGTTCATGCCGGCCCTGGGCGCGCTCAGCGACCGCGTCGGACGCCGCCCAGTGCTGCTGTATTCGATGGGCGGCATGTGCCTGAACTTCCTGGTCACGGCCTGGGCGCCCAGTCTGGCATGGCTGTTCGTCGGCCGCATCATCGGCGGCATGTCTTCGGCCAGCATGTCGGTGGCCGCGGCCTATGCCTCGGACATCTCGACCAAGGAAAACCGCGCCAAGAGCTTCGGCAAGATCGGCGCCGCCTTCGGCCTGGGCTTCATCTGCGGCCCCATGCTCGGCGGCCTGCTCGGCAACAACGACCTGCACCTGCCCTTCTACGTGGCAGCGCTGCTGAGCGGGGCCAACCTGGTCTACGGTTACTTCATGGTGCCCGAATCGCTGGCGCCGGGCGAGCGCGCGCCCTTCGCCTGGGCGCGCCTGAACCCGCTCGCAGCCCTGCTGCGCCTGGTGCGGCGCCAGGACATCCGCGGCCTGGTCGTCGTCGTCACCCTAATCACCTTCGGCCAGATGATGCTGCAGTCGACCTGGGTGCTCTACACCACCTTCCGCTTCGGCTGGACCCCGCGCGACAACGGTCTGGCCATGTTCTGCGTGGGCCTGGTCTCGGCGGTGGTGCAGGCCGGCCTGCTTGCGGTGCTGATCCGGCGCTTCGGCGAAGTGCGCCTGTCGCTGCTGGGGATCGCCTCGGGCGCGCTCGCCTTCGTGGGGTATGGCCTGGCTACGCAAGGCTGGATGATGTACGCGATCATCCTGTGCAATGTGCTGGCCTTCGCCGCCGGGCCGGCGCTGCAGGCCATCATCTCGAAGACCACCCCGGCCAACCAGCAGGGTGAGCTCATGGGGTCCTTGCAATCGATCAGCAGCCTGGGCGTGATCATCACGCCGCTGGTCGGCACTGCGATCCTGGCCGGCGTCAGCCACCTGCCACCCGGCGACTGGCGCATCGGCAGCCACTTCCTGCTGTGCGCGGCGATGCAGGCGGTGGCGATCTTCGTGGCCTGGCATTACTTCCGCAAGCACCACGTCCACGCCGGGCCGCAAGAAAGCCCACAGGAAGAAGAAGCGCCGGCCGGCCGCAACACCGCCTGAGGCCTCAGAACTTCATTTCCAGCGTGGTGCGCAGCTTGACGCCGCCCGGATAGGCCCAGCTGCGTTTTTCCAGGCCGCGCACCGGGTCCGCATATGACACCTCGAAGCCGCCGTCCTCGCCGAGCAGGTTGGAGAAGGCCACCCGCCACTTCAGCTTCGGATTGAAGGTCCACAGCACGTAGGCATCCAGGTCGGTGCGGGCATAGTTGTAGAAGCCGCGGTTCACCGCCACCCGGATCGGCCCGCCGCGCCGGTGCGCGACGCTCGCCCCCAGCGCCATTGCGCCCGACTTGTAATCGGCGCCCGCATTGGCCGTGAGCGGGGTCTGCTGCTCCATCCGGTTGTTCGGGCCCGGCACCGATTCGACCCGCGACCAGTTGCGGCTCACGCTGGCGCGCACGTCGATGGCCGGCGCATTCGCCAACAGGGACTTGAGCGGGAACCTGGTCTCGACTTCCAGGGTGCGCAGCATCGCGCGGTCATCGTTGACCGGCGTGAAAATCCAGCGCAGGCCGTCGAAATAGATGCGGTTGCTCGTATAGTCGTCGATGCGCTTGACCGAGCCGCTCACCGACACCATCGCGCCCTCGGCCCAGTAATGTTCGTAGCCGGCGTCGATGCCCCAGGCCATCTCCGGCTTCAGGTCCGGGTTGCCGACGAAATCGGCCTCGGTGGCGCTGTTGTTTTCCCAGGCCGAGCGGCGCGGCACGAGGCTGTACAGGTCCGGCGCCTTGTAGGTGCGGCTCAGGGCCAGGCGCAGCTGGTCGCCGCTTTTCTTCCCATCCTTGTCCGCGAACTTGTACAAGGCCTGGAGGATCGGGCTCAGGACTCCGGAGTCGATCCGGGTCGGCTCGAAGCCACTGCCGGAGACGCGGGTGCGCCCTCCCTCCCAGCGGCTGCCGAGGTAGACCGACCACTGCGGATCGAGGGTCCATTCGTCCTGTACGTAGAGCGCGGCGCGGACGGCCCTGGCGCGGAAATGCTCGTCCAGCGGCGTACCCAGGGGCTGCCCGGGCGCCAGCAGGCGCAGGCGGTCGCGTTCGACGCGCACGTCCGAACTCGCGTTCACGCCGATGTCCCAGCCGAGCGACAGCGCATGGCCGCCTTCCAAGGTGCGCGTGGCCTTGCCGGTCGAATTCGCGCCACGGGTATGGGTATCGAGCAGGGTCGAGCCGTCCGATTCCGGCAAGCCGGCGCCGTCCCGTCCCAGGCGGCGCACGAACATCTTGCGCGAGGACCACTCCAGGCCCAGCTTCGCATCGAGCTTGGCGCCGGTGGGCAGCTCCCTCGCCCAGCGCAGGTCGGACTTGGCCATGCGGTCGTCGAATTCCCCGAAGATCCGCAGGTCCGGGGTCTGCGGCGGCGGGCCGACCAGGGTCGTCACCCGCGGTTCCGGATTATTGCGGAAGCTGCTGCTGTTCAAGACCGTTTCCCAGGCCAGCTTGTCGCCGTTGTCCAGGGTCCAGTTCAGGGTGGGGCCGAGGTTCAGGCGGTTCATGTGGCCACGTTCCTGGGCGAAGGTGGTGCGGCGCATGTCCACCACCCCGCCAGGGCCGATGTTCTCTTCGAAGCCGCTCCATTCGCGGTCGAGGGCGTCGTGGTTGCCGCTGGCGGTGAGCGACCACGACGAGGTGTCGCCGCGCTCGGCCAGCTGGCTGCTGAAGGTCGGCCCGCGGAAGTCGTTGGATAACAGGTAGCCCAGCTTGGCCTCGCGCTCGCGCTTCCTGATCGTCTTGCGCAGCACGATGTTGATGGTGCCGGCCACCGCCGCGGTCGAGAACTCGGCGCTGGCCACGCGCAGCACTTCGATGCGTTCGATGGTCTCGGGAGACAGGTTGTCGAGAGTGAAGCCGGCGGGCGTGCGCTCGCCGTTGACCAGGATCTGGGTATAGCCCGCGCCCAGGCCGCGCATCCGCACCTGGGTGCTGCGACCGGCGCCGATGGTGACCGTCACCCCGGGAATGCGCTTGAACACGTCCAGCACGCTGGTGTCGCCATAACGCGCGATCTCCTCGCGATTGAGCACGATGCGCGAGGCGGTGTCGTCGCGGCGCGGGTCATAGGTCTCGCTGCTGCCCTTGACTTCCACTTGCGGCACCGGAGCGCTGCCTGGCGCCTCCTGGGCGAATGCCGGGGCATATAGCCCGGCGATGATGAGGGCGAGGCAACGGGGGCGCAACAAGGTCATTTACCAGTCTCCGGAAATAGTTATTCGGCTTATGCGAATGACTATATGCTAGGACTGAGCAATCTGTAAACATTGTTAGGTATATTTTATTGCTATTACATAGCAGTTCACAGTTCCCCCCTTCAGTGGCAGGCATCGAAAGCCCGGTTGCTCTAGGGTGGGCGGGTCTCCCGCCCGCGCGTCCAAATCACGGTGCTGCTGCCTGTGCGGCTATTCATCCCATAACTATCACCGCGCGGGCAGGAGACCTTCCCACCCTACGATTCCCGGCGAACTCTAATGCATCGGGCACGCGGCCAAGCCACACCCACGATAAGGCAGCCTAGAACTTCACCTCATACGTCGCCCGCACCCGTACGCTGTTCGGGAAAATCACCGCCCGCGTCTGCGCACCGATCTGCTCGTCCCGGTAGATGTTCTCGGCCAGGTAGTCCTCGTTCAGCACATTGGCCAGCGCCACGCGCAGTTGCTGCTTCGGGTCGATCTTCCACAGCGCGTACAGGTCGAGGTCGCGCCGCGCCCAGGAATAGGCGTACTGGTTCAGCGAGGAGCGCACCAGGCCTCCGGTGCGGAAGGCGAAGCTGCCGCCCGTGGTCCAGGCCCCGAGCTTGTAGTCGGCGCCCAGGTTGACCGTGAGCGGGGTTTGCTGGTCGAGGCGGTTGCCGGGCCCCGGCACCGAGTCGACGCGCGACCAGTTGCGGTTGACGCTGGCGCGCAGGTCCACCGCCGGCGCGTCCTTCATCAGCGCCTTGAGGGGGAACTTGGTCTCGATTTCGAGCGTGCGCGTGACGGCGCTGTCCTGGTTGCTCGGGGTAAGGACCCAGCGCTCGCCGTCGAAATAGGTGAGGAAGCGCGTGAAGTCGCTGATGCGGCGCATTGATGCGCTGGCCGAGACCAGCGCGCCTTCGGCCCAGTAGTGCTCGTACGAGAGGTCGATGCCGAAGGCCAGTTCGGGTTTCAAGTTCGGGTTGCCCTGGTAGTCCTGCTGGGTCGGGCTGTTGTTTTCGTTGGTATTGCGGCGCGGGCTCAGGTTGCCGATGTTCGGCGCCTTGTAGGTGCGGCTCAGGGCCAGGCGGAACTGGTCGCCGTTCTTTCCATTCGCGCCCGGGATCTTGTAAAGCGTCTGCATGATCGGGCTCCAGACGTTGGAGCCGTTCCTCGCCGTGCCGAAGGTATTGCCCTCGACATGGGTGCGGATGCCCTCCCAGCGCGCGCCCAGGTACATCGACCATTGCGGCGTGATGTTCCACTCGTCCTGGCCGAACACCGCCAGGCGCTTGACGCGCGCATCGGCGAATTCGTCCAGCGGCTGCGGCCCGCCGAGCAGGCGCGCTTCGCGGCGCTCGTCGTCGCGGGTGTCCAGGCCGCCGTCCCAGCCGAAGGCCAGCGCATGGCCCGCATCCAGGGTGCGGGTGTACTTGCCGGTCGAGTTGATGCCGCGGTCCCTGCTTTCATTGACGATCACCGTATCGAGCTGCGGCGCGCGCCGGTGCACCTGGTTGGCGGCCTCCCCGGCGGACACGCCCAGTTTCATTTCCAGCTTGGCGCCGCTCTCGAACTTGCGGGTCCAGCTCAGGTCCGAGCGCAGGGAGGTCCCCTCGTTGTCGGTCCGGTGCAGCAGGTCGGGCTGCGGCGCCGGCGTGCCGATCAGCGTTTTCGTCAGCTGCCGCAGGTCGTTGTGGAAGCGGTTGTTGTTGACCCAGGTCTGCGAGGTGATGGTGTCGCCGTTGGCCAGCGTCCAGTTCAGGCGCGGATTGATGTTCAGGAAGGTAAAGCCCCCGTCCTGTGCCATGGTGCTGGTGCGCAGCAAGGTGGTGCGGCCGTCCGGCGCGACGATGAAGTCCAGGCCAGGCGGCACGTTCTCGAAGCGGTCCTGGGCGGCATTGGCCGACACCGAATACGAGAAGCCGCCGTCGCGATCCGACAACTGCAGGCTGGCGTTCGGGCCGAAGCCCATGCTGGACGCCTGGGCCGCCAGCTTCAGCTCGCGCAGGCGGTTCTTGACCGAACGCTTGAGGATGATGTTGATGGTGCCGGCCACCGACTGGGTCGAGAACTCGGCGCTGGCCGCGCGCAGCACTTCGATGCGCTCGATCGAATCGGGCGCCAGCGACTCCATCGAAAAGCCGGCCGGGGCGCGCTCGCCGATCACCAGGATCTGCGTGTAGCCGCTGCCCAGCCCACGCATGCGGATCTCGCCGCCGCGGCCGTTGGCGCTGTTGACGGTGATGCCGGGCACGCGCTTGAGCACGTCGAGCACGCTGGTGTCGCCGTATTTCGTGATCTCGTCGCTGTTCACCACGACCTTGCTGGCGGTGTCGTCGCGGCGCGGGTCATAGCTGTCCGCCGTGCCTTTGACTTCCACCCGCTCGATCTTCTTGCCCTCGCCCTCCTTGAGGGACTCGGCTTTCAACGGGGCCGTTTTGGCCTCCTGCGCGAGCGCGGGCAGGCAGAGGCTGACGGCGGCGGCAAGCAGGCCGAGGCGGATCGGGTAAATACGGGTCATGTCGTGCTTCTCGGATGCAGGGGCCGACATTGTCCCAGAAGCAATTCCTATTGTCGCGGTAAATCGCATATGCATGCAGCGAGAAACATGTCATTCCCATACATTAACGCCGTTATAATTCGCCATCGAACCAATATTCAGAGGCCCATCAAAGTGTCCCGTTTAAAAGTCTTGCCCCAGTATGTGATGCCGAAGACGGCGCTGACCAACTTCGCCGGCCGCGTCGCCGGCGCCAAGGGCGGCGCCATGACGACCCGCCTGATCCGCTGGTTCGTGGGCAAGTATGGCGTGAACATGGACGAGGCCGCGAATCCGGACGTCGCGAGCTACAGCAGCTTCAACGAATTCTTCACCCGCCCGCTGCGCCCCGGTGCGCGCCCGCTGGCGCAAGCCGACTTCGTCTGCCCGGTGGACGGCGCCATCAGCCAGTTCGGCGACATCGATGACCACCACATCTTCCAGGCCAAGGGCCACAAGTTTACCTCGGCGGAACTGGTCGGCGGCGACGAGAAACTGGCCGCGCACTTCCAGCACGGCCACTTCGCCAACCTCTACCTGAGCCCGAAGGACTACCACCGCATCCACATGCCTTGCGACGGCCGCCTGACGCGCATGATCTATGTGCCGGGCAAGCTGTTCTCGGTGAACCCGACCACGGCGCGCGGCGTGCCGGGCCTGTTCGCCCGCAACGAGCGCGTGGTCTGCGTGTTCGAGTCCGATGAACACGGCCCCTTCGTGATGACCCTGGTGGGCGCGACCATCGTCGGCAGCATGGCCACCGCCTGGCATGGCGTGGTGAACCCGCCGCGCATGACCCGCATCTGCGAGTGGAATTACGAACCGGGCCAGGTCAGCTTGAAAAAAGGCGAAGAAATGGGCCGCTTCCTGCTCGGCTCCACCGTGGTGATGCTGTTCAAGAAGGGCGCGATCGCCTTCAATGGCGAGTGGGCGCCGGAGCGTTCGGTGCGCCTGGGCGAGACCATGGGCAATCGCCCCGCCTAAACGCTGGTCGGGCGGTGTCCGCGCTCGCGGCACTCCCCTTCCATCAAATCGAGGAAGGCCCGGGTCTTGGCCGGCATCAGCCGGCGCCCCGGGAACACTGCCCAGCCGCTGGCCACGGGCAAATCCCATTCCGGCAGCACCCGCACCAGTTCTCCCGTCGCCAGGTAGGGACTCGCAAAAGTCTGCGAGCTGCCCGCGATACCGGCGCCGCGCGAGGCGATGCGCGCCAGCAGGTCGGGCGAATTGGCGGTCAGCCGCGCCGCCAATTGCCGTTCCCATTTCATCTTGCCGCGTGTGAGCACCCAGGTTGGGGCCGCGCCGCTGCGATTGAGCATGCACAGCAAATCGTGTTCGAGCAAATCGTCCGGATGTTCCGGCAGGCCGTGCCGGGCCAGGTAGCCAGGCGAGGCGTACAGCCCGAAGTATTCGAGGTTGATCGGACGCGCATTGAGCGAGGCATCGTCCGGCAGATCGCCCATACGGATCGCGATGTCGAAGTTTTCCGCGATCAGGTCGACCCGCCGCGGCGACAGGTCCATTTCGACCGACACCGCCGGGTAGCGCGCGATATAGCGCGCAATCACCTCGTGCAGACCGCTGTTGGCGAAGTCGCCCGGTACCGACATGCGCAGCTTGCCGCTGGGTTCAACCTGGCGGTGCTGGGCCAGGGCCCCGGCCGCCTCGACCTCTTCCACGACCTTGCGCGCGTGTTCGAGCAGGCTGGCGCCGAACTCGGTCACCACCAGTTTGCGCGTGGTCCGCAGCAAGAGGCGCTCGCCCAGCTTCTGTTCGAGCAGCGCGATGCGCCGCGAGACCGTCGATTTGGGCAGCTGCACGCGCTCGGCGGCGCGGCTGAAGCTGCCCGCCTCGACGATGCGGGCAAACAGCAGTAAATCATTCGGTTCGACATCCATGATTGTTCCACCAGCAGGATAATGTTATCCATTCTACTGGCTTCCAGATCGTTTATGGAACCGTTACAGTGGGTCCATCGCTTCACTCTTCGAACAAAGGGACACACCATGAACATCCTGCACATCACTTCCAGCGTCCGCGGCAACGATTCGGAAACGACCCGCGTGACCAATCTCGTCGTCGACAAGCTCCTCGCCGCCAACCCGGGTGCAAGCGTGGTGCGCCGCGATTTCGGCGCCCAGCCGCACCCGCTGCTCGACGGCGCCGCCGTCGGCGCGCTGTTCACCCCGGCGGAGCAGCGCTCCGCCGAGCAGGCCGCCCGCGTGGCCCTGGACGACGCCCTGATCGCGGAAGCGCAGGCCGCCGACGTGATCGTGATCGGCGCCCCGATGTACAACTTCGGCATGCCGGCCCAGCTCAAGGGCTGGTTCGATGCGATCGCCCGCTCGGGCGTGACCTTCCGCTATACCGAGACCGGACCTGTCGGCCTGCTGGCGAACAAGAAGGTGTATGTGGCCACCGCACGCGGCGGCGTGTACCCGCCTGACGCCGACCCGCAGGTGCCGCACATCCGCATGCTGCTGAACTTCCTGGGCTTGAAGGACCATACCTTCATTTACTCGCATGGCCTGAACATGGGGCAGGAAGCGGCGGCCAAGGGCCAGCAGGCAGCCAACGAGGCGGTGGAAGCGGCACTGGCCTGACCCGCCCCCGGGGCGGTGCAACAATGGATCAACCAACAGGAGAACAGCATGACCGAGCAAACCACATTCGCCACGATCGCGACATCGCGCGGCGTCGAACGCCTGGTCAACGGCCAGTACGTGATGGACGGCGCGGGCGTGAAGATCAACCGCGTGTTGACCGGCGTGTTGCAGCGCCGCCTCGATCCCTTCCTGATGCTCGATGCCTTCGGCAGCGACAAGGCGGGCGACTACATCGCCGGCTTCCCGGAGCATCCGCACCGCGGCTTCGAGACCGTCACCTATATGCTCAACGGCAGCATGCGCCACCGCGACAGCGCCGGCAACGAGGGCCTGGTGACGAACGGCGGCGTGCAGTGGATGACGGCCGGCCGCGGCGTGATCCACTCCGAAATGCCCGAACAAAGCGAGGGCCTGATGGAAGGCTTCCAGCTCTGGCTCAATCTGCCGGCCAAGGACAAATTGACGGCGCCCTGGTACCGCGACATCCCGGCCGAAGAGGTGCCGCGCTTTACCAACGACGATGGCGTGACGGTGCAGGTGATCGCGGGCGCGACCCACGGCGTGGCCGGGGCGGTGCAGCGCGACACCACGGCGCCGCTCTACCTCGACCTGGAGATCCCGGCCGGCGTCACGTTCGAGCAGCCGATTCCGCAGGGGCACAACGCCTTCTTCTACGTGTATCGCGGTGAAGTCGTCGTCGATGGCAAGGCCGTGGGCAAGACGCGCATGGCGATCCTCGACAATGCCGCCGGCGCCGACGGCGTGCGGATCAAGGCAGTCGAGCCGACGCGTTTGATCCTGCTGGCCGGACGGCCGCTGAACGAACCGATCGCCCAGCACGGGCCCTTCGTGATGAACACCACGGAGCAACTGCACCAGGCCTTCGACGACTTCCGCGCCGGGCGCTTCGCGTAACACCCTGGCGGGAAGACTGCATGCACGCAGCCTTCCCGCTTGCGCTACACTGCCGGCATGACGTATTCGCACCGCTTCCCATCATGCCCTTGATCGATACTGTTTCGGATTTACTCTCGCGCGCCAGCCGCGCGCTGGGCCTGGAGACGGTCGACTCCTTCCCGCCCGGCCATGCCTATGCGCGCACGCGCTGGAACAAGGCTTACTTCGACATCCCCTCGGACATGAAGCCCGACGCGATCGAGCACACGCTGTGCGAAGCCATCGCCAACACGCCTCTGGTGTTCGGCGAAATCCTGAATCCAACCCCGCGCATGCAGCGCGCGCTGCTGGCGCTCATCGAACAGCGCTTGCGGCGTGGGCACGGGGCGCCGCTGGACCTGGCGCAGCTGCTGGTGGCGGCGTATCGGAGTCCGCATACGGTGGAGACGGTGCCGGGGTTGCGGCAGGCGATTCTCGACACGGCGAGGTTCGAGCCGCAGGTGCAGGCCAATGCTTTGCTGGCGTTTTTGGCGGATGCGCCGGCGGCGTTTGGGGTGATCGAAGCGCGGGTTTGAATATGATTTGCGACGAATTTGAAGGCGGTTGAACGCGCGGGCGGGAGACCCGCCCACCCTACAAGGGCATCCGTAGGGTGGCCGGGTTTCCCGGCCGCGCGTTCAATTACATGGTGCGTTGTCGTGAATCCGGATGCAAAGCATTACTCGGCACATACCGCTCCCTTAGCCACATGAACGGCGTCTCCACCAGCTTGTACAACAACCACCCCGTCAGCACCGACAGCGCCAGCATCGCCACGATGGTCACAGGATGCTCCGCCCCGAACCCCTGCCCCGCCATCCATTTCGCCCCCAGCACGCACACCTGCTTGTGCAGCAGATAAATCGCATACGACCACAGCGCCAGCGGCCCCGCCCCCGGCACCCGCAAGCCGCGCAGCAGCGAGCCTTCCGCCACGGCGGCGACGATCAACATCGAAAAGCCCAGGGCGAGCAGCGGAAACCCGAACACGGTGACGAATTGGCCATACCGGTCGTCCAGGAAGCCCGAGAACGTCGCCCCGCACACCGCCAGCCCGGCCAGCCCCATCAGGTTCCCGTGCCGCGTCAGCCGGCCCCACGCACCGGCATGATGGTTGCGCAGCAGCGCCAGCGCCACCCCCGCCAGCAGCTCGTCGAAGCGGCATAAGCTCGAGTAATAAATGTACTTGAAATAGAAGTAAAGCTTATGCTTCTGTCCCGCCATCTCCTGCCACAAGTCGGCGCGGATCAGCATTCCCGCGATAAAGGCCAGCGCGATCGCCACCCAGGCCAGCCGGATCGAGCCCTTGCACGCCGCACCAAGCAGGGCGAGCGCCGGCAACAGCATATAAAACTGCTCCTCGATCGCCAGCGACCAGCTGTGCGAAAACGCACTGCCCGGCTCCAGCCCGACGTTCTGGATGAAGCTCAGGTACTCCCACAGCGGCAGCAGCGGCGCCGATCCCCGAAAGGCGGGCCACAGGAAGTACAAGGCCAGCACCACCCAGTAATTCGGCAGCGTGCGCAGCAGCCGGCGCGCGTAGAAGTGCCGCAGCGAGAAGCCGCCAGGTCGCTTCATCGCCGCGAAAATCTGGTTGCCGATCAAATAACCCGAGAGCGCGAAGAACAGGTCCACCCCGACCCAGCCGATCTCGCCGACCCAGCCGAAGGTGGGCGCGTCGCTCGCGAACAGCACGTAATGGTGCAGCACCACCAGCGTAACGGCGAGCGCGCGCAGGGTGTCGAGGCCGTGGACGCGAATGGTGGAAGTGGCGTGCTGCATGCGTGGGCTGTGGATGCGGAAGTGCCGGATGATGCCACGGCGCCCCGCCGCATGCCAGCTTTGTCCGCTAGAATACCGGCACCCGAGACATCCCGAGCATGCCACCGCAATGACCTCTTCCAGCAAATACCAGTTCAAATCCGTCAACTACACCGCCCTGGCTTCGGGCCCGCGCGTGATCATCATGGGCGCGACCCATGGCAACGAGATCTGCGGCACCCAGGCCATCCTGCGCGTCATGAGCGACATCGACAGCGGGCGCTTGCAGATCGCGGCCGGCAGCGTCACCTTCGTGCCGGTGGTGAACCCGAAGGCCTTTGATCAGAACACCCGCAACGGCGACCGCAACCTGAACCGCAACCTGTTCCCGAAGGACGACCCGCAGGACTTCGAGGACCACATCGCCAACTGGCTCTGCCCCCTGCTCGGCCAGCACGACGTGCTGCTCGACCTGCACTCGTTCAACGCGACGGGCGGCCAGCCCTTCGTGATGGTCGGGCCGCCCGACAACGCGGGCCCGCTGCAGCCGTTCCAGCACGCGGCAAAAGAACGGGCATGGGCGCGCCGCCTGGGCGTGAAACGCTTCGTGGACGGCTGGCTGGCCGCCTATGGCGACGGCGTCAAGCGCCGCAGCCGCGGCGATGCGGCCGAGCTGGAGACGGTGCTGCGCTACGGTGTGGGCACCACCGAATACATGCGCACCACCGGCGGCTATGCGCTGACGCTCGAATGCGGGCAGCATGAGGACCCGAGCGCGCCGGAAGTCGCCTACCGCGCCATCATGAACACGCTGGCGCATTTGAAACTGATCGAGGCGCCGGATCCGGAGCCGGTCCCCTTCGACGAGATGGAAGCGCTGTCCATGGTCGTGGTGCATGACAAGCTGGACGCGGCCGACCGCTTCACCCGCCAGTGGGCGAGCTTCGATCCCGTCACCGAGGGCGACGAGATCGGCGTGCGCGCCGACGGCACGCCCGTGACGGCGGAATTCTCCGGGCGCATCCTGTTCCCGGATGCGAAGGCGAACGCCAACTCCGAGTGGTATTACCTGACCCGCCCGAATCCAGGCTTCGGACGGGAGCAAGACCTCAGCCCGGCGACAGGAACTTGAGCATGACGATGCCGGTGACGATCAGCGCAATCGCCCCGAGGCGCATGGCGCCGGCCGGCTCGCCCAGCATCACCATGCCGGCAATCGCAGTGCCGACGGTGCCGATGCCGGTCCAGACCGCGTAGGCGGTGCCCAGCGGCAGCTGTCGCAGCGCGAGCCCCAGCATGCCGATGCTGCCCAGCATGGCCAGCAGCGTCCACAGCGACGGCATGAGTTTGGTGAAGCCTTCGGTGTATTTCAGGCCGACTGCCCAGGCGATTTCCAGCAGCCCGGCAATGAAGAGATAGAACCAGCTCATGCGTTACCTTTCGCGGCGTGTGCGCCCTAGTGTCGGAGGGCGCCGAGTATACCACCGGGCCCGGCCGTGCCCTGCACCGTAAAACGGCCGTCCGCCAGCAAGGATTTTCTGAATATCGTAAGATGACGATATTCGGATCGAAAGAACCCGATACAAGGAAGAACTCATGGACATCGACGCGATCCACAAGGCCCTGGCCAACCCGGTACGGCGCCAGATCCTGCAGTGGCTCAAGGATCCGCACCAGTATTTCGCCGAGCAGGAGCATCCGCTCGATTTCGGCGTCTGCTGCAAGCTGATCGACCAACGCGCGGGCCTGTCGCAATCGACGGTCTCGGCCCATTTGGCGACGCTCCAGCGCGCCGGCCTGGTAAGCACTCGGCGCGTCGGCCAGTTCATCTTCTTCCAACGTAACGAGGAAACCATCCAGGCCTTCCTCGGCCAACTGAATGACGGATTGTAGGAGTATTTCAATGACGACCATGTTTGATCCACTGCGCGTTGGCGCACTCGAACTGCCGAACCGTATCATCATGGCGCCGCTGACGCGCGCCCGCGCCATTGGCGGCGACCGCGTGCCGAACGCGATGATGGCCGAATACTATGTACAGCGCGCCTCTGCCGGCCTGATCCTGTCGGAAGCCACCGCCGTCACTCCGATGGGCGTGGGCTATGCCGACACCCCGGGCATCTGGTCCGACGAGCAGGTCGAAGGCTGGAAGATCGTTACCGATGCCGTGCACAGGGCCGGTGGCCGCATCTTCCTGCAGCTGTGGCACGTGGGCCGCATCTCGGACCCGCATTTCCTCGACGGCCAGCTGCCGGTGGCGCCTTCGGCGATCGCGCCAAAGGGTCATGTGAGCCTGCTGCGCCCGATGCGCGACTTCACCACCCCGCGCGCCCTCGAGCTGTCCGAGATCCCGGGCATCGTCGCCGCTTACCGCAAGGGCGCCGAGAACGCCAAGCTGGCCGGTTTCGACGGCGTCGAAGTCCACGGCGCCAACGGCTACCTGCTCGACCAGTTCCTGCAGGATTCCAGCAACCGGCGCACGGACCAGTATGGCGGCTCGGTCGAGAACCGCGCTAGATTGATGCTGGAAGTGACCGACGCCTGCATCGAGGTCTGGGGAGCCGACCGCGTCGGCATGCACCTGGCGCCGCGCCGCGATTCGCACGACATGGGCGATTCCACTCCGGCCGACACCTTCGGCTACGTCGCGCGCGAACTGGGCAAGCGCGGCATCGCCTTCATCTGCGCCCGGGAAGCCATCGGCGACGACAGCCTGCGCGCCCACCTGAAGAAGGAATTCGGCGGCGTGTACATCGCCAACGAAAAGCTGACCAAGGAAAGCGCAGAAGCGCTGATCAAGTCCGGCGAAGCCGATGCGGTGGCGTTCGGGGTGTGGTTCATCGCCAACCCGGATCTGCCGAAGCGCTTCAAGGCGGATGCGCCGCTGAATGCGCCGAAGCCGGAGCTGTTTTATGGACCGGGGCCTGAAGGCTATATCGATTATCCGGCGCTGGCTTGAGCTAGCGGTTCGCTACTAACTTGGGTTCCGCTGGACCCCAAGTTAGCCGCACACCACCAAAGCCTCCCCACCCATACATACGTCCTACAAACCGATATGTATGTGGTGTAAACAACAGCCCACCCATGCTATTCTTGCGCGATTATTTTTATCGCGCACCTAGCCTGCGCTGTCCAGGAGACTTCGTGAACAACTTCGCACCCCTCGTGATGGCGCTCGCCATCGCTTCCGCATTCGCATTCAACGCCGCTTGCGCCGCACCCGCACCGGCGCGCGCCGAGAATGCCTACCTGTCGCAAGCCGATGCCGCCGCCCGTTCGGCGCGCGTGTCGAACGTGGACTATGTGCTGGACTTCACCCTCACCGGCAAGGAAAGCTTCGCCGGCACCACGACCGTCAGCTTCGACCTGGCCGACACCGGATCGGCCGTCACGCTCGACCTGGACAAGGCCACCATCACCTCGCTCACCGTCAACGGCAAGCAGGTCGCCCCCAAGTACAACAACTGGTTCATCACCCTGGCCCCGCAAGACCTGGTCAAGGGAAAAAACACCGTCACCGTCGGCTACGAGCGCCTGCACAGCACCAATGGCGAAGGCCTGCACCGCATGGTCGACCCGGTCGATGGCCGCGTCTACACCTATTCGCATTTCGAGCCGGCCGCCGCGCACCAGATGTTCGCGGTGTTCGACCAGCCCGACCTGAAGGCCACCTATACCGTCACGGTCAACGCGCCGAAGGACTGGGAAGTGGTCACCACCACCCGCGAGTCCGGCATTGTGGATGCCACCGGCGGCAAGCGCTGGACCTTCCCGAAGTCGAAGAAACTCAGCCCCTACAACTTCTCGCTGCACGCCGGCCCCTACAAGGTCTGGGAAGACAAGAGCGGCAAATACCCGATGCGCCTGTTCGCGCGCCAGTCGGTCGCCGCGCAAGTCACCCCGGCCGACTGGTTCCGCTACACCAAGAGCGGCCTGGCGTTCTTCGACGACTACTTCGGCATCCCTTACCAGTTCGAGAAATACGACCAGCTCTTGGTGCCGGACTTCCTCTACGGCGCGATGGAGAACGCGGCGGCGATCACCTTCGCCGAAGGCGGCTTCCTGTACAAGGCCGAGATGACCGCTGCCCAGAAGGGGCGCCTGGCCGAGGTCATCATGCACGAGATGGCGCACCAGTGGTTCGGCGACCTGGTCACCATGAAGTGGTGGAACGGCCTGTGGCTGAACGAAAGCTTCGCCGCCTTCATGGCGACCCTGGCCACCGCCGAAGCGACCGAATTCAAGGATGCCTGGCAGTCCTTCTTCCAGGACGACAAGCAGGCCGCCTATGCGCAGGACCAGAAGGTCTCGACCCACCCGATCGAGGTGCCGGTGCCGTCGTCCTCCAATGCTTTCGATAACATCGACGCGATCACCTACTCGAAAGGCGCCTCCGCGCTCAAGCAGCTGCGCCACATGCTGGGCGAGGAAGTGTTCCGCAAGGGCGTGCACAATTACCTGGTGAAGTACTCCTGGCAGAACGCCAGGCTGGAAGACTTCATCGGCAGCCTGGGCGAGGCGGCCGGCCGCGACCTGTCGAAGTGGACCCAGGACTGGCTTTACCAGGCCGGCGTGAACACCATCGCCGCCAACTACACCTGCGCCAATGGCAGGATCAAGGCCTTCTCGCTGCACCAGACGGCGGCTGGCAAATCCCTGCCGACGCTGCGCGAACAGCGCGTGCAGGTCGGCGCCTTCAAGCTCGATAACGGCAAGCTGGTGCTGGCCAAGAATGTGCCGGTCACCTATGCCGGCGCCAGGACGAATGTGCCGGGCATGGTGGGCGCGGCCTGTCCGGACCTGGTCTACCCGAACTACCAGGACTGGGGTTTCGTGAAGGTCCAGCTGGACAAGCGCTCCTTCGACACCGCCCGCACGACCCTGGCCGGCGTGGACGACCCGCTGCTGCGCGCCATGCTGTGGCAAAGCCTGTGGGACGGCGTGCGCGACGCCAAGCTGCCGCTGAACGATTTCATCAAGGTGGCCCTGGCCAACGCGCCGCAGGAAAAGGATTACACCCTGCTGGGCGACGTGCTGGGCAAGGTGACGACGTCGAAATACTACCTGGATGCGATGGCCCTCGATAACGCGTACAGCCGCCAGACGGCCAGGCAGCTGGAAGACATGGCATGGAACGGCGTCGTCGCGCACAAGGGCAACGACAACTTCCAGCGCCGCTGGTTCTCGACCTACCTGAGCGTGGCGAGCAGCCAGGAGGCCCTCAGCCGCCTGGCCGGCATGTTGGACGGCAAAGGCACCGAAGGCCTGAACATCGGCCAGGACCAGCGCTGGGCGATCATCAATCGCCTGAACCGCTACGACGCCAGCGGCGCCACGAAGCTGGTCGAGCTCGAGGCGGCCCGCGACAAGTCCGACACCGGGCAAGGCGCCGCGCTGGCCGCCACCGTGGTGCGTCCGGACCCGAAGGTCAAGGCCGAATGGCTGGCCACCGTGCAGGACCTGCAGACCAAGCTGCCGTTCTCCAAGGTGCGCACCGCGATGGGCAGCATGTATCCCGCCGAGCAAAAGCAGCTGGCCGAGCAGACCGCCGCCGGCCGCCTGGCGAAACTGCAGGCGATCGACAGGGCGGCAGGTCCCGTCTTCATGCGTTCCTACGCCGGCTCGATGATCCCGACCGGCTGCACCCCGGCCAGCGTGCAACGCCTGAGCCGCGCGGCGGACAGCATGAAGGACCTGTCGGCCGGCACCCGTCGCTCCCTGCTCGACGCGCTGCAGGAAGACCAGCGCTGCGTGGCGATCAAGAAGGCCCTGACAGCGCCGAAGTCGTAAGCCTTGACCTCTCCTGGCGACGCGGCCTGGCCGCGCCGCAGTCCCGGCTGGCCGCTCGTGGCCACGCTGGGCCTGCACCTGCTGCTGGTCTGGAGCTGGCGGACCGCGCATCCGCCGGCCCAGGAAACGTTTGAAGAGCGCATCTTCAACGTAATCCGGATTCCGCCGCCGGCGCCCGAGCCGGCCCCTGCCCGCCGCGAGACGGCTGTTGCGCGCAGCAGGGCGCCGCGCACAGCCATGCCGGCGCTGCCGGAGGCCGTGCGCGAACCGGATGCGGCCACACCACCCCGCGACGCGCCTGCTCTGCTCGCGGACCCGCCGGCCATCAGCGCGCCGCCCCTGCCTTCCGAAACAACGCTCGGCGCGATGTTCGGACGCGCACGCCGCGATGCCGGCGCCATCGACCGCGAACTACGCAAGGGCAAGTCCGGCGTGCCGGCCGTGGCGGACACGGCGGGGGGCCGCTTCATGCGCGCGCTCGAGGACGCCCATATCGACACCAGCCGCACCGTAACCAGCGAATCGTATACCGCGCCCGATGGGGAAGTCGTCTACCGCTTCCGGAAAGGCGGCAAGATCATTTGCCGCATCAGCGGCGGCGTCAAGCCCGGTATCGGCAACGCCATCGGCCCGAGCGCTTTCGATGTCCAGGGAGGCAACGGTACTGCCGGCCTGATCAACTGCCCGAGCCATGCCACCTGGAAGCGCGATTAGGTTTCTACAGCGCATCGACCTGTGCTAATGTTTTGCCACTTTTCCAGATCAAGGACTTACATGAAACGCGTTACTGGCATCGGCGGCATCTTCTTCCACGCGAACGACCCGGTGGCCCTGCGCGCCTGGTACAAACGGCACCTGGGTCTGGACGTCCTCGAATGGGGCGGCGCCGCTTTCACCTGGACCGACGAGGCCGGCAACCCGACCAAGGGCACGACCATCCGGTCGGTCGGCCCACCCGACAACGGCCAGTTCGCCCCGAGCAAGGCCTCCTTCATGATCAACTACCGCGTGGCCGACCTCGACGGCCTGCTCGCGGTGCTGCGCGAGGAAGGCTGCAAGGTGCTGGAGAAACCGGAAGATTCCGAATACGGCAAATTCGGCTGGGTCATCGACCCCGAAGGCAACAAGGTCGAGCTGTGGGAACCGCCGGCAGGCCAGTGAGCCTCGGGCACCGGCAGCGCAGGCGGTAGCGACAACCGCGCGTGTTGAGCGCGCTCAAGGAATACATTGAGCCAACCGGCCCCGTTCCGGCTTGTGCGGCGTCAAACTGGCCAAGTCACATCCGCTGCCACGAGGGAACGATGCTGCGCCGACTATCCAACCATGTCCTGGCCTTACCCCTTGCGCTGCTGGCGGCGCTGGCGCTTGCCGCCCTGCTTTCCGGCTGCCGCCTGCGCGAGGCCGGGCAGGAAGACCTCGTCATCCCGGAGCTGGTGCGCACCCACCTGTATGTCGCCCCATCCGGCTCGGACAGCAATCCCGGCACCCGCGACGAGCCCTTCCGCACGCTCACGCGGGCGGCGCAGGCAGCCACGCCCGGCACCACCGTGCACGTGGCGCCGGGCACCTATTTCGGCGGCATCCGCACCAATACCCACGGCACGGCCGAGGCGCGCATCGTGTTCGAGTCCACCGAACGCTGGGGCGCGCGGCTGGTGCCGCCGCTCGACTCGCGGCGGCCGGCCGCCTGGGACAACCGCGCCAACTACCTGGACATCGTCGGCTTCGAGATCGACGGCACCCAGTACCAGAGCGGCATGAAATGGCTGAGCGGCATCTACAATGCCGGCTCGCACAATGGCGTGCACCACAACCGCATCCACCATGTCGGCAACGACGTGCCCTGCGAAACCAGGGGCGGCGCGGGCATCGGCATCGACAGCTATTACAAGGGCAACGACGCCGAAGTGGTCGGCAACCAGGTGCACGACATCGGCCCGCCGGACTGCCGCACCATGCACGGCATCTATATCAGCACCCGGGCCAGCGTGCGCGACAACATCATCTACCGGGCCTCGGGCAGCGGCATCCACCTGTGGCACGACGCCACCCATGTCACCATTCGCGGCAATACCGTGGTGGCGTCCGGCACCGGCATCGTGGTCGGCGGGGGCGACTACTATCACAGCAAGGGGCCGAACGACCATACGCACACGGTCAACAACATCGTGGTCGACAATGGCCATGGCATCGTGGAACAGGGCGAGACCGGGTCCGACCTCAGCTACCGCAACAACCTGGTTTTCCAGAACGGCGGCAGCGACTGGAAACTGCCTGCGGGTCGGGAGCACGCCGGCACGGTCAGCGCCGGCCCCATGTTCGTCGACTACACCCGCACGGGCCCCGAGCCCGATTTCCGGCTGCAGCCGGGCTCGCCGGCGATCGGCAAGGGGCTGGCGCCGGGCGGCGCAGAGGCGGCTGGCGGCAAGCCAAGGCGGCTCACCGATATCGGCGCGGTTCCCTACACGCCGCCGGAACTGGCAACGCCCATGTCCACGGCCACGGAGTGATCAGCGGATCTCGTGCACCAGCTCGAACGGGCGGCACAGGCGCGCGCCCTTGGGCGTCACCACGAAGGGGCGGTTGAGCAGGACCGGATGCGCGGCCATCGCATCGAGCAGCGCCGCGTCGCCCGTACCCGGCGCATCGAGGCCGAGTTCGGCGAACTTCGCTTCCTTGCTGCGGATGGCGTCAAGCACGCTCAGGCCGGCAGCGGCGATCATCTGCTGCAAGCCCTCGCGGGTCAGCGGGGTGTTCAGGTACTCCACCACCTGCGGCTCGTGCCCGGCCGCGCGGATCGCCGCCAGGGTATTGCGCGACGTCCCGCAGTTCGGGTTATGGTAAATCGTGATATCCATCTGCAATCGTCCCCGCTTTCGCTCTGCTTGATTATTCAATAATGCCTGGGCTGCCACCTCGGTAACCCATTTTTCAGCGGCATGATAACCACAGCTCATGGCCCGCACCAGCTTTTTTGCTTGTTGCCCTCCTCGCCGCACTATAGAATTCGACGCTTATTTTTCTGCGGTAACATTGGTTGTAGAAAAATAGCATTACGTATAGCGACGGAGATTCGATGAGCGATTACATGCTGCGCGCCGCAGACCTTCCCACCCTGAGCCAGCGCCTCGCGCTGCGCCTGTTGAACCTGGCCGGCTGGAACGTGCGCTACAAGCCGCTGCCGGGGCCGCATGGCATCGCAGTGGTCTATCCGCACACCTCGAACTGGGACTTCCTGGTCGGGCTGGTGGGCAAGTGGGCGGTCGGCCTGAAGTTCCGCTGGGTCGCCAAGGATTCGCTGTTCCGCGGCCCGATGGGCGCGATCATGCGCTACTGGGGCGGCATCGCGGTGGACCGGCGCGCCTCGATGGGCGCCACCCGCCAGCTGGCCGACACCATGCTCACATCGGAATGGTGCTGGATCGGGATCACCCCGGAAGGCACGCGCAGCTATCGCCCGCACTGGAAGAGCGGCTTCTACCACCTGGCCACGATGGCCAAGGTGCCGCTGCTGCTGGTGTACATCGATTACCGCACCAAGGTGCTGAGCGTCGTCGATACGCTCACGCTCAGCGGCGACACCGAACAGGACATGGCAGCCATCGCCGCCGTCTACGCAGGCCGCGAGGCCCTGTATCCCGGCCAGGCCGCGCCGATCAAGCTGGCGCCGCCGCGCGACGCCTTGGAGCCGCAGCGCCGCCGCGCCTGATTCCCCGGCCGCCCCCGGCCGGCCACCCGCAGGTCCCTTCCGGGACCAGTCCACCACTCAGAAGCGCACCCCCACCGCCAGCGACGCCGTATCGCGGTCGGCCGCCTGGTGGTAGTCCCCACCCCAGGTCGGCTGGTATCCCAGCTCCGCCAGGTAACGTTCGCGGTATTCGAAGCGCAGCGCCATGCTCAGCGACTTGCGCCCTTCATTGAGCAGCTGGTCGCCCGACCAGCCCTTGACGTCGTGGACGAACAGCACGCTCGCGCTGGCAAGCAGCTGCGGCGCCAGCTCCGGCAGGCGCGCATCGATTCGCAGCCGGTAGCCCCAGGCATTCGGCGTGGCGTAGCCGCGCAGGCTGCACTGGCGCTGCGGACGGCCGGTATGGACCGAGCAGACCCCGAACACCGGACCGGCGCCGAAGATGTCGGCGCGCCCGTAGCGCATCACCGATGCATCGGGCAAGTTGCGCGCGTGTTTGCCGACCGCCTCGATGTTCGCCGCCACCGGCAGGCCGGCGAGCGTCCATTCGCGGCGCAGCCCGAACTGCGCCTGCCATACCGCATACAGGTCGAAGCCGGGGAGCAGTCCACCCGGCGGCACCGCATTGGCGCGCGCGCGCAGCAGCGAGGGTGCGGTCGCGCTCAGGAAGGGCGGCATCACGTCGCCGGGGGCCAGCATGAAGGGCACGCCGTCGCGGTAGGACAGCTCGCCGTACAACGAGCCGGGGCCGCGCTTGTACTCCAGCGTCGCCGCGCTGATGCGCAGCCCTTCCGGGTATTCGCTGTAGAACGCCTGGTTGCGGCCATCCGGATCGCCTGCGATCAGCGCCGGTCCGTTGGGATGGGTGGTGCGCCGCACGCCCGGCATCGGCATGCGCGAGGTATAGCGCGCGTGGTACAGGCCCAGTTCCAGCCCGGAGGCGGCGGGGCGCCAGGTGATGCCCGCGCCGAATTCGCTGGCTTCGGGCTTGGGCGTCGGCAGCCGCTTCTTGACGGAACCCACCACCAGGCGCGAACGGTCGCTCACCACCGGCTGGCCGGACATGATGATGTCGCAGCCCGCCACAATGTAGTCGCTCATCGACCAGATCGTGCCGCATTCATCGAGTGCGCTCGGGCGGAAGGCGCCCTGGTAATAGGCTTCGATCGCGAGCTCTTGCGTGGGTTCGGCGCGGGCGAACAGCATCGGCCGCGGCACCACGGTTTCAGCAGCCACCGGCGCTGCGCGGTGCAGGCCGGGCATGTCGCGCGGATCGAGTACTTCCAGGCCGCCCGGCGTGAGCGAGTGGCTGCCCCAGCCCGGCGTCTGCTGCCCCAGCCGCAGCAACAAGGGCGTGCCCGCGGCGAGGAACCTGTACTGCACCCAGGTGTCGAGCAGGGCGACGCCCGAAAACCGCGACAGCCGCGGCGCACCGTGGTCAGACAAGGGTTTGCCCGCCGCATACCGGTTCGGGACATTCCCCCAGGACCGCTCGTCGTGGGCCAGGCCCGCATCGTGCCAGGCTTTGATGCGTACCAGGGCGGACCAGTCTCCCTCCTGGGCCGAGACCTCGAACATGGCCTTGACCATGCGCGATACCGCGTCGCCCTTGGCGTAGTTGGTGTTGGCGTCGTCCGCGTTGCCGCCGCTGCCGTAGCCGGACAGGCCGATCGCGGCGGCATTCACGCCGGTGAGCAAGTGCGGGTCGCGGTCCTGCACCCGGTAGATATTGCCCACCATGAGGCGGCCGCTGGCCTGGATGTCGGCGGCCCGCGATGGCGCGGCCATCGCCGCGGCAAGCGCCAGGGCGACAGCAGTGTGGCCGATGGCGACAGCGGTCGCCGGCTTCTCGTCTCGGGTCATCCCTGCCCCTATCTCTCTGGTATGTCCTGCGCGCCGTGCGGCTGTCGGGTCGCCGCATCGTCAATACGCGCCGGAGGAATCCTAGAGGTGGGTCTGATCCGGGTCAACAAAAGAATGCGCTGTCAGCGCGTTTTATGCCGCCGGAATAGGCGCTTCCAGAACACGATCTCGAACAGGATGCCGCCCGCGATCAGCAGCGCCGCATCGTCGCGCAGGCCGAGATACCACAGGGTGGCGGCAGCGCCAAGGAAGGCCAGGGTGATCAGGTGACGACGCATCGCGTTCTCCGGTAAGTACAGCGACATTACCCTGCCCGTATTAAAGCAGGCTTAGGCGGCGAGCTGGTCCCAGGCCATGGCGGCGCTCAGGAACAGCCGCCCGTTCAGGGCCTGCAGCAGGCTGCTCTGCTTGAGCCGGTCCATCACCGGCCCCTTCACTTCGGCCAGGTGCAGCAGCACGCCGCGCTGGCGCAGCGAGGCATTGAGTTCGCCCAGCCCCAACAGGGCCGAGGTGTCGATCGAATTCACCGCCGACAGCACCAGCACCAGGTGGCGCGTGGCCGGACGGGCCTTCAGCTCGTCTTCGATGCGCTCGTTCACCGCCTCGACATTCCCGAAGAACAGGCCGGCGTCCACCCGTAGCATCAACAGGCCGGGCGCGGTCTCGGTCGAATACCGGTCGACGTTGCGGAAATGCTCGCTGCCCGAGATCCGTCCCAGCACCGCGATGTGCGGGCGGCTGGCGCGCCAGATCAGCGCACCCATCGACAGCGCCACGCCGGCCACCACGCCCGCCTCGACGCCCAGCACCAGCACGCCGGCGGCGGTGGCCAGCAGCGCCGCCGCGTCGGCGCGGTCGTAGCGCCAGGCTGTGTAAAGCAGCGAGAGGTCGAGCATGCCGAGCACCGCGACGATGATGGTGGCCGCCAGCACCGGCAGCGGCAGCAGCGCCAGCCAGTTCGACGGCGCGACCAGGGCGAGGGCCAGCAGCGCCGCCGTGACGATGCTCGCCAGCTGGGTGTTGGCGCCGGCCGCGAAGTTCACCGCCGAACGCGAGATGCTGCCGGTGACCGGGAAGCCGCCCGAGAGCGCGCTGCCGATGTTCGCCGCGCCAAGGCCCACCAGTTCACAGTTGCTGCCCAGCTTCTCGCCGCGCTTGAGCGCCAGCGCCTGCGCGCCCGACATGCTGATCAGGAAAATCATGAAGCCCACCAGCAGCGCCGGCTGCAGCAAGGCTTGCCAGTGCGTGGACGACGTCGCCAGGTTCAGGCCGGGCAGCCCGGCCGGCACCGCACCGGTGGTCGCCACGCCCTGCGCGTCGAGCCGCAGGACGGCGACCAGGATGGTCGCGCCGATCACGACCACCATCGGCGCGAGCTTGCCGCCGATGTCGGCGGCCGAGGGCGGCAGGCCGATGCGGCGCAGCGTCCCGGCTAGATAGGTGCGTGCCCACAGCAGCGCGGCCAGCGCGCCCAGTCCCATCGCGGCGCTCGGCCAGTGCACGGCAGCCAGGGAGCCGCCAAGGAGCGGGCGCACCTGTCCCCAGGCGATCAGGATCGCCGAGCCGATGGTGAATCCGCTCATCACGGGACGGGAAAAGAAGTTGGCCACGAAGCCGATGCGCAGCAAGCCGCAGGCCAGCAGCACCGCGCCCGACAGCAAGGCCA
This sequence comes from Telluria sp. ZT3P39, assembly GCF_059685935.1. Lineage (NCBI taxonomy): Bacteria > Pseudomonadati > Pseudomonadota > Betaproteobacteria > Burkholderiales > Oxalobacteraceae > Telluria > Telluria sp. ZT3P39. The sequence goes on from NZ_JCASIH010000004.1 coordinate 295,240, forward strand.
GCTGGGCGGCCAGCACCCCGTACAGCGCGCTGCCGGGCGCGGCGAGCGGCGCGAGCGCCGAGGCCACCATCAGCGAGGTGATCGCCATCGGTCCGACCGATTGCGTGCTGCTGGTGCCGAACAGCGCGTACAGCAGCGGCGGCACGATGCTCGCGTAGATGCCGGCCACCGGCGGCAGGCCGGCCACCAGCGCATAGGCCATGCCCTGCGGGATCATCATCATCGCCACGACGATGCCGGCGCTGATATCGCCGGGCAGCATCGCGCGCCGGTAGTGCTGCAACCAGGAGAGCATGGGTATTGCCTGAGAGAAAAGCCGCTAGCCTACCACAGGGGCTGGCGGCGATGAGGCACTCACTGCATGGCCAGTTCGACGCAGTTGCGCCCTGCCCGCTTGGCGCGCGCCAGCGCCGCATTGACCCGCACCGCCAGCGAATCGCCACTCTCGGTCTCTCCGAGCTGGGCCACGCCCAGGCTCACCGTGACGTGGTCGCAACCCGGGATCTCGGCCGCCTCGATCGCGGCGCGCAGCTTCTCGGCCATCTTCAGGCCGTCGATCGCGCTCGTATGCGGCGCGATCACCTGGAATTCCTCGCCGCCCGAGCGTACCAGCACGTCGCTCGAACGCAGCAGGCCGCGCGCGGTATCGGCCACCACCCGCAGCGCCATGTCGCCGACCGGGTGGCCGAAAGTGTCGTTGATGGCGCGGAAGCGGTCGATGTCGAAGGCGATCAGGGCCAGCGGCAGGCGGTAGCGGCGCGCGCGCCTGATCTCCTGCTCCATCAGGTATTCGCCCTGGCGCCGGTTGGCCACGTTGGTGAGCGCATCGGTGGTGGCCAGGTGGGTGACGCGTCCCAGCAGCGCTTCGCTTTCGCGCGTCAAGTCCGCCATCCGCAGCCCAAAAGCCGCCAGCTGCGCCAGGTCGTCGCAGGCCGCAAGTTGGGCGCGCGAGAACGGCCGCGCATGATCGAACAGCAGGCACAGGGCGCCGCGCGGCGCGCCGGGACCGGAGGCCGGAATCGGCAGGCCGAGCACCATCTGCACGCCATGGCCGCGCAGCGATTCGGCCAGTTCCGGCTCGCCGGCTTTCTCCGGCGCGTCGAGCAGTGCCGCTTCGCCGCTGCTGGCGGCCAGCAGGCCGGGGAAGGCATGGCGCAGCGGCGACTGCAACAGGCGTTCGCGGCGCTGCAGGATGGCGGCCAGGTCCAGGCCGGGCAGGCCGTGCTGGGCGTCGAGCCGCAGGTCGCTTGCCTCGTGCTGCCCGAAGACGGCCGCGTGCACCAAGCCCGGCCAGCACAGCAGCGCCGCGCACAGGCGCTCGGCGAAGCGGATGCCGTCGTCGGCATCAAGCAGTGCCGCCTGCGCCTGGCTGCGCACAACCAGCAGCGCGGCCAGCTCCGCCTCCCTGGCGCCCGGTTCGTTCGAGGCCGCGAAGCCTGCCCTCAGGCGCGCCGCGACCTGGCTGCGCGTATCACTCGCTGCGAGAGGACCGATCACGTAGTCGAGCGGCCCATGCTGCATCAGCGCCGGCAGCCAGCGCGCATTCGTGAACGGGCACAGGACCAGCACCGGGCGGCCGCCGCGGCCTGCCACCAGCCGGCTCAGTGCCGGCAGGTCGATGCCGAGATCGAAGCGCTCGAGGTCGAGCACCAGCACGTCGGCCGGCGCTTCCTCCAGCATGGCGCAAGCCTGCTCGGCGCCTTCGGCCGCACGCAAGGTCTCGAACAGGTCGGCGCAGGCATGCTGGAAATCCGCGCGGCGCTGGCCGACCGGATTGACGAACAGGCCAGTGAAACTGAGGGGCGCGCTTTCCTGCTGAGACATCGTTTTCTCCCTTACAAGCAACATTGTTACAAAGCGCTGGCAAGTTTGCCATAAAGCCACCCGCCCCGGTAGCGGATTTGTCGCCGAATGTACGTGAGCGCACCGTCGCTGCCCCTGCCGCGGCCGATACTCATGCGGTCGATTGAACGTTCACGGGAGCATGTGATGGCGAATCAGGATGAAGTGGCGAACAAGCAGAAGGCAATCCAGCAGCAGCAAGACCAGAAGGACGCCGGCGAGCAGAAGCCGGAAAGCGACGAGGCCGTGCAGACCGGCGTCGACGAGCCGGCCCCGCCCTTCCCCCGGCAGCACCTGGCCAAGCCCGGCATCGAAGCCGAGATGGAACTCAAGCCCAGGTTCATGGCCGAGCAGTACAAGGGCAGCGGCAAGCTGGAAGGCCAGGCCGCCATCGTCACCGGCGCCGACTCCGGCATCGGCCGTGCGGTCGCGGTGCTGTTCGCGCGCGAAGGCGCCGACGTGGCGGTGATGTACCTGAACGAACACGAAGACGCGGCCGAAACGAAACGCTGCATCGAGCTTGAAGGCCGCCGCTGCATCACCATTGCGGGCGACGTCAAGGACCCGGCCTTCTGCAACGATGCCGTGGCCAAGGCCGTGGCCGAATTCGGGCGCCTCGACGTGCTGGTGAATAACGCCGCCTTCCAGGAGCATGCCGGTTCGCTGCTCGACATCACCGACGAGCGCCTGGACGAAACCTTCCGCACCAATATCTACGGCTACTTCCACATGGCGCGGGCCGCCCTGCCGCACCTGAAACGCGGCGCCGCGATCGTCAATACCGGCTCGGTCACCGGCCTGAAAGGCTCCGGCAGGCTGCTCGATTATTCCGCCACCAAAGGCGCGATCCATGCCTTCACCATGTCGCTGGCCGCCAGCCTGATCGAACAGGGCATCCGCGTCAATGCGGTGGCCCCTGGCCCGGTGTGGACGCCGCTGAACCCGGCCGACCAGTCGCCCGACAAGATCGAGGACTTCGGCGCCAGCACCACCTACAAGCGCCCGGCCCAGCCGGAAGAACTCTCGCCGGCCTATGTGTTCCTGGCCTCGAACGTGTGCTCGGGCTATATCACGGGCATCGTGCTGCCGGTCACCGGCGTGGTCGGCGAATAAGCGCGACGACAGTCAACAAGGAGAACCGCTATGCCGCGCAGCATGTGGAAAGGTGCGATCAGCTTCGGGCTGGTGCACATCCCCGTCGACATGTACCCGGCCGTGGCCAACAAGGGCCTCGACCTCACCATGCTCGACCGCCGCGACTTCTCGCCGGTGGGATTCAAGCGCTACAACAAGGGCAACCACAAGGAAGTCTCGTGGGACGACATCGTCAAGGGCTACGAATACTCCAGCGGCGAGTATGTCGTGCTGTCGGACGAAGACCTGCGCCGCGCCAACCCGGAAGCCACCCAGACCATCGACATCGTCGGCTTCGTCGACGCCGGGGACGTCTCGCTGCTGTATTTCGAGCAGCCCTATTACCTCGCGCCCGGCAAGGGCGGCGACAAGGTCTACGCCCTGCTGCGAGAAACACTGCGCAAGGCCGGCAAGATCGGCATCGCGCGCGTCGTCATCCGCGTCAAGCAGCACCTGTGCGCGCTGGTCTGCGTGGGCGACACCATTGTTTTGAACACCCTGCGCTATGCCGACGAGATCCGCGACTCGGGCGAACTCAAGATCCCGTCCGCGCACGACAGGAAGGCCGCCGTCACCGACAAGGAACTCAAGATGGCGATGGCGCTCGTGCAGGGCATGGCGGAGGACTGGGAGCCGGAGCAATACCACGACACCTACCGCGAAGACATCATGGCGCTGATCGAGAAGAAGGTCAAAGCGCACCAGACCAAGACCATCACCATGCCCGAGCCGGGCGAGAAGAAGCGCGAGACCGGCAAGGTCATCGACCTGGTGTCGCTGCTGCAGGCCAGCCTGGGCAAGAAGCCCGCCAAGGCTGCGGCGGACGAAGAAGACGACGACGAGCCGCCGCCGCCGAAGAAGCGCAAGGCGCCTGCCGACGAGGACGAGGAAGAAGAAGCACCGGCCCCGCGTGCGCGCAAGGCGCCTGCGCACAGCGTTGACCGGGTGGCCGCCAGCGGCGCCGCGCCCAAGCGCTCGGCCACGAAGCGTGCCGCCAAGCCGGCTGCGAAGAAAACTGCCGCCAAGTCCGCGGCCCCGGCGCGCCGCAAGAAGGCTGCGTGAGCGATGGATGAATTCATCGACTTCCTCCAGTGGCCGGCGATGCTGGTCACCCTGTTCGCGGCCTGGCTGATCGGCTCCCAGCGCGCCGAGCGGCGCGTGTTCGGCTTTTCCATGTTCATCCTCAGTAACCTGTTGTGGATCGCCTGGGGCTGGCACGACGAAGCCTGGGCGCTGATCGCGTTGCAGGTGGCGCTGCTGGTGACCAACGTGCGGGGCATCTTCAAGAACGAATCCTGAGGCCGATAAGCGTGCGTTCGATTCTTGCCGCGTGAGCGATACTTATTACCTAGACAACGCCTCCACCGTATGAACATGACCGACAATCCGATGCCCTTCCTTGTACTGACCCGTGCCGGTTTCGACGACATCGCCGCACGCGTCGACCTGGGCCGGGCCACCCTCTACCTCAACCCCGGCCTGGTTTCGGAAGAAGACCTCGCGCGGCTGCGCGAATCCGGCACCGCGGTGCATGTAATGGGCACCACGGTCGATCCGCTCAAACCCCAGGAAGTGCAGCAGGCGCTGCTCCTGACGCGCAAGGAGGCCGGCAGCGTCTGGGTCGAGCGCGGCGTGCGCAGCAAAGGCATTCCGGTAGCGGCCGGCCAGCGCGCCGAGGACGAGATCACGCCGGAGACCCCGCTGCGCCATCGGCTGGCGCGCACCGCGGGCGCGTTTGCTTCCCATGCGTGGCGGCTGCTGCGCCAGCCCGAAAACGGGCGCGCCCTCATGGCCGTGCCCTATCTGGGCTTCGGCAATGCCACGCGCATCTGGCTCAAGGGCCGCCTGCTGGACGAGCGGGGTTTTCGCGAGCAGTCGGGCGAAGACAGCGGCTGGAACAACCTGGTCGCGCTCTACCAGCGCCTGGAATCGGACGAGGTGGCCAACTCGCGCGTGCTGGCGCATGTTGGCGGCGCGACCCATGAGGCGATCACGGACGGGGGCGGCTATTTTTCCTTCGATATCGCCGCAACCACGCCACTGGCGGGCGGCTGGCACAAGGTCGAACTCGAATTTCCCGACAACGTCCAGCCCGACGGACAGCCACTGCGCGCCGTGGCGGAAATCATCGTGCCTGCCGAATCGGCGCGCGTCGGCATCATCAGCGACATCGACGATACGGTCTTGTGGACCAATGTCACCAACAAGCTGAACATGGCGCTGATGCTGGCGCGGACCAATTCGCATACGCGCAAGCCGTTCAAGGGCGTCGCCGCCTTCTACCGGGCGCTGAGCGAGGGCGCGGGCGGCAGCGAGAGCAATCCGCTGTTCTATGTCTCGAGCAGCCCCTGGCATTTGTACGGCCCCCTGGTCGATTTCCTGAAACTGCAGGGCATCCCGGTGGGCCCGCTGATGCTGCGCGAACTGAGCGTGCGCCATGTGCTCAAGCTGAACGAACACGGCAACCACAAGCTCGAGCAGATCGAGCGCATCCTGGATTTTTATCCGGACATGCAGTTCGTGCTGGTGGGCGACAGCGGCGAGCAGGATCCCGAGATCTATACCGAAGTCGTGCGGCGCCATCCGAAGGCGGTGCGCATGATCTACATCCGCAACGTCAATCCCGATCCGTCGCGGATCGCTGCCCTGGACAAGCTGATCGACGAGGTCAGTACCACCGGCACGCAGCTGGTGCTGTCGCCGGACAGCGTGTTCGCCGCCTCGCATGCGGCGGCCGAGGGCCTGATCGCGGTGGACCGGCTGCCGTCGGTCAGGTCGGACAAGCGGCAGGACGAGACGGCGAAGGCGGTGGCGACAGGGGTGGCCGCGGCGGAGGCCGGGGCGGTGGCGGAACCCTGATCGTTGGCAAAACGACGGGTTGCGGTCTGCGCCGGGATCAAGCCTGCCGAGGCGCAGCCGCTCACTAATCCTCGAACCCCAGCACCTTCATCGCCTTCGTAATCCTCTTGGCCGCCTTGTCGTATCCGGCCCACGGCTCATTGCCCCGGTCCAGCCGCGTGTGCACGTTCGCCACCGTCCACTGCGTGCTCGACGTGAGCTTCATGAGCTCATCCCACTCCAGCGGCACCGAAATCCCCATGCCCGGCCGGGCCCGCGCAGACCAGGCGGCAACCGTGGTGGCGCCGCGGCCGTTGCGCAGGTAGTCGATGAATATCTTGCCGACCCGGTTCCTGGGGCCGCTCTTGAACGCGAGGCGGTCCGGGAAGGTGGCGGCCAGGTGGCGCACGATGGCTTGCGAAAAGGCTTTTACCGTATCCCAGCCGTACTCGCCCTTGATGGGCACCACCACGTGCAGGCCCTTGCCGCCGCTGGTCTTCAGGAAAGACGGCAGTCCCAGCTCGTCGAGGAAGGCGTGCATGATCTGCGTCGCTTCCTGTATTGCCGGCCACTCCACGCCCTCGCCCGGGTCGAGGTCGAAGACCATGCGATCGGGCTTTTCGTAGCTCCTGGCCACCGCGTTCTGGGTATGCAGCTCGATCGCGTTCCACTGCGCCACCGACAGGATGCCTTCGACACCCGCGATTTCCAGCATCGGCGGATTGCTCGGGTCGAGCGCGGCATCCATCTGCTTCACGCCCGGCAGCTTCTTCACGTCGGCGTGCTTCTGGAACACCAGTTCGGCGCCGATGCCGGCGGGCGCGCGCACCAGGGTGAGCGGGCGGCGCTTGAGGTGTTCCATCATCAGCTCGCCCACCAGGGCGTAATAGCGGATCACGTCGATCTTGGTGATGCCGGTGGACGGGTCGACGACGCGGTCCGGGTTGGTGACGCGCAGCGAGTCCGGCAGCTTGCCGTGCAGTCCGGCCGGCGGCGGCGCCGCCGGTTCGCCCGGTAACGCGGGCTTCTCGCTGTCCTCGATGTGGCGCGGTTCCTCGCGCGTGATGCCGCGCGCGGGCTTGTCGGCGCGCAGGCCCTGGAAGACCGGATGACGCACCGAGCCGGTGCTGGTCCATTCCGAGAAGCTCACTTCCGCCACCAGCACCGGCTTGACCCAGTGGTGCTGGCGCCCCGGCACCGCGCGCGGGGGAAAGGGGCTGTCGTCGGTGCGCAGGGCTTCCAACTGCTTCTTGAGGTCCATCAGGGTCGCGTAGTTGAAGCCGGAACCCACGTTGCCCGCGTAACGCAGCACGCCCTCACGGTCATAGGTGCCGAGCAGGAGCGAGCCGATGCCCTTGCGCGAACCCTTCGGATCGGTGAAGCCGCCGATGACGAATTCCTGGCGCAGGCCGCATTTGAGCTTGATCCATTCGGGCGAGCGGCGCGAGACATAGCGCGAATCGCGGCGCTTGCCGATCACGCCCTCCAGGCCGATCTTGCAGGCCGCCACCACCAGTTCTTCCGGATTGTCGCCGAATTCGGCGGAGAAGCGCACCCTGTCGGACCTGGCTTTTTTCAGCACCGCCTCGAGCACGGCGCGCCGTTCCACCAGCGGGACCTCGCGCAGGTCGTAGCCGCCGCAATAAGGCAGGTCGAACAGGAAGTAGTCGATGTCGGCATTGCGCACGCCGTCGAAGGCCAGCTGCAGCAGGCCGAAATTGGGTTTGCCATGCTCGTCGTGCACGACGATCTCGCCGTCGTACCAGCCGTCCGGCAGCCCCATGCGCTCGAGTTCTTCGCGCATCGGGGCCAGCTTGTCGGTCCAGTCGTTGTCGTTGCGCGTGACCAGGCGCACCTGGCCCTTCTCGACCCGCGCCAGCATGCGGTAGCCGTCGAACTTGACCTCGAATATCCATTCGCCCGCGTCGTGCGGCGGGGCGTCCACCAGCGTGGCCAGCTCCGGGGAAAACTTATCCGGCAGCGCGGCCGGCACGGCGCCTACAGGGACGCCCTTGATGGCGGCGCTGGACTTCGCGCCCTTGGCTGCCGGCTTCGTTGCCCGCTTCGCTGCCGGCTTTGCTGCCGGCTTCGCGGCAGATTTCGCCGCCGGCTTGGCCGCCGCGGCCCGCTTGCGCGCCGGCTTGGCCGCGTCGCTCGACTCGGCTTCTTCCTTGAGCGCCGCCACCTTGCCGCGCGCCGGCTTGGGCATCGGCAGCGCCTTGACGCTGTCCGGCAGCTCGTCGACCACCGAAAACGCTTCGGCCGGGCGGGCGAACTCGTCGTTTTCCTTGATCAGCAGCCAGGCTTCCTGCTTCTCGCCACGGCCTTTCATGCGGATCAGCGCCCAGCGCCCCTGCATCTTGTGGCCGTGCATGGCGAATTTCAGGTTGCCCTTGCGGTAGCCCTCGTGGGGATCGCCGATCGGCTCCCAGATGCCCTTGTCCCAGATGATGACTTTGCCGGCGCCGTACTGTTTCGGAGGAATGGTGCCTTCGAAATCGGAATAGGAAATCGGATGGTCTTCGACGTGCACGGCCATGCGCTTGTCATGGGTGTCGTAGCTCGGCCCTTTCGGCACGGCCCAGCTTTTCATGGTGCCGTCGAGTTCCAGGCGAAGATCATAATGCAGCCGCGTCGCCCAGTGCTTCTGGATGACGAAGGTCAAGGCCTCGATGCCGGCAACGCCTCCCTCGCTGGGCTCGGACGTGATATCGAAATTACGCTTGGCTTTATAGAGTTTGAGCGCGTCTGGCATGGGGCCTCCCGGCAACTGTCTGCCGAAAGTGTAGGCCCGTGCCATGGTCGCGACTGTACGCCACCTAACCCTGCATGGGGCTGGCGTTACAATGCGATTTTCTCTTTCGCGAGGCCGCCATGCACCGTATCGTTTTCCTTGACCGCGACAGCCTGCAGGCCAGCGTGCGGGCGCCAGGCTTCGCCCACGAATGGCAGGACCACGGCGGCAGCACGCAAGACCAGGTCGTCGAGCGCCTGCTCGGGGCCACGGTCGCGGTCACCAACAAGGTGCCGCTGCGCGCGGCCAGCCTGGCCCGCCTGCCCGACCTGAAGATGGTGGCGATCGCCGCCACCGGCACCGACAACGTCGACCTCGAGGCTTGCCGGGCGCACGGCATCGTGGTCTCGAACATCCGCGATTACTCGCTCGTCTCCGTGCCCGAGCACTGCTTCGCGCTGCTCCTGGGGCTGCGCCGCAACCTGCGCGCCTACATGGCCGACGTCGAGGCGGGGCGCTGGGAAAAGTCCAGCCGCTTCTGCCTGCTCGACCACCCGATCGGCGACCTGGCGGGCAGCCGGCTCGGCATCGTCGGCTACGGCGCGCTCGGACACAAGGTGGCGCAGCTGGGCCGCGCCTTCGGAATGGAGATCGCCGCGACCTCGCGCTCGCCCATCACCGACGAAGGCATCCTGCAACTGCCGCTCGACGAGCTGCTGGCCAGCTCCGACGTGGTCAGCCTGCACCTGCCGCTCACGGAGCAGACCCGCCACCTGATCGGCGCGCGCGAACTTGGCCTGATGAAGAAAACCGCCCTCCTGATCAATACCGCGCGCGGCGGCCTGGTGGACGAAGCGGCCCTGGCGGCGGCCTTGCGCTCGCAGGCCATCGGCGGCGCCGGCTTCGACGTGCTGAGCCACGAACCGCCGCTGCCAGACAATCCTCTCCTGGGCCTGCGCCTGCCGAATTTCATCCTGACGCCGCACGTGGCCTGGGCCAGCGCCGGCGCGATGCAGACCCTGGCCGACATGCTGGTCGATAACATCGAGGCCTGGGCGGCCGGGGCGCCGCGCAACGTGGTCGCCTAGCAGCGCCGCTTACGCCGGCCCTGCCGCTTCCGGCTCCGCGACGATGGCTTGCGCATCCGGGGCGCGCAGCGGCAGGTCGAGGATGAAGGCCGCGCCCTGGCCAGGCGCGCTCTCCACGCGCACCGTTCCGCCCAGTAGCGAGGTGACGATGTTCCAGGTGATGTTCAACCCGAGCCCCGTGCCGCCCTGCCCCATGCGGGTCGTGAAGAAGGGGTCGAAGATGCGCGCCAGGTGTTCCTGGGGGATGCCGCGCCCGTCGTCGCGGAACTCGATGCGCACCGCGCCGTCCACCCGCGTGGCCGACAGCAGCATGGCGCCGCCCGGCTCCTCGAAGGCGTGCAGCAGCGCGTTGTTGACGAAGTTGATGACCACCTGGCCGAGCGGGCCGGGGAAGCTGTCCATCATGATCCCGGCCGGGACCGCGAGCTCGAGCCGGTGCCCGGACAGGCGCACCGTATTCATCAGGGTCGCGGCGATTTCCTGGCAGGCCTGGGCCAGGTCGAGGCGGCGGCGCTGGGCGCTGGCCTGGTCGACCGAGACCTGGCGGAAGCTGTTGACCAGTTCCGCCGCATTGTGCAGGCTGCGCATGATCAGGTTCGACGCCTCGCGCGAGGCTTCCATGTAGTCGGCCAGGTCGGAGCGGCGCAGCGTCGCCGCATCGAAACGGGTCGCCACTTCGCTGGTCTTTTCCTGCAGCGTGCTGGCCATCAGGAGGCTGTTGCCGATCGGGGTATTGAGTTCGTGCGCCACGCCCGCCACCAGGGAGCCGAGCGAAGCGAGTTTTTCCTGGGCCGCCAGCTGGGCCTGGGTTTCCTTGAGGCGTAGATAGGCCTCGGCATTGTCGATCGCCACTCCGACATAGGCCGCCAGGGTTTCGAGCATGTCGAGATGGACCTGGCCATAGGCCTGCGCGGCCGGGCTCTGCACCGTGAGCGCGCCCAGCACCCGCTCGCCCACCACCACCGGCACCATCAGCAGCGAGCGGGGCGACAGGCCGTGGCGCCCGGCATAGGGCAGCGCGGTCCGGATTGCCTCGACCGGCGACAGCGCGGGCAGGTAATTCGCCAGTCCGCGCGGCAGGTCCCCAAGCAGCACTTCGCGCCCGTTGGCGATCGACCAGGCCGCCAGGTGCGAGGCTGCGTCGTCCGGCAGCTCGAAGGCGCCGCGCCGCTCGCCGTCCACCACCGTATAGACGTATTCCAGCACGCCGCGCTCCGGATGGCGCAGCACCACCGCGAACAGGGTCGCGTCCATCAGCGCGCGCACGTGCTCGTACAGGGTGCGCATGATCGCCTCGGTATCCAGGTTCGCGGTCAGGGTGCGGCCGATGTCCGAGAGCAGCGCGATGTTGCGGTGCGCCTGCTCGACCACTTCCTTCTGCTCCTCGACTTCCTGCTTGCGGCGCTCGGCCGATTCCTTCTGGCGCCGCAGCTCCTCGGTGCGGGTGCCGACCTCGCGTTCCAGCAGGAGCTTCTGCGCGACCAGGGCGCGGATGCGCAGCCGGTAGCCGGCCGTGAACAGCGCCACGGTCCCGAGGATGGCCAGGGTGCGGAACCACCAGGTCTTCCAGAACGGCGGGGTGATGTGGATGGTCAGCGCCGTGGCCTGCGGGCTCCAGACGCCGTCCTTGTTGCTGGCCCGGACCCGGAACACATAGGTGCCGGGATCGAGGTTGGTATAGGTCGCATAGCGCCGGCGCGCGTCGGTGTCGACCCAGGCGGTGTCGAAGCCATCCAACTGGTACGCATAGCGGTTGGCGTCCGGGTCGGCGTAATGCAGGGCCGCGAATTCGAGCGCGAACACGGAATCGCGGTGCGACAGGGTCAGCTCCTGCTGGTCGTGGAAGCCGGGCGTGGCGCGCGAGCGGTTCAGCACCAGGAGGTCGGTCAGCACCACCGGCGGCGGGAAGGGATTGTCGCGCACCGCGTCGGGCTCGAAGGCCGTCATGCCGTTGACGCCGCCGAAATAGAGCTGCCCGTCGGCGGCGCGCAGCGCGGCCCCGACGAAATACGAGCCGTCCACCAGGCCATCTTTCGCGGTGTAGTTCTTGACCTGGCCGGTTGCCGGGTCCAGGCGCGTGATGCCGGCGGTGGTGCTGGCCCACACGAAGCCATGGCTGTCTTCGAGCATGGCGCCGATCGGCAGTGCATCGCGTGTGCTGGCGAAGGGATAGAAGCGAAAGCGTGCGCCATCCTTGCCCTGCTCCATGCGGTGCAGGCCGCCGGCGGTGCCGACCCAGAGCGCCCCGCGCGCCGACTCCATCAGGTAGTAGACGCGGCTGTGGCGCAGCGAATCGGGCCGGGCCGGGTCGCGCCGGTAGTGCGTGAAGCGGTTGGCGGCGGGGTCGAAGCGTTCCAGCCCGGTCTCGGTGCCGATCCAGACGATGCCCTTGCTGTCTTCCAGCACGGCGAAGCCGTAGTTCTCGCCCAGGCTGGACGGATCGGCCGGGTCGTGGCGCCAGCTGCGCACGGCGGCGGCCCCGGGCGCCAGCGCCGACAGGCCGCCGCGCGTGACGATCCACAGGGTGCCGCTGCGCCCGGCATGGAGCGCATGCACGTAGTTCGCGCCCGGACTGGTCCCGAGCGACACCTCGCCGAAGCGCCCCGCGCTGTCGCGCCACACCAGCCCGGTCGGGGTGCCGATCCAGGTGCGTCCGTGCGCGAGCGCCAGCGAGGTGACGACCTCGCCCGGCACGCCGCCGTGGCCGATGCGCTCGACCTGCCCGCTGGCCCGGTCCATCCGCATCAGGCCGTCTCCGGTGGTGCCGATCCACAGCCCCCCGCCCGGCGCTTCATGGATGGCGCGCACCTTGGCGCGGCCCAGGCCATCGTTGCCGCCATAGCGCAGGAAGCCGCCGCTGGCCAGGTCGGTGCGGCTCACGCCCCCGAACAGGGTGCCCGCCCACAGGGTGCCGGTGCGGTCCACCAGCATGGCGCTGACCTGGTTGTCCGACAGCGAGTGCTGGTCGGCCGGGTCGTTGCGGTAGCTGGTGAAACGGCCGCTGACCGGGTCCAGCCATTTCAGGCCGTCCATGTCGGTGCCGACCCACAGATTGGCGCCGCTGTCGTGGTACAGCTTCAGCACCCGCAGTTCGGCGCCCCCCGTACCCAGTCCTTCGACCGTGCCCAGGCGCCGCCGCGCCAGGACGCCCTCGCCCAGCTTCCAGGCTTCCAGCCCGGCGGCGGTACCGATGTACAGGGTGTCGCGCGGCCCCATCGACAGGGCCGTGACGGTGTTGCGCTCCGGGTCGGCGGGGTCGAGGTCGAAGTGCTCGAAGCGGGCCGCGCCCGGCGCCAGCCGTTCCAGCCCGGCCGCCGTGCCGACCCATAAATGGCCTTTGCCGTCGAGCGCGAGGGAGCTGACGCGGTTGTCGCGCAGGCTGCCCGCATCAAGCGGATCGTGGCGGTAGCTGCGCAAGCGTCCGCTGGCGGTATCGACGTGCAGCAGGCCGTCGCCGGTAGCCAGCCACAGGCCGCCGCCGGGCGCGGGCAGCATGGCGAGCACGCTGCGGTTGGCGGCGCCACGGGTGGCGTCCGCGGGCGGCGCGTAGCGGATGAACTTGCCGGTAGCGTGGTCGTAACGGGTCAGGCCGCCCTTGGTGCCGAACCACAGCCGGCCCTGGGCATCCTCATGGGAAGCCATGACGTAATTGTCGGGGATACTGTCCGGGTTGTCCGGGTCGTTGCGGTACACCGTCATGCGGTAGCCGTCGTAGCGGTTCAGGCCGGCCTGGGTGCCGAACCACATGAAGCCGCGCCGGTCCTGCAGGATGGACAACACCGACTGCTGCGACAGGCCCTGCTCGATCGACAGCCGCTCGAAGCGCAGGCTGCGCGGCGCGGCGCCGGCCCCGGCTGCCGCCAGGAGCCACAGTACAAGGGTGAACAAGGCAGTCAGGGCAAGGCGCGGTCCCGGCTTCAAGGCAAGCATACGTATCCAAAGTGTTCCAACCCGGCTAATCTAACAGAGCAGCTTTGCCCGCGGAAAAAAATGAGGCTTCCGGAAACAAAATCGGGCTGCTATAATGCGTGCATCGGGCGGCTGTAGCTCAGCTGGATAGAGTACTTGGCTACGAACCAAGGGGTCGTGGGTTCGATTCCTGCCAGCCGCACCAAAAGATATGAAGGACCAGATCGAAAGATCTGGTCCTTTTTTCGTTGTGCGCTCTCACTGCCAGTGCTGAAATCGAACTGCCGGGTTGTTGCGCCGCCCAACGATGTACTGGTCAAGCGTGGATTCGGCACGCGCGTCCGCCACCCGCCCTCGCCCAAAAAACCGGGCGCCGGACATGTTTTGCCGGGCTTGTCTCGATGAGGCTGTCAACGCTAAATAGAAATGTCCCCTGCTCTCCAAAGTAGAAATGTCCCCAAGGGGGAGCTCAGGGCGCCGGAGCGGGAGTCAGATGTGCCTTGGCATGCTCGAATTGGGCGCAT